>JAEEIQ010000011.1 GCA_016281435.1 Bacteroidales bacterium
CATTATTTCCGCGGTTTTTTAACACTTTTTTCGGCTTTTGTTCAAGGTCGTTCAGCGGGTGTCTCTGGCACCCCGAAACGGGCTATTGTTGTTGTAATGAGTTGAAAATTATACAGTTTTTAAGTTTTTAACGATATATTGAGAATAAAGACAGAATGGGTAAGATAATAGCCATAGCGAACCAGAAGGGCGGAGTCGGCAAGACCACCACCGCGATCAACCTTGCGGCCTGCCTTGCAGTACTTGAGAAGAAGGTCCTCGTCATCGACGCAGATCCGCAGGCGAACACCACGTCAGGACTGAACTTTTCGCCCGAAAACGGGGAGAAGCGCACCCTTTACGAAGTGCTGATCGGCCAGATAGGAATAGAGGACGCCCTGATCCAGACGGAGATAGCAAACCTGCACCTGATCCCCTCGCACATCAATCTCGTGGGGGTAGAGTTCGAGCTCGTCGACGTTGAAGGACGCGACACGGTGCTCCGCGAGGCCCTCGCTCCGATAAGGGACAACTACGACTATATTATCCTGGACTGCTCCCCTTCCCTCGGTCTCGTGACGGTCAACTCCCTTGCGGCCGCGGATTCTGTGATGATTCCGGTACAGCCTGAATTCTTCGCCCTTGAAGGGCTGGGCAAGCTCCTGCAGACCATACGCCTCGTCGAGGACGGGGTCAACCCTGACCTTACCATAGAAGGTTTTGTGATCACCATGTTCGACGGGCGCACGAAAGTCCACTCCCAGGTGGCCGGTGAACTCAGGGATCATTTCAAGGAAATGGTTTTCCGCACCGTGATCCAGCGCAACATACGCCTGAGCGAAGCCCCGTCGCACGGCAAGCCCATCATCCTATACGACATCATGAGCACCGGCTCGTCCAACTATCTCAACCTCGCCAAGGAGGTGCTCGAACGCAACGGAGACCTCTCGGCCTCGCAGAAACAAGCCCGATGAACAAAGACCAGAGCAGATTAGGCAAGGGCCTCGGAGCCCTTCTCGGAGACACCGCCGCAGTGGACACCCTCCGCAAGCCCGTAGGATACGTCAACAAGGAAATAGCGGGGACAAAGCCCCGGCAGGACACCTCCGACATCCTCCGCATACCTGTGGACATGGTGGAAGCCAACCCTTTCCAGCCCCGCATGTCGATAGACCCCGAAGCGCTCGAGGAGCTGGCGACCTCCATCCGGAACCTGGGCCTCATCCAGCCCATCTCCGTCAGGAAGATATCCGACAAACGCTACCAGATCATCAGCGGTGAACGCCGCTTCAAAGCCTGCCAGATGGCCGGAATGACGATGATCCCGGCCTATGTCCGCGACGCCGACGACAAGGGAATGCTCGAAATGGCCATCGTGGAAAACATCCAGAGGGAGAATCTCGACCCCATCGAGCTCGCAATGAGCTACCAGCGCCTGATAGACGAATGCAACCTCACGCAGGAAGCCATGGCCGACAGGGTGGGCAAGAAAAGGGCCTCCGTCACCAACTGCATCAGGCTGCTGAAACTTCCCGCAAAGGTCCAGCACGACCTGAAGGTAGGACTGCTTTCCGTCGGCCACGCGAAGGTCATCCTCGGAGTGGAAGACCCGGCCGTCCAGGAATCTCTCTGCGACCTCGTGATCAAGGAGGGACTCTCCGTCAGGCAGCTGGAAGACGAAGTACGGAAGATACTCAAGGGCTCCGGCCGCCGCCCGAAGCCTAAGGACAAGGAACAGGTGCTTCCTGACGACTACTACCAGGTCCTCGGCCATATAGGCAAATTCTTCTCCAACGACATATCCCTCAAGCGCAGCGCCTCCGGCAAAGGTTCGATGACGATCAGGTTCAACTCCGACGACGAGGTACGCGCCTTCCTCAAAGCGCTCGACGAATCCGGTATCTGAGATGATGCGCAGAGGCCTGCCGTTCATAATAGCCGCCGTCTTCCTCCTTATGGCCACGGGACTTCCGTCCAGGGCCCAGTTCAAGGAGGATGCCTTCACGCAGAGCTACAACGACGACCCCGCGGACAAGGATTCCATCGACGTCCTGTTCTCCTTCAAGGAATTTTTCGGCGGGCTGGCGCACAAGAACGAACTGAAGATAGGGACCATGTTCGCGGGCTCCACCCTTTTTGTCGGCAGTTCCCAGATCTACAACAAGCAATACTGGAAGCTTCCCATAATCTACGGCGGCCTGGCGGCCGGGGTCGGCACCGGTATCTGGTCCCTGTCCAGATATAACTCCGGAGGGGACTCCAGGTACAAGACCATGAGCAACCTGTGCTTCGCGGGGGCCGGACTTGTCTGGTGGGCGTCCCTGATGGACGGAGTGGCAAGCTACAAGCCGAACGTGTTCCCACAGCCCGGAAGGGCCACCCTCTATGCCCTCCTCGTCCCCGGTCTCGGTCAGGTGTACAACAAGGAATACTGGAAGATACCCATCTACTGGGGAGGGATGATCGGGGCCATACATTTCTGGAACCTCAACTCGGTGAACTACCAGCGCTTCCGCCGCATCTACAGGGAAGCGACGGACACGGAGACCACATACACCGGCCCCATTTCAGCCGAAACGGCGCTCTACTACAGGGATGTCTACCGCAGATACAGGGATTATTCCATAGTCACCCTGCTGGGCGTCTATCTTCTCCAGGCCATAGACGCCAACGTCTTCGCCTACATGCATGATTTTGAAGTGACGGACGACATCACCATGTCCCTGGGACCCGCCGTCCTTGCACCCGAAAACCAATATGCCTTCAATCCATCCATGGGCCTGAGGCTCGGAATCAGATTTTAATGCAACAATCGATGATAAACATGAAACACTTGACAAGCACGATCGCCATCCTGACTGCTTCAGTGGCACTCTCAAGTTCCTGCACGGAGAAATTCTCCGACCTTTCCGACCGCGTCTTCGACGTGGCGAAGAAACAGTGCGTCCTCATGGACTCGCGCCTGCCTGACGACATGATGCCCCGCAACTTCCAGGACGGGGAGAACGTCGACGCCCCCCTGCGCTGGTGGTGCAGCGGATTCTTCCCCGGGACCCTCTGGGAAATTTACATGGCCACAGGTGACGGGGAGGTCCTCGGACTTGCGAAGAAACAGACCCTCAAGCTCTCCGGCATATGCGAGCTTGACACCCACCACGACATAGGTTTCCAGGTCAACAGCAGTTTCGGCAACGCCTTCCGCGCGACCGGGGACAGCACCTGGCTTCCCGTGATCCAGGCCGCAGCCACCAAGCTGGCGGGCCGCTTCAACCCTGTCGCCGGGGTAACCCAGAGCTGGAAGTCGTCCAAGAAATGGGCATGCCCGGTCATCATAGACAACATGATGAACCTCGAACTCCTCGAATACGCCTCGAAACTTTTCGGGAACGAGGAGTTCGACATGATAGCCCGCACCCATGCCAATACCACGATGCGCAACCACTTCCGCGAGGATTACACGACCTGGCACGTCGTAGCCTATGATCCCGAAACCGGAGAAGTCGTCAAGAAACAAACCCATCAGGGATACAGCGACGACTCCGCATGGAGCCGCGGACAGGCCTGGGCACTTTACGGATACACGATGATGTACCGCGAGACCTCGGACGAGGCATACCTCGAGCAGGCCGAGAATGTGGCGGCAATGCTTATGCGCCGCCTTCCGGGCGACAGCATCCCCTACTGGGACTTCGACGCCCCCGACATCCCCGGCGCCCTTCGCGACGCATCCGCAGGAGCGATCATGGCATCAGCATTCGTGGAGCTGAGCACCCTCACGAAGGACGCTGCCCGGGCCGCAGCATACAAGAAACTGGCTGAAAAGCAGATACGCGCCCTGGCAAGCAAGAAATATCTTGCCCGTCCCGGCGAGAACGGATTCTTCCTGCTCAAGCACAGCGTAGGGTCGCTGCCCGGCAAATCAGAGGTGGACGTTCCCCTCAGCTATGCGGATTACTATTTCCTCGAAGCCATCAACCGCTTCAACGCCCTTGAAAAATAAAAGATGAAACGGATCCTGACAATCGGCCTTGTTTTCGCCTTTGCACTTTCCCTCGGCGCCCAGCCGCGCTTCCTGCGCCGGAACAAGAAGGATGACGACAGAACCAGGCAGCTTCAGATGCGCCTTGATTCCCTCAAGGCGGTTGTCGATTCGTTGGAAAGCAGGCTGGCCTCCCTTGACAGCCTGCAGGAGGACTTCGCAGCATTCGAAGCTCCGGAAGGCGTACAGGAGACACTTGCCGAGATGCCGGGCAGCGATTCGGTCCGCCAGGAAATCCCGGCCAACACGGACAGCCTGCTTCACCTGTGGTACAAGCAGCGGCGCATCAGCGATTATGACAGTCCGGACTATGACATGGATTCCGTACGTTTCACTTCCGACGTCAGCGACGAAGTGATGATAGAAAGGCTGAGGAAAATGAATTCCTTCATCACCCTCCCCTTCAACTCCACGGTCAAGAACTACATGGTCCTCTATTCTGAAAAGATGCCTTCCCGCATGGGACAGGTTCTCGGCCTGAGCGCCTATTACATGCCCATCTTCGAAGAGATCTTCGACCGCTACCACCTTCCCGTGGAACTCAAATACATGGCCGTGATCGAGTCCATGCTCAATCCGGTCGCGGAATCGAGGGCCGGAGCCCGGGGGATGTGGCAGTTCATGTACAGGACAGGCCGCACCTACGGATTGAAGATCAATTCCTTCGTGGACGAAAGGCTGGATGTCGAAAAAGCAGCCGACGCCGCAGCCCGCTACCTCGCGGACGCTTACTCGACCTTCGGGGACTGGAGCCTGGCGATTTCCTCATACAACTGCGGACCTGGCAACGTCAACAAAGCGATACGGAGGGCCGGGGGAAGCCGCGATTTCTGGGACATCTACCCCTTCCTGCCCCGTGAGACCAGAGGATACGTACCTGCCTTTGTCGGAGCCATGTACGCGATGACCTACTACAAGGAGTACGGACTCGTCCCGGCCCCGACGACCCTTCCCGCGGGAACGGACACCATGGAAATCCACCGCAACCTGCACTTCCGACAGATCAACGAGGTGGTCGGAATACCGATGGAGGACCTGAAGAACCTCAACCCCCAGTACACCCACGAAATCATTCCGGGCAACGAAGGCACCTGCCTGCTCAAGATTCCTTTCAGCTGGACTGCGGCCTTCATGGATGCGGACAAGGACTCCCTATATCTCCATAAATCGGCCCAGCTGCTGAATCCGCAGATCCTGAAGAACATCAAGGACAGCGGGTCCGAAGTCCGCACTTCATACAAGGTGCGGAACGGAGATTATCTCGGAAGGATAGCCTCCCGGTACCACGTCAGCGTGAACCAGCTGATGAAATGGAACCACCTGCGGTCCACAAGCATACGCCCGGGGCAAGTGCTATACATCTACCACCGCGGGGCCGGACCGTCCGATGTTTCTTCCGCACCTGCTAAAAACCAGACGCCAACGCCCGCCCCATCCAAACCGCAGCAGCCCAGAACGGCTCAGGCAAAACCTGCATCCCAGACATCCTCCTCCGCTTCCGCCGGCTATACGGTCTATGTCGTCAAGAGCGGAGACTCCCTGTACACGATAGCAAAGAAATATCCCGGCGTGAGCGCCAAGAACATCATGGATTACAACCATATAGGCAGCTCCATTCGTCCGGGCATGAAACTCAAGATCCCAAAACTCTGACCCATGCTCCGATTCAGACATCTGGAAGCGGATGAAATCCGCATCCTTGAAAGCCACGCATGCCAGGCCACGGACTGGAACGGCATCCTGGTGGACCCGGCCTTCAAGCCTGACCACATATTCTCCACCCGATTCTCCGGCGAAATACGCCTCGGACGCTTCGAAAAGGAAATCGTCCTCCCCGGCGGAATGCGCAAGCACACGGGACTGTATCACACCACGCTCCACAATGTCAGCATCGGTGACGACTGCTGCATAGAGAATGTCAAGAACTACATCGCCAACTACGACATAGCGCACGACTGCTTCATCGAGAACGTGGACATAATCCTGACGGACGGCGTCTCGTCCTTCGGCAACGGGGTCCAGGTCGCGGTGATGAACGAGACCGGCGGCCGCGAGGTCGCGATATACGACAGGCTCTCCGCCCAGCAGGCCTATGTCATGGCCCTTTACAGGCATCGCACCGGAGCCGTGAACGCCATCCAGGATATGATACGCGACTATGCCGATTCGATTTCGTCGGACAGGGGCACGATCGGCGCCGGGACTTTCATAGTCGATACGGGCTATATCAAGAACGTACGCATAGGTCAGCGCTGCAAGATCGAGGGCGCCAGCCGCCTGAGGAACGGATCCATATGCAGCAACGAAACTGCCCCCGTGCACATCGGAGTCGGTGTCATAGCCGACGACTTCATCATCGCGAGCGGGTCCTCTGTCGAGGACGGAGTCACGCTTGAGCGCTGCTTCGTCGGACAGAGCTGCAAGCTCGGGCACACTTACTCGGCCTCGGACTCCCTCTTTTTCAGCAACTGCCAGGGAGAGAACGGAGAAGCCTGCGCCATCTTCGCCGGTCCTTTCACGGTGACCCACCACAAGAGCACGCTGCTTATCGCCGGAATGTTCTCCTTCATGAACGCAGGCTCCGGCTCCAACCAGTCCAACCACATGTACAAGCTGGGGCCCATCCACCAGGGGATCATGGAGCGCGGCGCGAAGACCTCGTCCGACTCGTACATACTCTGGCCCGCAAAGGTCGGCGCCTTCTCCCTCGTGATGGGAAGGCACGATGCGCACCAGGACACTTCAGACCTTCCCTTCTCCTACCTCATCGAGCAGCAGAACACGACGTTCATCATGCCCGGAGCGAACCTGCGCAGTGTCGGCACGATACGCGACGCAAAGAAATGGCCGAAACGTGATTCCAGGAAGGATCCCGACAAGCTGGACTGCATAAACTACAATCTTCTCAGCCCCTACACCATCCAGAAGATGCTCAACGCTACCGCTCTCCTGAAGAGGCTGCAGAAAGTCTCGGGAGAGAACTCCGAGACCTACTCCTTCCAGAGCGGCAAGATCAAGCGCACTTCGCTGAAAAAGGGCCTCAGGTTCTATGGCCTCGCCATAGACAAATTCCTCGGCAACTCGTTGATTTCCCGGATCAAAGCTTCGAAATTCAGCACGCTGGAAGAGCTCCGGGCCGCACTCGTGCCGTCCGTTCCTACCGGCTCCGGAGACTGGGTCGACATGGCCGGGCTCATCGCGCCGAAAACCGAGGTGGCGCGTCTATTGGACGACCTCGAGAACGGCCGCGTAAAAGACGTGAAAACTATCGAAGGACGTTTCGCCGATATGCACGCCAACTATTACGAATACGAATGGACCTGGGCATACGATGTCTTCAAGAGCTACTACGGCATAGATCTGTCCGAAGCCGGCCGCGAGACCCTCATCGGCCTCATCCACAAATGGAAAGACTCCGTCGTGGAGCTCGACGGCATGCTGCTGGAAGACGCGAGGAAGGAGTTCTCCCTCAGCGCGATGACCAGTTTCGGAGCCGACGGCTCCGCTTCGGACCGTGAAGAAGACTTCCAGCAGGTACGCGGAGCCACTTTCGAGAAAGATCCCTTCGTATGTTCGATCAGGGAGCATATAACCGTAAAATCCGAACTCGCCGGCAGCGTGTTCGAATTGCTGGACAACATAAACTGAATGGAAAACCACGTAATAATAATGGCCGGAGGAGTAGGAAGCAGACTCTACCCTCTCAGCACGCCTGAACATCCCAAGCAGTTCCTGGACATCCTGGAATGCGGGAAAACTATGATCCAGCTCACCTACGAGCGCTTTCTCGTCACCGACCCCGGCGCCCGCTTCTGGATACTCACTTCCGAGGAATACGTCCACTTCATCCACGAGCAGCTTCCGATGATACCGGATGAACAGATACTCGCCGAACCCGTCTCGAGGAACACCGCTCCCTGCATCGCCTATGCATGCTGGAAGATACGGATGCGATACCCTGCCGCCAACATAGTCGTGACTCCGGCCGACGCCTATATTCCGGACAGCGAGGCCTTCTCGCGCACGATAAGGCTTGCGCTCGGATTCTCCGACAGCCACAATGCCATAGTCTGCATCGGCATACATCCGGACTCACCACATACCGGTTACGGCTATATCCACTGCCCGGACGCCTCCGACGGCCAGGTCTGCAAGGTCGAGTCCTTCAGGGAAAAGCCGGATGCCGGAACGGCACAGAGGTATCTCGACGAAGGCGGTTACTGGTGGAACGCCGGAATCTTCGTATGGAACGTGGATACGATAGAAAGCGAAATCCGCACCCATGTCCCGCAGATCGCCGTCGTCATGGACCAGATATCCGCCGCTTTTTACACTCCTGCCGAGAAGCAGACCCTTGCCACCCTCTTCCCCACCTGCGAGAAGATATCCATAGACTTCGCCGTCATGGAGAAGTCCGAAAACATATACTCCACCCCCGGTTTCTGGGAGTGGAGCGATTTGGGTTCCTTCGAAGCTATCGAAAAGGTAAAGGGGCGTCTATAAGTCCTGAGGGTCCGGCGTGAAGTGCGGAATCCTCAGGATTTCCGTCTTGAAGAGGTTGCGGCGGTGCATGGAGTCGATCTTCGCCCTGACGGCCTCATCCTCGCAGATGCCTTCACGGATATAACTGTCAAGAACTGCATAGCTGAAGCCGAATTTCTCCTCGTCCGGGCAGGAGTTCGGAAGACCGTCGTCGGGAATCTTTTCCACCCACTGCGCGGGAAGCCCCAGCGCGTGCCCGACTGCATGGACCTCCCTCACGCAGAGACCTCCGAGCGGAGAGAAGGACCCGGCGGCGTCTCCGAAGATGGTCGCGTATCCTATATAATCTTCGCTGAGATTGCAGGTATTGGCCACCATGCCGTTGCAGGACTGGGCGACCGCATACAGCAGGGTCATCCTGATACGGGGAGGGATATTCTGCACAGTCTGTACGGAAAAGCCGCCTTCGAGGTTGACCGACAGGGCATTCATCTCGTCCTCGACATCCCCTATCGGAAGAATCAGAAAGCGTATCCCGAGCCGGGAGGCAATCTCGTCCGCCCCGTTGAGCCCCTGCCCGTGGGAAGGCATCGCCACTCCCACGACACGGCCGGGTCCCAGCGCCTCGGCACAAAGGGCTGCAGCCACCGTGCTGTCCTTTCCCCCGCTGAGCCCGAGGACGGCAGTGCATGAAGGACCGTTCCTATCGAACCAGTCCCTTATCCACAAGACACATTTATCCTTGAGAGCTATGCCGTCCATAGTCTATCTGCGCTTTGAATGACGGCGTTTCTTGGCTGTCGCATTGATGATCGCCACGACAGCGACCACAGCCAGGGCAAGCACGATGACGATATAGGTCATCGACGAGGCGTTGTCACCTTTCACGCGGGACCACATCGCAAGAAGTTTGTCCGTGTCCTGCCCCCAGTCGTGCTCGAGGGCGCAGCGGTCGATGACAGCCTTATCCGGATACAGGACGGGATCCACGCGCACGGAAGAAGCCCGTTCGCCAAAGAAATAGCTGACGTCGATGGGATCGAGGTCCTCGTCAATCTGGGACTCGAGTACCTCGAACGCTCCGTTGGCGGACACGTAGCCGGTCTCCTCCATGTTGCGTATGGCGATGTCCGGGCGGCACATGAAATCGATGAACCACGTGGCGGCCTTGACATTGCGGGCATATTTCGGGATCACCCAGCCGTCGAACCACACGGTGCTCCCCTCTTCCGGGACGATGTAGTCGAGCTTGACCCCGACCTCTTCAGCCTCGTCGATGGCCCAGACGGCATCCCCGCTCCAGTTGAGCGAGACGACACCGCGGCCCTTGGTCATCTGGTCCTTGCCGAAATCGGCCTCCCATCCGAGCACTCCGTCCTTGACCTGCCTGAGGTACTCCTCGACGGCCGCGATGGACTCGTCGGAAGAATCGTGCATCAGATCCTGCAGGGTGACGGTCCCTTCACCAAGTTCCTTCTGCTTCAGGTAAATCAGCACGGGACCGTAGACATCGCGGGGGGCATCCTTGATAAGGATCTGCCCGGAGAACTTGGGATTGCGGATCACGTTCCAGGTGCCGGCTTCCTCGGCCGTAACCTTCTCGGTGTTATAGAGAATTCCGGTGGTGCCCCACATGTAGGCGACGGAATAATCGTTGGCATCGATAGAAGGGTTGATGTCCTTGAACACCCCCTGGATGTACGGGGACTTGTTCAGGGATATGTAATTGATCGAATCCGGGATGGATGCGAAATCGAGAGGCTGAAGGAGGGAATTGTTCAGCATCCTTTCGATGATGTAATCGGACGGGCAGACGACATCGTAGTCCTCATGGCCCTTCTCGATCTTCGAGAGCATGGTCTCGTTCACGTCGAAGGTCTGATAGACGACCTTGATATCCTCTCCGGTCTTTTCCTTGTACCACTGTTCGAATTCGCCGAGGACGCTCTCGTCGATATAGTCCGACCAGTTGTAAACCTTAAGGATCTCTTCACGGTTGCCGCCGCAGGACAGCAGCAGGGCGGAAAGGGCCGCCAGCACAAGGAGTTTCTTCATTTCTTTATTTATCAGTTGTTTGTTTGGATTGACGGATGTTGATCACCAGCAGCACGATGAGTATGATGAGGAAAATAATGCTCATCAGAGGCTTCAGTTCAGGGGTCAGGCCTCCCTTGCGCGCGTCGGCATAGATATAGGTGGAAAGGGTGTCAAGCCCGATGGTCCCGCGGGTGAAGAAGGTCACGGCGAAATCATCCAGGCTCATCGTGAAGGACAGGATGAACCCTGATATCATCCCGGGCCTCAAGGCCGGAACCAGGACCTTGCGCAGGGCCTGGGCGGGGGTGGCGCCGAGATCCAGGGCGGCTTCATAGATGTTCGGATTCATCTGTCGGAGCTTCGGCAACACGTTCAGCACAACGTACGGCGTGCAGAAGGTTATGTGCGCGAGGATCACGGTGACATAGCCCTGGCTTATCCCGAGGAAGACGAACAGCAGGAACAGCGACACGCCGGTGATGATGTCCGGGTTGATCATAGGGATGTTGTTCAGGAAGTTCATCGTCTGCTTCTTGCGGCCGTGCATATTGAAAATGCCTATAGCCGCCACGGTCCCGAGGATAGTCGCTATCACGGAAGCGACGAGGGCTATCAGGAGCGTGTTTTCAACGGCGGCAAGAAGCCCGGAGGAATTCTGCATGCTTCCGGTGAAAAGACTGCGGTAGAGCTGCGTGGAAAAGCCGGTCCAGTTGCCGAGGGACTTCGCCTCGGTGAACGAGAACACGACTATGAAGGCAATCGGGGCGTACAGGACGACGAGGAGCAGCCAGATGTATGCGCGGGCGATAAGTTTCTTCATCTCAGATCACCCCTCCCGCGGCATCCTCCTGCTTGTCCGAGCCTTGCAGAAGGGTGGTTATTCCGATGATGACCAGCATGACGAGCGAAAGGGCCGCGCCATAGTTCCACATCGAATTGTTGATGTTTTCCTGTATGATGGTACCGAACAGCTTTATCTTGTTGTTCGTGAGGAATTCAGATATCGCGAAGGTGCTGACCGTCGGCATGAAGACCATCATGACCCCGCTCCACACCCCGGGCATGGAAAGCGGCAGCGTGACCTTGCGGAATACCTCCCCGGGGGTCGCGCCAAGATCCATGGCAGCCTCGGCGTAGGACTTGTCCATCTTCTTCAGCACGTTGTAGATGGGGTATATCATGAAGGGAAGGTAGTCGTAGCACATGCCGAAAAGCAGAGTCCCCTTGCCCAGGCCTATTCCGGCCATGGTGAAGAGCTCCGCCGTCGCGAGCGTGCGCATCAGGGCGTTTATCCACATCGGGAGGATGAACAGCACGACCGTCACCGCGCTGCGGTTCAGCCTGTTGTCAGCTAGGATGTATGCCGCCGGATAGCCGATCAGCACGCACAGGAGAGTGTTTTCTATTGCAACTTCGATGGAAAGGGCGAAAGTGCTCAGCGCATCCTTGTCGGAGAAAAACTTGGTGACGTTGTACAGGGTGAAATGACCCGAAGCGTCCTGCAGCGCATAAAGCACGATCAGGAGCAATGGCAGCACCACGAAAAGCATCAGGAAGATGAAATACGGCAGTGCCCAGCTCGACCTCTTATTCATCTCCAGGGTCCTCCTTCTTCACGAGACGGATGTCTGCGGGAAGTATCTTGATGCCGACGAAGTCGTTCTTGTCCCAGATGTCGTTGGTGTCCACCCACACGTTCTCCCCTGCATCGGTCTTGACGGTCAGGTGGTAATGGTCGCCCATATAGAGGATAAAGGCCACGTTGCCCGTAAGGTCCGCGTCTTCCTCATGGTCCAGAAGGTCCACCTTCTCGAAGGCGATCTCGGCGACGGCCTCCTGACCGGGCTCGAAACCTGTCGTATCGCATTCGAAACGGGTCCCGAGGAACTCAGCGACGCCGTCCTCGACGACCTTGGCGTTCAGACGGTTGCGGGTGCGTTCCTTGTGCATCACCTGGATGTCGTCAGGATCGATATAAAGCATGACCTCGCTGCCGACCGGATACGGGTCGTAGTCCTGGATCATCAGCTCGTAACCGGTGTCCGTGTCGACCCACATCTCATAGTGGACCCCCTTGAAGGTGCAGGAGTTGACCTTCGCGCGGAACTGGCACTTCGCCGGATCGGTCGTGAAATAAATGTCCTCGGGACGCACCACGACGTCCACGGGCACATCCTCTCCGAATCCCTCGTCAACGCAGTCGAATTCATGCTTTATGAACGCGACGCGGCGGTCACGCAACATACGGCCCTCGAGGATGTTGCTCTCTCCGATGAAGTCGGCGACAAAGCAGTTCACGGGCTCGTTGTATATGTCCTTCGGAGTGCCTATCTGCTGGATCTTTCCCTCGTTCATCACGACTATCGTATCCGAAAGCGTAAGGGCCTCCTCCTGATCATGGGTTACATATATAAAGGTAATGCCCAGCTTGCGGTGCATTTCCTTCAGCTCTATCTGCATGTCCTTGCGCATCTTCAGGTCGAGCGCGCTCAGGGGCTCGTCGAGAAGAAGCACGCTAGGCTGGTTCACGAGGGCCCTCGCAATGGCGACCCTCTGCTGCTGACCGCCGGACAGGGACTCGACGTCGCGGTCCTCGTAGTCGGACATGCTGACCAGTTTAAGGACTTTCTTGACCCTCTTTTCAATCTGGTCCTGGGGGACCTTCTTGAGTTTCAGGCCGAAGGCTATGTTGTCATATACGTCCAGATGGGGAAACAGGGCGTAACGCTGGAAAACGGTATTGAGCGGGCGCTCGTAGGGCGGCATGCCGACGATATCCTTTCCATTAAGCTCAACGGTCCCGGAATCGGGATTGACGAAGCCTGCGATGATGCGCAGAAGAGTTGTCTTTCCGCATCCAGAGGGGCCCAGGAATGTCAAAAATTCCCCCTTGCGGACATACAGATTGATGTCATCAAGGACTTTCGTATCTCCGAAAGATTTGGAGATATGCTTGAGGTCGATTATAACATTACCCATTTCGGGCACAAAAGTATATAATTTTCGGGGAGTTTTCGCAGAAAGCGCTGGAATTTTCACAAAAAATTCCGATACTTGTGCTCCGGTGTATAAACTTTCAAGCAATGACTGAACTCAAGAAAGTCCTTGTCCTGGGCTCAGGGGCCCTCAAGATCGGACAAGCCGGAGAATTCGACTACAGCGGAGCGCAGGCTCTCAAAGCCCTCAGGCAGGAAGGGATTTCCTCCGTCCTCATCAACCCCAACATCGCCACTATCCAGACTTCAAAAGGAATAGCCGACAAGATCTATTTCCTTCCGGTCACCGTGGAATTCGTGGAAAAGGTTATAGAGAAGGAAAAGCCTGACGGCATACTCCTTGCTTTCGGCGGCCAGACCGCGCTTAACTGCGGAGTCGAACTGTATCGCAGCGGCTTTCTCGAAAAGCACGGCGTGAAGGTTCTCGGAACGCCCGTCAAGACCATAATCGACACCGAAGACCGCGAGCTCTTCGTCGAGAGGCTGGACGAAATCGGAATCAAGACCATCAAGTCCCATGCGGCCGAGACACTGCAGGACGCAAGGAAGGCCGCGGAAGAAGTCGGCTACCCTGTAATCCTTCGCGCAGCGTTCGCCCTCGGCGGACTCGGTTCCGGTTTCTGCGACAACGATGCAGAACTCGTCGAGAATGCGGAGAAAGCCTTCACCTTCTCGCCCCAGCTGCTCGTGGAAAAGTCCCTCAAGGGTTGGAAGGAAATAGAATTCGAAGTCGTCCGCGACGCTTCCGACAAGTGCCTTGTCATCTGCGACATGGAGAACTTCGACCCCCTGGGCATCCACACCGGGGAAAGCATAGTGGTCGCTCCGACACAGAGCCTTTCGCAGGCCGACCTTGACTATCTGCACGAGCTGTCCCTGAAGATTGTACGCCATCTCGGAATAGTAGGCGAGTGCAACATACAGTTCGCCTACGCCCCGGACGGAAGCATGGACTACCGCGTGATCGAAGTGAACGCCCGCCTCAGCCGCTCCTCCGCCCTCGCCTCGAAGGCCACCGGATATCCCCTCGCCTTCGTGGCGGCCAAGATAGGCCTCGGATACGACCTCGCGCAGATCGGCAACGCTGCCGAGCCGCCGAAAGTGGATTATGTCGTCGCGAAGCTCCCCCGCTGGGACCTCGCAAAGTTCCACGGCGTCTCCCGCGAGATAGGCACCACTATGAAGAGCGTCGGCGAAGTAATGGCCATAGGCCGCAACTTCGAAGAGACCATACAGAAAGGCCTCCGCATGATAGGCCAGGGCGCGAACGGATTCGTCTGCAACAAGCCCTTCAAGGAGAAGGACCTGGACTACGCCCTCTCCCACCCTACCGACACCCGCATGTTCGCCATAGCAGCCGCTCTTGAGGCCGGCTACAGCGAGGAAAAGATAGCCGCCCTGACAAGCATCGACCCCTGGTTCATAGGCAAGCTCGCCAACATCGAGAGCATGTACCGCAGGCTCGAGGCATGCGGCTCCCTCGATAAACTGGACCAGGCCCTTCTCGCCGAAGCGAAGAGGCTGGGATTCTCCGACATCCAGATCGCAAGGGTCTTCGGCTGCAAGGAAAGCGAAGTCCGCGACCTGCGTCTCAAGGCCGGCCTGAGGCCCGCCGTAAAGCGCATCGAGACGATGCAGACCGGAGACGGCAAGGAGAGCAACTACCTCTACATGACATACGAGGACACGAAGGACGACGTTTCCTTCAATGACGGAAAGTCAACAGTCATAGTCCTCGGATCCGGAGCATACCGGATCGGAAGCAGCGTCGAGTTCGACTGGTGCAGCGTCAACGCACTCAACACCCTGCGCGCAAAGGGCCTCAAGGCCATAATGATAAACTACAACCCCGAGACCGTCTCGACCGACTACGACGTCTGCGACAAGCTCTACTTCGACGAGCTTTCGTTCGAAAGGGTATGCGACATCTGCCGCCTCGAGAACCCCTACGGAGTCATAGTCAGCGTGGGCGGCCAGATTCCGAACAACCTTGCCCTGCCCCTCGCCAAGGAAGGCATACACATACTCGGGACCACCGCGGAATCCATAGACAGCGCCGAGGACCGCAACAAGTTCTCTTCCATCGTGGACAAGCTGGGCATAGACCAGCCACGCTGGAGCGAACTCACGACGAAGGCCGAAGTCGAGCGTTTCATCTCCGAGGTCGGCTTCCCCGTGCTCGTGCGTCCCTCGTACGTGCTTTCCGGCGCCGCTATGAACGTCTGCTACAACGAAGACCACCTCTGGAGGTTCCTCGAAATGGCGGCAGACGTGTCCGCCGAGCACCCTGTGGTGATCAGCTCCTTCATGCAGCGCTGCAAGGAGATTGAGTTCGATGCCGTGGCGGACGGAGGCAAGGTCCTCGCGCACGCCATATCCGAGCATGTCGAATTCGCCGGAGTCCATTCCGGAGACGCAACCATCCAGTTCCCGCCGCAGAAGCTTTACGGGGTGGTCGCCGCCCGCATACGCAAGATCGCAGGCAAGATAGCGCAGGCCCTCGACATCACCGGCCCCTTCAACATCCAGTTCCTCGTCTCCAGCGATTATATCAAGGTGATCGAGTGCAACCTGAGGGCCTCCAGGAGCTTCCCCTTCGTTTCGAAGATCCTGAAGGTGAACCTTATCGAGCTGGCCACCCGCTGCATGCTCGGAGAGCACCCCGCCAAGGTGGAAACGGACGAGTTCGATCTCGAATATGTCGGAGTCAAGGCTTCCCAGTTCTCATTCTCCCGCCTCGGCCACGCAGATCCCGTGCTTGGCGTCGACATGGCGTCGACCGGTGAAGTCGGCTGCCTCGGCAGGACCTTCGACGAGGCCCTTCTCAAGGCCATGATTTCGGTCGGGCACAAGGTGCCGCAGAAGAGCGTTCTGATCTCCTCAGGCAACGCCAAACAGAAAGCCGACATGCTCCATGCCTGCCAGAGGCTCGTGGACAAGGGCCTTGTCATATATGCGACCGCAGGCACCTTCAAATACCTGCAGGAGAACGGTATTCCGGCCCTCAGGGCCCTCTGGCCGAGCGAAGTGGAAAGCGGAGCCTTCGAGGGCGAATCCATCCCGGCCGCCGTCGACCTCATCAGCGAGCACAAGGTGGACCTCGTCATCAACATTCCGAAGAACTTCTCCACCGGAGAGCTCACAAACGGATACAAGATGCGCCGCGCCGCCATAGATTTCAACATTCCCCTGATAACGAACAGCCGCCTCGCCACGGCCTTCATAGCCGCCTTCAGCAAGGTCGGTCCCGAAGACCTGGAGATCAAGGCCTGGGACGAGTATTGATAAACGCATGAAACACACTTTCAAGGAATGGGTGGCAGTCACCCGCTACTGGTCTTTTCCGGTATCTTCGATGCCGGTCGTCGCAACTTTCGCATGGCTTTTCAGCAAGGGTCTCGTACCCTCCGGGGCGACGCCATGGATAGTCCTGGCAATGTGCCTGGTCGGCGTAGTCACGCTGCACTCGGCGGGCAACGTGCTCAGTGACTGGTTCGACCACCGCAGCGGCGTGGACAATGAAAAAGCGTATGCCGTGCCCAACCTCGTGTTCGGGCATTTCCAGCCGAAGGAGTATCTGGTTTTCAGTGCCATACTCTTCATAGTGGGAATAGCTCTCGGGCTCGGCATAACCGCCATCTGCGGCGCCGGACTGCTGGTCATAGGCGGAATCGGCGTGCTGCTGACCGCCGCTTATTCATTTCTGAAGTACCACGCCCTCGGCGACCTCGACATATTCCTTATTTTCGGAGTGCTGACCGTGCTGGGCACCGCCTATGCGATTACGGGCACATTCATGCCTGAGGCCCTGGTGGTCTCGGTCCCGACCGGCGTCATCACCGTCTCCGTGCTCCACGCCAACAACACCTCGGACAGCGTGTCAGACCGCGAAGCGGGCATCAGGACCTTCGGGATGCTGATAGGCCCGAAGGCGGCTGCCATGCTGTACTGCATCTACATGGTGGTTCCCTTCCTGTGGGTGGCCGTGGCCGCAGTCGCCGGATGGATGCATCCCCTCGCCCTTCTATGCCTTCCCGCCGCCGTCCAGGCATACAGGAACTTCCGTCAGGGTGCAAATGCATATAAAGAAGGAATTAGCGCGATGGAGGGACTCGACCTGGCTTCCGCCAAGCTTCAGCTCATGTTCTCCGTCCTCCTCTCCGCCGGCCTCTTCATCGCCGGCCTCCTATGAGCAACGACGCCAAAAGGCTGCTGATGGCGGTCAGTACCGCCGCGATCCTGTGGTTCATGATGTTCAATCCATGGACAGCGGGAAAGATAAATTTTTGGGTCGCGATGACCTTCTCCGGCCTCGGACTGGCTTCGTGCGCCCTGCTCTTCACCCCTGACCGGAAAGAACTTCTGCGGATCGAAAAGCCCCTGCTTCAGTGCATAGGCGGCATAGTCCTCGCCTTCGTCCTGTGGGGCGTGTTCTGGGCCGGAGACAAAATTTCCACCATGCTCTTCGACTTCGCAAAATCCGGAGTCGCATCGGTCTATGCGATGAAGCAGGGCCTTCCCGTCCCCGTGATCGGCGCCCTTCTGCTGCTTGTCATCGGCCCTGCCGAAGAACTGTTCTGGAGAGGATATGTCCAGAGGACGCTGTCCCGCCTGCTGGGAGGGAAACATGCCGCAGACCTCGCGCTCCTCATAACCACGGCCATCTACACGCTTGTCCATATCTGGAGCTTCAATTTCATGCTGATCATGGCCGCGCTCGTGGCCGGGGCGTTCTGGGGGCTGTGCTACAGGCTTCGTCCCGGGATGCTCCCCGCCCTTGTAGTGAGCCACGCCGTCTGGGACTTCCTGGTATTCATCGCAATTCCCATACAATAATATTGCATATTTGCATATTTATTCATATCTTTGCATAAAACATATGCACGATATGAAGAAGAATGACCGTAAAAGTGTCATAGCCAAGATAATAGGGGGCTCGCGCATCCATACGCAGGAAGAGCTCATCTCCGAACTTGGCAAGAAAGGCATAAGCGCCACCCAGGCCACGCTCTCGCGCGACATAAAGGAAATCGGTGCCGTCAAGGTATCCTCCGGCGACGGCGAGCAGTACTACATCATCCCGTCTGAAAGCACAAAGAGCAGAAACAGCTTCAATATCAACAAGATCGAAGTCTCGGGGCAACTATGCGTGCTGCATTCCCTTCCCGGATTCGCTCCCGCTATCGCCGCCCGTCTGGATGCGGCCGCCGTACACGGCGTCATGGGGACCATAGCCGGCGACGACACGGTCCTGGCCATGCTGAAAAAAGACAGCGACCCCGTCGAGATAGAAAATTCCATACGCGAGCTCTTCAACATCGCAAGGATAACCGTCCGGATCGCGGAAGAGGCCGACGTGCGCTACGCCCGCGACATCTGCGAGGAAATCTACATCTCCTCGCAGGAAAGACGCACCGGAATAGCCAACCGCACCCCCGAGTACATCAGTTCGAAGATCCTTGCCGGGAAAGCCGTGATAGCCCTGGACTCCGAAGGCGAATTCGCCGGCTTCTCCTATATCGAATCCTGGGGCGGAAAGAGCTTCGTAGCCACTTCGGGCCTTATCGTCGCGCACCGCTACCGCGGCATGGGCATAGCCAAACGAATCAAGGAACAGACCTTCCTGCTGGCCCGCCGCCTCTTCCCCGAGGCGAAGATATTCTCGATAACGACCGGAGCGGCCGTGATGAAGATGAATTACGAGCTCGGCTTCCGTCCAGTCCCCTACTCCGAACTCACCAGCGATCCCGAGTTCTGGAAAGGCTGTGAAGGATGCCGCCACTTCGACATCCTGAAGAGCCACGATTACAAGATGTGCATATGCACCGGGCTCCTGTACGACCCGAAGGAACACCTTTCAATTCATTTCTTAGACGAATAAAACATGGCAAAGAAAAAAGTTGTCGTCGCGTTCAGCGGCGGTCTCGACACCTCATATACAGTAATGTATCTCGCGCGCGAGATGGGCTATGAAGTCCATGCCGCATGCGCAAATACGGGCGGCTTCAGCCCCGAACAGCTGAAAACCAACGAAGAGAACGCCTACAAACTGGGTGCGGCGAAGTACGTCACCCTTGACGTGACGCAAGAGTACTACGAGAAGAGCCTGAAATACATGATATACGGGAATGTACTCCGCAACGGGACCTACCCGATATCGGTATCTTCAGAGCGCATATTCCAGGGCATTGCGATAGCGCGCTACGCCAAGGAAATCGGCGCTTCCGCAATCGCGCACGGCTCCACCGGGGCCGGCAACGACCAGGTACGTTTCGACATGACCTTCCTCGTAATGTGCCCTGAGATGGAGATCATCACCCTGACCCGCGACCGCAACCTTTCCCGCAAGGAAGAGGTGGACTACCTCAACGCGCACGGCTTCAATGCCGATTTCGCGAAGCTCAAGTACTCCTACAATGTCGGAATCTGGGGCACGTCCATCTGCGGGGGCGAGATACTCGACTCGAAGCAGGGACTGCCCGAGAGCGCATATCTCAAGCAGGTCAGCAAGACCGGCAGCGAGATCCTCTCCATCGGTTTCGACAAGGGCGCAATCTGCTCCGTGAACGGCAAGTCATATAAAGACAAGATCGAGGCCATCAAGGCCGTGGAAGAGATAGGCGCAGCATACGGCATAGGACGCGACATGCACGTCGGTGACACCATAGTCGGCATCAAGGGCCGCGTCGGTTTCGAGGCGGCCGCCCCCATGCTCATAATCGGAGCGCACAAGTTCCTCGAAAAATTCACCCTCTCGAAGTGGCAGCAGTACTGGAAGGACCAGGTCGCGAACTGGTACGGCATGTTCCTGCACGAGAGCCAGTACCTCGAGCCTGTCATGCGGGACATCGAGGCCATGCTCGAGAGCAGCCAGCGCAACGTCACCGGTACGGTCACCCTCGAACTGAGGCCCTACGGCTTCTCCACAGTGGGAGTAGACTCCCCTGACGACCTCGTAAAGAACAAGCTCGGGGAATACGGCGAAGGCGCGAAAGGCTGGACTTCCGACGAGGCAAAGGGCTTCATCAAGCTCCTCTCGACGCCCCTTCGGGCCTACTACCTCAACCACCCTGACGAAATGGACATATGATAAAGGTCGGAATCATAGGAGGAGCGGGGTACACCGCCGGCGAACTCATACGGCTTCTGCTGAACCACCCTTCGGCGGAAATCGGTTTCGTACACTCTGAAAGCAGCGCAGGAAAACCTCTGTACGAGGTCCACGAGGGGCTGCTGGGTGATACGGAAATGCGCTTCAGCGACAGCTTCGACCTTTCGTCAGTGGATGTGCTGTTCCTCTGCGGAGCGCACGGGAAGAGCGCTGCTTTCTGGGAAGAGAATCCTATGCCCGCCGGACTGAAGGTCATCGACCTGGCGCAGGACTACCGCGATGAAAGCGAAGGCTATGTCTATGGTCTTCCGGAATGGCAGCGGGAGAAAATCTGCGGGGCCTCGAAAATCGCCAACCCCGGATGCTTCGCCACCGCCATCCAGTTGTCGCTGCTGCCCCTCGCCGCGGCGGGGCTGCTTAAGGGCGAGATAAACGTCACGGCCATAACCGGTTCGACCGGCGCGGGCGTAAAACCCGGCGCGACCACGCATTTCAGCTGGCGCAGCGGCAACATCTCCGCATACAAGGTGTTCGAACATCAGCATCTGAAGGAAATCTGCCGCAACCTAGCCTTGCTGCAGGGCAGCGGGCTGCCGCAAGTCAACTTCGTGCCCATACGCGGAGATTTCCCCCGCGGGATATTCGCCGCGGTCCATACTGACTGCGGACTCGACGAGGACGCCATTGCTCAACTTTACAAAGACTACTACTCCTATGCGGCCTTCACCTTCGTCAGCGACTCACCCGTCGACCTCAAGCAGGCCGTGAACACCAACAAATGCGTACTGCATGTCGAAAAGCACGCCGGCAAGGCCATAATAACCACGGTCATAGACAACCTTCTCAAAGGCGCCAGCGGACAGGCGGTGCAGAACATGAACCTCATTTCCGGACTCCCCGAGACCGAAGGACTCAAACTGAAAGCATCGGCATTCTGATATGGAACTATTCGACGTATATTCACTCTTCGACGTAACCCCCGTCAGGGCCCTCGGCTGCAAGGTCTGGGACGACAAGGGGCAGGAGTATCTCGACCTTTACGGCGGCCATGCGGTCATCTCCGTAGGTCACAGCCATCCACGCTACGTGCAGGCCCTCAGGGACCAGCTGGACAAGATAGGATTCTATTCAAACAGCGTCCGCAACCCGCTGCAGGAAGAGCTTGCGCACAAGCTGGGCCGCGCTTCCGGCTACGAAGACTACAGCCTCTTTCTCGACAACTCCGGGGCGGAGTCGAACGAGAACGCCATGAAGCTGGCCTCCTTCCACACCGGCAAGGATCGCGTCATCGCGTTCCGCAAGAGTTTCCACGGCCGCACATCGGGAGCGGTGGCAGTGACGGACAACCCCGCGATAGTCTCCCCTTTCAACGCGAACCATAAAGTAAGCTTCTGCGACCTGAACGATGCCGGGGCTGTCGAGGCCGAACTGCGCAAGGGCGGCGTCGCCGGCGTAATAGTCGAAGGCATCCAGGGTTGCGGCGGCATAAACATGCCCACGGCCGGGTTCATGCAGGATCTTGAACGCCTGTGCCGTCAGTACGGCGCGATCCTGATCCTGGACGAGGTCCAGAGCGGATACGGTCGCAGCGGAAAGTTTTTCGCGCACCAGTGGTACGGAATCCGCCCCGGCATCATCACCATGGGCAAGGGCATAGCCAACGGCTTCCCCTGCGGAGGCATCCTGATTTCCCCCGAGTTCAAGGCCGTCAAGGGCATGCTCGGCACCACTTTCGGCGGAAACTACCTGGCCATGGCCGCGGCAAATGCGGTCCTGGATATAATCGAAGACGAGAAACTGGTGGAGAACGCGTTCAAGGTCGGGGAATACCTCAAGGACGCCATCCCCGCTTCGCCCCGCATCAAGGATGTTCGCGGACGCGGTCTCATGATAGGGATAGAATTCAACGAAGAAGTCGCCCCCCTGCGCAAGCAGCTTCTCTTCGAAAAGCACATCTTCACCGGCGTAGCCGGCAAGAACATGGTCCGCCTTCTCGCCCCGCTATGCCTGAAGAAGGAAGAGGCCGGCGTCTTCGTCAAAGCATTGGAGGAACTGCTATGAAGTCATTTTTCCACGCAAAGGACATAGGCGACCTTAAGGCCGCGCTCAAGGAAGCCATGGAAGTCAAGCGGACCCCGTTCGCCTGGCAGGAACTGGGACGCAACAAGACCATCATGCTGGTCTTTTTCAACAGCAGCCTCCGTACGCGACTGAGCAGCCAGAAAGCGGCCCTCAACCTCGGGATGAACCCCATCGTCCTGAACGTAGGGGCCGACAGCTGGAAGCTCGAGACCGAACTCGGAGTCGTCATGGACGGCGACAAAAGCGAGCACCTGCGCGAGGCCATACCGGTGATGGGCAGTTACTGCGACATCATAGGCGTCCGCTCGTTCGCAGGGTTGACGGACCGGGAGTACGACTACGCCGAAACAGTCCTGAAGCAGTTCGTCGAATATAGCGGCAGGCCTGTCATAAGCCTTGAATCGGCCACCGTGCACCCTTGCCAGGCATTCGCCGACCTCATCACGATCGAGGAGCACAAAAGAAAGCCCCGTCCCAAAGTCGTACTGAGCTGGGCACCGCATCCCAGGAGCCTTCCGCAAGCCGTTCCCAATTCCTTTGCGGAATGGACGGTCGCAGCCGGGTACGACGTCGTGATTACGCACCCGGAGGGGTATGAGCTCGATCCCGCCTTCACCGCCGGAGCTAAGATCGAATACGACCAGATGAAGGCCCTCGAAGGCGCCGACTTCGTCTATGCGAAGAACTGGAGCTGCCCCGGAGTGACCAATCCGGCCGACTACGGCAAGATCCTGAGCAAGGACATGGGATGGACCATAGACGCCGCCCACATGGCCGTGACGGACAACGCTTTCTTCATGCACTGCCTGCCGGTCAGGCGCAACATGATAGTGTCGGACGAAGTTATCGACTCTCCGGCCAGCCTTGTGATTCCGGAGGCGGCAAACCGCGTCTTCTCCGTCCAGACGGTAATGAAACGCATGCTGGAAAGCCTATGATAAAGGTCATAAAGATAGGTGGCAACGTTCTCGACGACGAAGCGGTCCTGAAAGGGTTCTGCCGGGATTTCGCGTCGCTGACCGGGCCGAAGGTGCTGGTCCACGGCGGCGGGAAGCTGGCGAGCCAGCTTCAGTCTGCCCTCGGGCAGACGCCCCTCAAGATTGAGGGCCGCCGCGTCACTGACGCCGATACGCTCAAGGTCGTTACGATGACCTACGCCGGATGGTGCAACAAGCAGATAGTCGCCCTCCTGCAGGCAGAAGGCTGCAATGCCATCGGCCTTGCCGGCTGCGACGCAAGCGTCGTGACTGCCGAAAAAAGGCCGCCCAGGACACTGTCGGACGGCGTGACCAAGGTAGATTACGGATTCGTCGGGGATGTCACGCCGGACAGCGTCAACGTCCCATTCCTTGAGATGCTGCTCGAAAACGGCATCACTCCGGTTCTCTGCGCAATCAATCACGACGGCCGCGGCCAGCTCCTGAACACCAACGCGGACACGGTGGCCGCAAGCGTCGCCGCAGCCCTGAAAGCTTATCTTGTATGCTGCTTCGAGCTGGACGGCGTACTGATGGACAAGGACGACCCTTCGAGCATCATCCCTTCGATGGACTCCCGGATGTTCGCCACCCTGAAGGCGGAAGGCCGCGTGGACGGGGGCATGCTTCCGAAACTCGACAACTGTTTCCTGGCACTCCGGCAGGGAGCCTCCGGAGCGATGATAAAAAACGTTTCCCGTCTTAAGGACGGCCTTGGAACCGGCATAATCTTATGACTTATCTAGACGAAGCCATAGAACTGCTGCGGCAGATGGTGCGCACCCCTTCCCCCACCTTTGAAGAGGGAAAGGTGACCGGACTCATCAGCAGCACCCTCGACAGCTGGGGCGTCAGTCACGACGTCCTGAACGGCAACATCATAGCCCTCTGCGAAGGCTTCGACGACGGCAAACCGACCCTCGCCCTCGACGCCCATATCGACACGGTCCCCCCTTGCGGAGGCTACACCTTCGACCCTTTCGACCCGGGCGACGACCCTTCGATAGTACGCGGGCTCGGATCGAATGACGACGGCGGATCGGTGGTATCGATGACAGCAGCATTCAGGGCACTGCGCACGGAAAGGCTCCCCTTCAACCTGGCCTTGTGCCTTAGCCGCGAAGAGGAAAGGGCCGGTTCGAACGGAGCCGCATGGATTTACGGCCCTGACGGCCCCTTCGCCGGAAAGGACCTCCGCTGGGTGATAATCGGCGAGCCCACCGGGATGCGCGCAGCCACAAGCGAAAGGGGCCTGCTGGTCCTGGACGCAGAAGCCGCCGGAGTCAGCGGGCACGCCGCCCGTAACGAAGGTGTAAATGCCCTCTACATAGCCCTGGACGATATCGAGGCCCTGCGGCAGCACAGATTCGGCCGGGTTTCCCCTACCATGGGGGAAGTCCGCCTTAACGTCACGCAGATCGAGGCGGGAAGCGCCCACAACGTGATTCCGGACCGCTGCCGCTTCGTAGTGGACATACGCCCTACGGACGTTTACGCCAACGAGGAAATCCTCTCCGAACTGCAGGCGCTCTGCCGCAGCACGCTGAAACCAAGGAGCCTGCACAACAGGGCTTCCGCGACGCCCGCAGGCTCGCCCCTTCTTGCCGCCGCGGCTGCACTGGGCGTCGGGACCTTCTCCTCCCCCACGACCAGCAACTGGATACGGACCGGACGCGACTCCATAAAGATGGGCCCGGGCGATTCCGCCCGCTCGCACCATGCTGACGAATACATACTGACAAGCGAAATAGCCGGCGCGATCGAAGGATACAAGGCCTTCATCACGAAGCTGGCAGAACTCGTATAAACTATGGCAACTCTCTGGAATAAAGGCAAAAGCGCAACTGAAAAGGTAGAAGCATTCACGGTCGGAAACGACCGCGTACTCGACATGGCCCTAGCCCGCTACGACGTGCTGGGATCGATGGCCCACGTACGGATGCTGGGATCGATCGGCCTTCTCGAAAAGGAAGAAGTTGAAATCCTGATCCCTGCCCTGGAAGAAATCGGCAAGGAGATAGAAGAAGGCTCCTTCCGCCTCGAAGACGATGTCGAGGACATCCACTCACAGGTGGAACTGCTCCTGACCCGGCGCCTTGGCGACGTCGGAAAGAAAATACACTCCGGGCGCTCGCGCAACGACCAGGTGCTGGTGGACATCAAACTGTTCCTGAAGGACCAGATCCTGAAGGTCCGCGACGAAGTACTGGAGCTTTTCTCGCTCCTGCAGGAGCTGAGCGAGAAGCACAAGGATGTGCTGCTCCCGGGCTATACGCATGCCCAGATCGCGATGCCGTCGTCATTCGGGCTCTGGTTCGGAGCCTACGCTGAGGCCCTCGTCAGCGACATGCACATGCTGCACGCAGCCTTCAAGGTCGCCGACTCGAACCCGCTGGGATCCGCCGCAGGATACGGGAATTCCTTCCCCCTGGACAGGGAGATGACCACCCGCCTGCTGGGCTTCTCCTGCCCGGACTGGAACAGCGTCGCCGCCCAGCTCAGCCGCGGCAAAGCCGAAAGGTGCACTGCCTCCGCGATAGGTTCCGTAGCGCTGACACTCAACAAGTTCGCATCCGACTGCTGTATGTACATGTGCCCGAACTTCGGATTCATACATTTCCCCGACGAGCTCACGACGGGCTCGAGCATAATGCCGCACAAGAAGAACCCGGACGTCTGGGAGATGGTGCGCGGAAAGTGCAACCGCATCCTGTCCGTCGAAAACGAGATCTCGCTGCTTTGCAGCAACATGCCGCACGGCTACCACAGGGACTACCAACTGCTGAAGGACATACTCTTCCCCGCCCTTGAACTGATGCACGACTGCATCTCGATGACCGCCTACATGCTGGAAAACATCGAGGTGAACGAAAGGATACTCGAAGACCCGCGCTACAAATACATGTTCACGGTCGAGGAGGTGAACCGCAGGACCCTCGCCGGAACCCCTTTCCGCGACGCTTACAAACAGGTCGGCATCGAAGTGAACGAAGGACGCTTCAGTTACGACGGCAAGGATCCGGCCACGCTGAAGCCCTCCGATCTCGGCCATACGCATGCCGGAAGCCTCGGCAAGCTTTGCACGGACAAGATCGCCGAAAAAATGAAAGAAGCTTCCCGCTGGTAAACAGCGGGATTTTTCTTATATTTGGAGGATGAAACATCTGGATCCACACTGCGAAAGCATACTTGAAGAATACCGGGAGAATCTGCCCCGGTTCCGCGAAGTCGAAGCCGAGGTGCTCGGCAAGCTCAAGAAGACCTTTTCCGAGATAGGTCTTCTCGTGGCAGGCATCGAATCCCGCGTCAAGGCGGAAGACTCGCTTGCCGGGAAACTCGAACTCAAAGGCGCCAAATACAAGACCCTGGCGGACATCACCGACATAATCGGCATGCGGGTCATCACCTTCTACATCGACGACGTGGACAAGGTGGCCTCCGCAGTCGAAAGACTCTTCGAAGTGGACTGGGAGAATTCCGTGGACAAGAGGAAGATTCACGAAATAGACAGCTTCGGCTACCTCTCCCTGCACTACATCTGCTCCGTCCCTGGTTTCCCATACCGCTTCGAGATGCAGATGCGGACGGTCCTTCAGCACGCATGGGCAAACCTGAACCACGACACCGGGTACAAATCCGGAGTCGAAGTGCCGAGGGATTATCTCCGCAACCTCAGCCGCCTGGCCGGCATGCTGGAACTCGCAGACGAGCAGTTCAGCCGCATCCGCACCGAACTTACAGACTACAGGAGGCGCGTGCGTTCACTGGTCGCATCAGGCAACCTGGACGAGGTTCCCCTGGACGGGGACACCTTCCGCAGTTTCCTTGACATGGATCCCTTCGGCCATCTGAACAAGCGCATCGCCGCCGTCAACCAGGCCGAAATCCAGGACGTTCCGCTGATGCCGTTCCTGCCCGTATTCAAGGCCCTCGGGTGCAAGACCCTGGGGGATGTATCAGGCTTGATCCGCGAGTTCGCGGAGGGGGCCTACCAGATAGCCTGCTACCAGATAGGCCTGACGGATCTGGACATAATAGCTTCATCGATCGCGCCGCAGGACATCTGCATTGCCTGCATCCTCAAAAGGGGCGGCGGCAAGGCAGGCATACGCATGCTCTTCGACGAACTCAACGGCCCGTCCGAGAGCAATGAAATGATGGCCGAATTCCTTGTAGAACAGGCAAAAGACCTGCCTTTCATGAACCAGTGACATGGCTAACAAACCACTTGACACAGAGCTCCTTGACCGCGCGATAATCTTTGCGGTGAAAGCCCATGCGGGCACGGAGCGCCGCGGGAAGGGCTTTCCTTATATCGTACATCCGATGGAAGCGATGGAGATCGTCGCAACCATGACTCCGGATCAGGAACTGCTTGCCGCTGCGGCGCTGCACGACACCGTGGAGGACACTGACGTGACCGTGGAGCAGATACGCTCCGAATTCGGAGACAGGATAGCCTCCCTCGTGGCAGACGAGTCCGACACCTTCGAGGAAGGAGTAAGCGAAGAAGACAGCTGGCACTCGCGCAAAAGGGCCGCCATCGACAGGCTCGCCAGGGCCTCCCACGACGCAAAGATAGTCGCCCTCGGGGACAAGCTTTCGAACATGAGGGCCATCGCCCGCGACTATGAGGTCCTTGGGGACAAACTCTGGGACATATTCCACGCGAAGGATCCCAAGGACCATGAGTGGCACTACCGCGGCCTTGCGGACTCGCTCCGCGAACTCGAGGGGACTTCCGCATTCCGGGAGTTCGAACAATTGATCAATCAGGTATTCAGCAAAGCAGATGGACGCAATTAAGATTTCCATGGACGACTACGTCCTCTCCGGCGGAGGATTCAACGGAGAAAGCTACGACCACAAGACAGACCCGTCGGTCATGCTCAAACTCTACTTCCCCGGGAAGATCCGGCAGCCGCTGGACGAAATGAAGCTTGCCCGGAAGGTATATGACCTCGGGATACCGACTCCCGAACCCGGAGAATACGTGGTCACCGAAGACGGGCGCTACGGGATACGGTTCCGCCGCATACTCGGAAAGAAATCCTATTCAAGGGCCACAGGTGACGATCCTGCGAACGTGCGCAGATACGCAGAGGAGTTCGCCGGGATGTGCCGCGACCTGCACGCGGTCCATGTCGACACGTCCCAGTTCGAGAGCATCAAGGACAGATACCTGCGCATCCTGGCGGAGAACCCTTTCTTCACGTCTTCCGAAAAGGACAAGCTCGGCAAATTCATAGCGGACTCTCCCGATGCGGACACGGCCATCCACGGAGACCTGCAGTTCAGCAACGCGATTTTCAGCGGAGACAAGCGCTATTTCATCGATCTCGGCGATTTCTGCTACGGCTACAATCTTTTCGATGTCGGGATGGTCTATCTGTGCTGCATTCTTGACGGGGAAGATTTCCTCCGCGAGACGTTCCACATGGAGAAAGACACGGCCGAACAATTCTGGAAGTATTTTGCCCCGGCTTATTTCGGGAATGACCGCCCGCTCAAGGAAATAGACGAGCAGATTCGTCCCTACGCCGGGCTCAAGACCCTGATTGTCGAGCGCGACGCCAAATGCCCCATGCCTGAATTCAGGGCCGCCCTGGCTGCAATCCTTAAATGACGATGAAATTGAGTGAAAATCCGATAAAGAAGCTGGTAACCAGGTCCCGGTGGACAGGGTTGATGCTTGTGATAGTAGCGGCTGCCACCCTCGAGGCCACGGCCCTCATCCAGTACTATTTTTCCAGCCAGGGCATACGCGAAGAAGCCACGAAGAGGGCTGAAGGCCAGCTGGAATCGACGCAAAACAAGATCCTGGACGTCATCAACCAGACGGAAGCCGCGGTGGCCAACAACATCTGGGTGGCCAGCCTGTGCCTGGACCTCCCCGACAGCCTGTCGCGCGTAGCCGAACTGCTCGTAAGGAACAATCCTGTCGTGATAGGGTCCACGGTAGCCCTAGTCCCCGGATACAACCGAAGGCTTCCCCTCTATTCCCCTTATGCGCTGCGCGATCCGGAAACCGGCAACGTAATCATCAAGTCCCTTGCTACCGCGGAATACGATTATCCTGCCCAGGAATGGTTTACTAAGCCTATCGAGAACGGAGCCGGCTACTGGTCCGAGCCATACATCGATGAAGGCGGCGGAGAAGTCCTGATGACGACTTACTCCGTCCCGCTCATAGACAGGAACGGGAAAGTAGCGGCCGTCCTCACTGCCGACATCTCCCTGGACTGGCTTACCGACATGGTCGGGAGCATAAAGGTCTATCCCAACGCCTTCAGCATGGTGGTCAGCCGCAAGGGACAGATAATGGTCTGCCCGGCGGAAAGCCTGGTGATGAAGAAAACCTTCAATGAGGCGACTGCAGGAATGGAAGACTCTACTACCCTCAAGGAACTCAACCACGCCATGCTTTCCGGTCAATCCGGCAACATGGCCATCCATGAAAAGGGCATCTCCAGCCAGATCTTCTTCTCCCCCGTCCAGAAAACCGGATGGTCCCTGTCCATTGTGATACCCGACAAGGAGATTTACGGGGGAATAAAACGTATCGGACTACTGGTGATGATACTTCAGTTGCTGGGGATCGCCATGCTTGTCCTGATCCTCAGGTCCGCTGCACGGGACCAGAATAAGCTCAGGCAGATAAACGAGAAGAAGGACAGGATGGAAAACGAACTCCGCATCGGACATGACATCCAGATGTCGATGATCCCGAAGATATTCCCGCCCTTCCCTGAACGCAAGGACATAGACATGTCCGCCTCCATCGTCACGGCGAAAGAGGTCGGCGGAGACCTCTACGACTACTTCATCAAGGACGAAAAACTGATATTCTGCATCGGTGACGTCTCCGGCAAGGGCGTGCCTGCTTCGCTGGTCATGGCCGTCACCAGGAGTCTTTTCCGCACCGTCTCCTGCCATGAGGACAGTCCGGCCAGAATCGTCACATTGATGAACGACAGCATGTCGGACATGAACGACAGCAACATGTTCGTGACCCTGTTCTGCGGCATACTCGACCTGCAGAACGGCCATTTGAGCTACTGCAACGCCGGCCACAACGCGCCGTTCATCCTTTCCGACGCGATCGCTACCCTGGATGTCGTTCCCAACCTGCCTCTCGGAGTCATGCAGGGCATGGTCTACCGGGAGCAGGAGACCGACCTCGCATACGACGACGCAATCTTCCTCTACACGGACGGACTTACGGAAGCGGAGAACGCGAACCACGATCTCTTCGGAGAAGCCCGTGTAGAAACGGCCCTGCATGGGAGAAAGTCCGCCCATGAGCATCTGGAAGCCATCCAGAAGGCAGTTGGAGCATTCGTTGGTGACGCTCCGCAGAGCGACGACCTCACGATGCTCTTCATACATTATCTCAACGGCTCGCCCCAGGACGAGAAGGACCGCAAGATCGTTCTCAGCAATGACATCAGCGAGATCTCAAAACTCGAAGGCTTCGTCGGGGCAGCGGCTGAAACTGCAGGCCTGGATGCCGCCACGGCGATGAGCCTCAACCTTGCGATCGAGGAAGCCGTGACAAACGTTATCCTGTATGCCTACCCCAAGGAGCAGAAAGGAGAAATCAATCTGGAATCCATAGTCCGCGAGCACGCCCTCGTGTTCATACTCAGCGACTCCGGCACGGAATTCGACCCTACGAAAGCGCCTGACGCGGACACCGCCCTCGGAGTTGAAGACAGGCCCATAGGCGGTCTGGGCATACATCTTGTGCGTAATATCATGGATGCCGTGAGCTATTCCCGCACCGGCAGCCGCAACATCCTCACGATGACCAAAAAGTTTTAAATATGGAAGTAACAGTCAACAAAAAAGAAAACATTTCCGAAGTATCCCTTGCAGGACGCCTCGATACGCCCGCCTCTATAGAAGCAGCCCCGGTATTCGCCAAGGTAGAGGAAGAAGACACGGCGGGAACGGTAGTGCTGAACTGCCGCGAAATGACCTACATCTCAAGTTCCGGCCTAAGGTTGTTCCTCTCCCTGCGCAAGGCAGCGGCCGCAAAAGGCGGCAAGATCATCGTCAAAGGCATCAACAGCGACATTCGCAATGTCTTTATGATGACCGGTTTCCTCAATCTCTTCGAAATACAGGACTAAAACCGAACAACATGGAAAAAGGAATTCTCCGGCTCGGCGCGGGACTCTTGCTTGCCCTCGCCGCAGCCTGCACGGCTCCGGCGCCCAAGACTGCCGGCATCAATTATGACTACATGGACACAAGCGTCCGCCCGGGCGACGATTTCGCACAGTACGCTACGGGGCATTGGGGCGACTTCAACCCCCAGCCGCCCGAGTATCCCCTGTGGGGCACGGTCAACAAAGTCGCTGACGACAACGTAAAAGTACTTGCGGAACTGATCAAGGGAATCGCAGCGCAGAAAAACCGCAAGGGAAGCATCGAACAGAAAATAGGCGACCTCTACAACCTCGCCATGGATTCGGTACGTCTCAACGAGGACGGTGCCGCCCCGCTGAAAGCCCACCTCGCCGAACTGGCTTCCGTAACTACGCGGGAAGCGCTTCTCGAAAGGTGCGCCAGGGAGCATGACAACCTGCTTTTCTCCATGGGCATCGGACCGGACGAAAAGGATGTGGACAACAACATTGTCGGCATAGGCCAAGGCGGCCTCTCGCTCGGGAACAGGGACTATTACCTCTCGGACGACCCGCAGAACGCGATGGTGCGCGAGTTCATGAGGGACCACATGCGCAAGCTTTTCGTGCTCTCAGGATATGGCGAAGAGGAAGCCGCCTCGAAGGTGGAAACGATATGGAGCATAGAGACACGCATCGCGGAGCCCTATTACTCGAAGGAGAAGTCCCGCGACTCCGAGGCCAACTACCACAAGATGAGCGTGGATTCGCTTTGCGCAGTATGCGACGGTTTCGATTGGAAGAAATATCTCGCGGATTACCGCTACGACAAGACGCAGGAAGTGGACCTGGGGCAGCCCGAACCGGTTGCCGAGGCCTGCCGCATCCTCATGAGCGCCCCGCTCGAGGACCTTATCGCGGTTTACGAGTGGAGGATAATAGCGGGAGCTTCCTCGCTGCTTTCCGACGATTTCACTGCCGAGAATTTTGATTTCAACCGCAAGATTACCGGGGCACAGCAGCAGACGCCCCGATGGAAACGAGCCGAGAGCCTTGTGGACGGCCTGATGTCCGATGCAATAGGACAGATGTACGTCAAGAAGTACTTCCCGAAGGCCGCCAAGAAAGAGATGCTGGAACTTATCGGGAACCTGCAGGCCAGCCTTGCCGAGCGTATAAGGCAGCAGGAATGGATGTGTCCTGAGACGAAGGCTACGGCACTCGAAAAGCTTGCCGCATACAAGGTCAAGGTAGGATATCCCGACAAATGGGATGACCTCCGCGGCCTTTCGATAGATCCGTCCAAATCCCTTTATGAGAATGTGCGAGAGGCCAGTGAATTCTTCTGGGAGCTCAACTACAAGAAGAAATACAACAAGCCTGTCGACAAGGAAGAATGGCAGATGCCGGCCCAGATGGTCAACGCATACTACAATCCGACAACCAACGAGATTTGCTTCCCCGCCGGATTCTTGCAGCCGCCCCTTTTCGACATGAATGCCGACGCTGCAGCCAACTATGGGTCCATCGGAGTCGTCATCGGCCACGAGATGACACATGGATTCGACGACCAGGGAAGGATGTACAACAAGGAAGGAAACCTCGGCGACTGGTGGACGCCGGCCGACGCGGAAGGTTTCCAGGTGCCCTGCCAACGCATGGTCGAGTACTTCAATTCCCTGTGGGTGATTCCCGGCGAGCTTCATGCGAACGGAGCCCTATGCCTTGGCGAAAACATAGCCGACCACGGCGGACTCAACATCTCGTATGACGCCTTCCAGATGTGGCAGAAGAAACACGGCACCCTTCCTGAAGACAACGGATTCACACCGGAGCAGCGTTTCTTCCTTTCATACGCCAACCTGTGGGCCGGCACGGCATCGGACGAAATCTTGCGCTACCTAACGATGATGGATGTGCACTCCCCTGCACGGCTCCGCATCAACGGGGCTCTGGCGCAGTGCGACTACTGGTATGAGGCTTTCGGAATCGGAGAGAACGACGCGCTTTGGGTCGCGCCTGAGGAGAGGGTCAAGGTGTGGTAACAAAAAAAACAACGGGCGCGACTCACGTCGCACCCGGAAGTTTTTCATAGGTTACTAACTCTTTCCGAGTTTTGTCCGATTCTTGTCCGGGCACCAGAACGGTACCCGAGTACAAAGGTAAAAAAATAATCCCGTCCCCCAAAGGGGCGGGATTTCATTTGACAAAAAAAATATTTCAAATCGTAAAAATCAGTGTGCACTGCGTTTTATCCAAGCCGAAGGAGACATGCCGACAAACTTCGTGAACGACCGGTAAAAGGATGGAAATGAGGCGAAACCGGAATCCGAGGCGACGCCGGCAATGGATTTCTCATCATCTTCTCCGGAATTTTCAAGAAGTTTCTTCGCATACCCGATCCTGCGGGAGTTGACATAATCCGAAAAAGACATTCCCGCGACGTTGTTGATCGCCTTGGAGACATAGGTCCTGTTGGATCCGACGGCTTCGGCCACGTCTGAAATCTTAAGGCCCGGGACGAGATATAGCTTTCCGCTTTCCATCACGGACGAAATACGGGCCTCGAGCGCAGCATCTTCCTGCTCGGCAAGTACCGATGAAGAATCCGAGGACAGATCATCCTCAAAATCCTTTGCGTAGTACTTGATATTATAACCCGTATAAAATATTCCGAACAGCAAGGATGAAAGCACGACGGAAGGAACGCACATAATCAGGGAGGCTCGGAAGAAATTGCGGGCCGTCAGCGTGGACAGCAGGGACAGGGCTGCAATGACGGCTATGCAGACAAGCAGGACGGAAGCGCTCTTCAGAGTCTTGCCCTCAGTGTCCGCATAGAAATTCTTCACCTTGTTGTCAAAACCGCGGATATCCCTTATTCCGACAATGGCTACCTGCACTATTTCAGCGGCAAAGACGATCTTGCATATAAGGAAGGCAATCCTGCTCCAGTCGGTGGCATAAACCACACAAGAAAGGACCGATGCAGGAATAAGGGCGAACAGCACCCTCTGCCATGTAAGTCTGGCCCTGGTCAGCAGATATGTATAACAGTAAAACAAAGGGTATGCTGCCAATGCACTGAAAAGCAAGACGGCGTCCGCCCAAGACGGGATCTGCCCACCGGAGACAATGAACCATCCGCTGAAGAAAAACAGTATGACGCACGTCACGATGAACACGACCAAAAAACGTTGCGGTGCCTTCAGGGACTTGAACACCACGACATACAAGGCCAGGGAGACGAGGCTGACCATGAACGGGAGAAGCGCAAAGATGGTATAAACGTATTCAGCCATTCCCCTCAGAAATATTTTCAGCAGGATAAACCGGTCCGAGGGCTGGCAGCGCATTCTTCCCTGAAGGAGCCGGAACCCCGTGGTCAATGGCCCTGCGAGCTGCCTTGACTATGCTCTGCCGGCCGTCGACAAGACGCTGGCTGTTATCCCGGAAATCCTTGAGGACACGCTCCAGGTCGGCTTCAACCTCCGCATTGCAACGGCAGAACAAACCGACACGCTCGACCATGTCGCGCGCCGCTTCGATGATTTCCCCTATATTCTCCATCTGCTCCTTCTGCACCCACGCAGTACGGATGAGGCGCAGGAACGGTATCAGCGTTTCTTCCGTCGTGATCAGCACGTTCTGCCTGAATGCCTCTGCAAAGATGTCCTTGTCCTCCATCTTCGCCAGCTGATACGCCCCGTAATTGGGTATGAACATGATGACGTAGTCGAGGGTCTTGCGTCCGACGACGTATTTCTGATATTCCTTTCCGGTGAGTTCCCTTATGTGGCTGCGGACTGATTCAAGATTGCGGGCGGAAGCAGCAGCCCGTTCTTCCTCGTTTTCAGCGGCGAAATAATCGGCAAGTGCCGTAAGGGAGACCTTTGAATCGATGAGGATATCGGTGTCGTCCGGGAAATGGAGCGCGAAGTCCGGGCGCATTGTTTTCCCGGTATCTTCGTTCTGGATACGGTTTCCCTTCTTGTCACGGAGCCAGAACTCGGCGTCATAGTCATGCCCTTCGCGCAGCCCCTCCCCTTTCAGGATATTCTCAAGGATGGTCTCTCCGAAAATTCCCTGGACCTTGCTCTGCCCTTTCAGGGCCTTTGCAAGATCCTCAGCCGTATTCCCTATGGATTCAGTCTGCTCCTTAAGATGCCTGACCGTTTCGGCAAATTGCGTCTTTATCGACGAACTTTCTTCGGCCTGGGTCTTTTTCTGCGCATCGAAAGCCTCCTTCATGTCCCGGATATCCTTGTTGAGGGATCCGGTTACCATCCGCATCGTTTCGGCCGCTTCTTTCTTCAGCGCCTCTTCCCTGGCCTTCAGGATTTTTTCGTTCTCGAGGGCAAGTGCCATCTTCGCGGCTTCGATGGACTTCTCCTGCGCCGACTTTATTTCTTCCAGTGCCCTTGAATGCTGCTCCTTCTCGTTCGAGAGCAGCTGCGCGGCAGCCCTGGCTTCGGCCTCCATGCGAATGATCTCCGCATCCTTCGACCGGATCTTTTCACGCAGCCTGCCGTTGGAAACCAGCCACAAAATGATGACGACCAGAATGACCGCCAGGGAGACTGCAATTATTATAACGCTCGTAATATCCATCGATCAAAGATTATAAGTCAGGCCGACTGTAAGGCGTTTGCTCTGGGCTTTGAGAGGGGTATGAGTGTAGGGAATGGTGCCGCCGAATCCGCTCTGGAGGCCTGCGTTGATGTGGAACTTGAGAACCGCTGCGCTGAGGGCGACACCCCATACGGGGCCATAGTCGCCGAAACCTGCATTGGCGGTCACCCCGATCCTCGCGGAAGGATTCCACGCCAAGCAGAAACGGCATTCCTTGTATGACATGCCCTGCCACCCAGTCAGGGTACCGGTCACGCCGGCGGAGAGAGGCTTGTACATGGGCAGGCTGTACCTGGCCGCAGCATTGAGGGTGAATGGAGTGGCTTCGGGTTTGATCTTTTTCTTCGCTTCCTTGATCTTGAGGGATTTCATGAATTCATTGCCGACTTCATTCAGACGGACCATGAGCTGGCCGTTCTGCAGTTCGTCGTAGGTGAGGGTCTCCAGCCCGGTGAACTCGGTGGTGCCGGAGGAATAGCCAGCATTGCCATAGTACCAGAGGAGGCCGCCGAGGTCGAGGACGGAAGCGGAAACGGTTAGCCCTTCAACGGGAGTGACCAGGATCCCGAGGTCCAGGGCGAGGCCAGCTCCGGATGGCAGTTTCCACTTATCTTTGGCACTGATGTCAAGGAAGTTGATGTATCCTTCATCATTGACCTTCATTTTCCCGATACGGCTTGTAAGGTCGACTTCGGCTTCAACATCGGCGACGTATTTCTCTTCGGAGAAACTCAGGTCGAAACGGGTGACATTGTAACGGACGGATTCAACTCCGGCAAGAAGTTTGGCTCGCGCTCCGACGGAGATCATGTCGGAAAGCTTCCACGAACAGCCCCAGGCCATTTCAAGGTAAGCTTTGCCGCCGATCCGAAGGTCGCCGAGATCATAGGTGCCCTTTCCTGTACCATTCTTCAGTATCTCGAAGACTTCGCGTGGCACGGAGACGTCGTATTGGGAGCGGATGTTAGCTTCCAGTGTCTGGTATGTGCCGTTTCCGCGCCAGCCGTATGAGAAAAGGTTGAAGTTGATATTGCCGTTGAAATAGTTGTCTTCCTTGAGACTGCCTAGGAATGTGCCTGCCGGGACGCTGCTGTGGAGTGCCGTTACGACGCCGTCATCAGCAGGATAGAGGAAGGCCGCGGCGCCGACATTATTGCGCTGGTGGTTCTCCCACTGGCCTACACTGAGGAATCCGCTTTCATTTGATATGGCAGGATTGTAGCGATAGGACAGGGTGTAGCCGTCGAGGAACAAGGCTTCCTGAAAGGTCTGCGCAGATACCGGGATTGCAGCAAGCATGAGCGCAATTACAGATATTGAAGTCTTTTTCATGGCACTTTATTTTTCGGGGATGGTTATCCCGCCGCTGATTTTTGCGGAGGAAGACTGAATGGTAAGGCCCTGCTTTGTGGAGATGGCTACTCCGCCGCATCCGCTCTGGGCGTTGATCTTGAATGCGATATACAGCCTGTTGATGTCAGGTATGGTCCCTTCGCGGGCCTCGACTACGAGTTTGACCGGAGTGAGACCGGGATTCTCAATGGAGCCGCCCTGTATGGTGATATCCTGGGTGATGGAGACATCCTCGACCTCTTCAGCGCCCTCTGTCGCGGCAGGCTTGATTATAGCCAGGCTGTCGATTGTCACGGAAAGAGGGAGAGTGTTCTCCAGGGTGAAGGAGATTTCGCATTTATGAAGATTGAACTGACCGATGGGCAAGGCAAGGTCCTCGAGTATTGTGGACTGCTCGAGGGCGAAGCTTTCCATTATGCCGATCTTGCATTGATAGAGACTGCTGAAGGTGAATACGTCACTCACCGTGTCATCAGTCAGCTTATCCGACGGATTGGCAGGCATTTCCATGGTCAGGTCATCAAGTGAGATGAACGAGACAGGGTCTGTCGCGGTTGACGGAAGGTCGAGGGAGTAAATGATGTAGGGTTCGGGCTGCCGCCTATTGATATTGAAGTCAAGCGGGACGGAGGAATCATATGTAGACGTATATGTGTCGTCGTAGCAGGTGACCGAAGCGTCGGCCTTGAAGGCGACCGCCTGGCTCAGGGGATTTGTCGCCTGTATGTCGACATGTTGTTCCAGAGCCTGCAAACCTACCCAGGACATCAGGGAGACGATGCCCCCCGCATCCGAAGACTGGTCGCCCGGGCTCCACGTGAAAGGCACACTAGGATCCGGGACACTGCTTTCCATACTGTAGACGTTCACGGAATAAAGGTCCGACTTGCCTTTCATCAACAGCGAGCCGTCCGTGGGATCTTCCTCTATATAGTCGGCGAAGATCGCCCCTATGGAGGAGTTCATAAGGGTGGACATCACGGTGATGGGGCCTATGCTGCCAAGAGGGATGCTGATTTCATCCTCGAACAGCGTAATTTCCTTTTTAAGGCGTCCTTCGGAGATATCGTAGTCTCTGTTCGAACATCCGGAGAGCACGGCCAATGCCGTCAGGACAGGCACAAAAAAAGTGTTTTTCATTTCGGTTATAGTATAGTATCCTGCAAAGATACTTCAAATGGCGTCCGAATGCAAGTCTATTTGCAAGGTTAAAAAGATTGTTTCATTTTGCAAAATGCGAAACAATATGGGAAGTCTGAGGGTAATAAATAGACAGAAAAAGCCAAGGCAAAAACCTCGGCCAATCTTCGCAACTATTTAATTATCAAATCAATATTCTTCCTCGTTAAACATATGGTGTAATTGTTCTATGCTACTTATTATCAGCCAGTTACACTTGTATTCAAAAACTTGGATAGCCACAGGGGAAGCCTGAGGCAGGCTGATAGTCTCTAATTGACATGATACTACCTGTTTTTACTGTCCCTGATAGATATCTATGCCATTCTTTTTGATTACTGATGCAGAATGAGTATTTTTGCTATGCCATGTTTAGAAGATTTATTATCCTACTGTTAACAGTCCTTCTCTCCTATGCTTGTTCTTGTGGGCCCAAGAAGCAG
>JAEEIQ010000012.1 GCA_016281435.1 Bacteroidales bacterium
TAGTCCTTCATGATCTGGTAGCACTCGCAGATCAGCTGGATGTCACCGTATTCGATGCCGTTGTGGACCATCTTCACGAAATGGCCGGCGCCGTTCTCGCCCACCCAGTCGCAGCAGGGGGAACCGTCTTCGACCTTTGCGCAGATGCTCTGGAAAATGGGCTTCACATAAGGCCATGCTGCGGGAGATCCGCCGGGCATCATCGAGGGGCCCTTCAGGGCGCCTTCCTCACCGCCGGACACGCCGGTACCGATGTACAGAAGGCCCTTGCTCTCGACATAGGCGGTGCGGCGCGCAGTGTCGGGGAAATGGGAATTTCCACCGTCGATGATGATGTCGCCCTTGTCAAGAAGCGGGATGAGCTTTTCGATGAAATCATCGACAGCCTGTCCGGCCTTGACCATCAGGAACACGCGGCGGGGAGTCTTCAGGGACGCCACGAGATCTTCAAGGGAATGAGCTCCGTAGAAGTTCTTGCCCGCTCCGCGGCCATTGATGAACTTGTCGACCTTTTCGACGGTACGGTTGAACACGCTGACGTGGAAGCCTTTGCTTTCCATGTTGAGGACAAGGTTCTCGCCCATGACGGCAAGACCGACGAGTCCGATATCAGAAACTGCTTTCATTTAATATTGGTTTTGGTTGTTGATTACATTGAAACCCAGTTCCCTGAGCCTGGCTTCCAGTTCGGCGGAAGCTCCTCTGAGATGCAGGGTGAAAGCGGTGAATTCGCGGCGGACCGCATAATCTCCGCGCAGTTTTTCAAAGTCTGCCAGATTGTCCCGCAGGGCATTGCTGTCCCTTTCGACGTCATAGGTGTAGAGTATTGCCTCGGACAGTGCGGCCTGAAGGTCCTTTCCGGTCGCATCGAGAGCAAATTCGAGCGGCTGGGCCGGGACGGGCACTCCGCTTGCCTTCCATTCCGTCAGCGGCAGGCCCAGGCGGCGTGCGACGGTACGGACGCTCATCGTGGTGCCGTTGGCCTTGCCATCAGCCGAATAGCCGGCGATATGCGGCGTGGAATAGTCCAGCAGGCCGACCAGCTCGGAATCGAGCTCCGGCTCCCCTTCCCATACATCCAGGACGGCGCCTTTGAGTCCCCCGTTCAGCAGGGTGGCCTTCAGGGCCTTGTTGTCCACGACTTCCCCGCGCGAAGAATTGATCAGGATCTGGCCGGGGCGCATGGAGCCGAGCCTTTTCTCGTCGAAAAGATGGAAGGTGGCGTCCTCCCCCGCCCTCTGCAGTGGGACATGAAGGGTGACGATATCGCTTCTGCGGACGAGCTCGTCGAGTCCGGTAAATCCGTCCGGGCCTTCCATCCGGGCTCTCGGAGGATCGTTCAGCAGAACCTTCATCCCGAGGATGCGACCAACCTCCGCGACCTTGCTGCCGACATTGCCTACTCCGACCACGCCGAGGGTGAGGTCTTCAAGCCGGAGGCCGTGCCGCGCCGCCAGGGACACCAGCACGGAAGCTATGTATTGCTTGACGGACCATGAGTTGCATCCGGGCGCATTTTCCCAGGCTATGCCGTGGGATTCGCACCAGGCCGTGTCGATATGGTCGAAACCTATCGTCGCCGTCGCTATGACCTTGACCGAAGAGCCCTCGAGAAGGGCGGCATTGCATTTGGTGCGGGTGCGGGTGATAAGGGCATCCGCATCCCGGACGTCAGCTGGAGTGGTTTCTTTCCCGGGGAGGTACAGGACTTCCGCATACGGCTCCAGCACCCCCTTCAGGAAAGGTATCTTGTTGTCGCAGACTATCTTCATCTCAGTCCTTGAAACGGTCGGGATAAGCCCAGAGTCCGAGCGCAGGATTGGAGATATAGTAAACCTCCTCCCCGTTCACGGTGTTCCAGCCGTCCTTGAGGCCCTCGAGCGGATAGCGTGCGACCATCTCGTCGTAGTGGCAGTATTCGAAGCCGACGCTCTCGATCTCTTCGCGGGACATGCCGGCACCGGGGCAGTAGATGATCCTGAAGCGGCCTTCGGAAGAACCGTGGATGAGATGGGCCGAAGCGCCCAGGTTGTCCTGGAGGTCCTTGTTGGCGTTGGTGCACTCCAGAGTATGGGGTGTACCCTTGTAGCCATATTTGCGGATAAGGCCGTCGATGGTCTTGTCCTCTCCGAATTCCTTCAGGCCGGGGGCAAGGACAATCAGCTCAGCGTCATCGGCAAGCGCCATCCTCGTGCGGTAGACGCTCTTGTTGCCGAGCCATGTGCTCTTGAACTCCTCGGGATCGAGATAGACGATGCACTTCTTTATCTCCTTGTCGACCATGATGAAGTTGGTCTCGAGGGAAAGCTCGGCCGCCTTGCGGAAGCATTCGAAATCGTCGCCGATGAAAAGTCCGCGGGTCACCATCTCGCCGCTCGCCTCATCCTTTGCCCTGACGGTCAGGACATAAACGATGGGAACCTTGCTGAGGAAATTGACCTTGGCGTATTCGAACACGTCGCGGACCGGGCTCTTTGCGCGGCCCATGATCCGCTCCATGCCGTAGCTGGCGCCGATGAAATGGCTCTTGTTGATAAAGTCGGAGCCGCCGACGCCGACGAAGATGTTCTTCGTATAGTTGGCCATGCCGATGACCTCGTGGGGAACGACCTGTCCTATCGAGAGGATAAGGTCGAACGAGGGATCGAGAAGAAGCTTGTTGACCTGGGCGTTCATCTCGTAGTCGAGCCTGCCTTCGGAAACTTCCTTGACATACGAACCGGGCACGGTGCCGACGGTCACGATGTCGTTGCGCCAGTCATGCACGCGGAACTTGTCCTTCGGCACGCTGGGGAACATCACGGAAAGCTGCTCGTCCGTCATCGGGGAATGGGTGCCGAGCGCCGGCATGATGTCGGTAAGCACATCTCCGAAATAGTCGTTGACCATCTCGGTGATCGGCCCGGCGTAGGAATTGAAACGGGTGAAGTCGGGCGGGAGCGCGAGGACACGCTTTTTCGGGCCCATGGCGTCGAAGACCTGCTTCAGGATGGCCCTGGTGTCTTCAGCGGTGATTATGTCGGTCTTTGACCCCCTTTCGAAATAGATCATGGCCTACCTCTTTACCCGTGCGTTGCCTTCCCAGATGCTCCAGACCTGCTCTTCGTCTGCAGGCTGGGCGTAGTCGGTCAGGAAAGTGGTCGCGAGGGCGCCGCTGGCCCATCCGAACTGGGCGCACTTCTCGCCGTCCCATCCCTTCAGGATACCGTAAAGCAGTCCGCCTACGAAGCCGTCGCCGCCGCCGATGCGGTCGAGGACATGGATCTCGCGGGGCATGATGACGTGCCAGTCCTCACCGTCGAGGAGGATGGCTCCCCAGTTGTGGCTGTTGGTGTTGTTGACCTGGCGAAGGGTGGTGCCGTAGACCTTTCCGTTGGGATACTGGGCTTTGACGCGGCGTATCATTTCCTTGAAGCCGTCGATCTTGGCCGCGATGTCCTTGCCTCCGGCCTCGGGGCCTTCGATGCCCAGGCAGAGCTGGAAGTCCTCTTCGTTGCCGATCAGCACATCGGCATAGCTGGCGATTTCGGAGAAGATGTCATGGAGTTCCTGCTCACGGCCCTTCCAGAAGGAGGCACGGTAATTCAGGTCGAAACTGATGCGGGTGCCGTATTTCTTCGCGGCGCGGGCGAGTTCGAGGCAGAAACGGCTGCTCTCGGGGCTGAGGGCGCCGATAAGGCCGCTCAGGTGGATAATCTGCACGCCTTCCTGTCCGAAGATGCGGTCAAGGTCGAAGTCCTTCACATTGAGGGTGCGGCCGACCTCGCCTGCACGGTCGTTCCATACGCGGGGTCCGCGGGAGCCGTATCCGCTGTCGGCGATGTTGATCTGATGGCGGTAGCCCCAGGGACCGCCCTGCTCCACCTCAGCGCCTTCGAAGTCCATTCCGCGGCTCTTGAGGTTGGCCTTGATGAAATGGGCGAACGGGCTGCCCTTGACGAAGGTCGTGAGAACCTTGACGGGAAGTCCGAGGAAGGAGGAGATGCTGGCCACGTTGGTCTCGGCGCTGGTCGCCTGGAGGGCGAACTGGTCGCTGGAGTGAACCGGCTGGCCGGCGGCGGGGGTGATGCGCAGTCCCATGCTGGTAGGAACCAGGAGCGCGTACTTGCAGTTTTCTTTGAGCTTGATGTCCATGTTATAGAGTATTTGTCGTTATAATTCCAAAATCACACAAAGTTAGCGAAAAAACATATTGCCTGCAATATCAATTTGCGAAAGAAAGGCGTATAAAAACGCAGCGCCTATATTGGGAAATAAATGTTAAATTTGTGGGGTTAGAACATTAAAGAACGATGATATGAAAAAACTGATTTGCATCCTCGCCGTCCTCGTATGCTGGACAGTAGCCGTCTCCGCCCAGGGATCCAAGATTCCCCAGCGGCTGGAACTTGTTGAAATCGAACAGGAAAACACCGGAGAACGGGTCGAAGTGTTCAATATGCCAAAGGATGGCGCGAACCACTACTACCTCTCCGTCGGCAAACTCGGATTTGGCGACAAGGTGATCCAGGTCTATTTCGACCCCATTTTCGAGCTTTTCATCCCCCTCGGAGACAGCCTCACCGAAGCCATGGAGAAACTGAATGAGCTGAAAGCCCTCTGCAAGTCTCCAGTGAACACGGCCATCGAGACCGAAGGCTGCCTCGCATTAGGATTCCCCGGCGACAAGATGGAGAAAGTCACGATCACGCACAAGAAGGTTCTCCTGGGCCATTCCCTTTCTTTCAGCGTCGAACGCGAAGGGTATATCCGCATGACCTACGTATCGAAGTCCGAGATCAACAGCCTCGCCGGCTCCGTAAAGCTCTACAGCAAGATTCACCCCAAGGAGAAATAGCGATGAGAAGGTTCCTTGCCGGCGTCGTCCTGACGGTGGCGCTGGCCGGATGCGGCCAGCGGAGCGAGTACGGTCGCGAATATTTCGTACGTATCCCGGAGGCCGTTCCGGATGCCATCCTGGAGATACGTTATTTCAGCACCTACAATTTCATCGGGGAGAGGATTGACGGATATGAAGCGCCGACCGCCCTGCTCACAAGGCAGGCCGCGGACAGCCTCCGCGTGGTCAGCGACGAGCTCAGGCAGCTTGGATACCGCCTCAAGATTTACGACGCATACCGCCCGCAGAAGGCGGTGGACCATTTCGTCCGCTGGGCCGGAAACCTCGGCGACACCCTTATGAAGTCCTGCTTCTACCCGGAAGTGGACAAGGGAGTCCTTTTCGAGCAGGGGTTCATCGCTGAAAAAAGCGGCCACACGCGCGGTTCCACCGTGGACCTGACGCTGTTCGACATGGCCACGGGAAAGGAAGTGGACATGGGGGCGACCTTCGACTGGTTCGGTCCGGAGAGCCACCCGGGCTTCGGCGGAGATCCAGAAACCGGGACATACAGCGGAGACTGCAGCGCCAGCCCCAAAGGCCGGGTCATCGACAAGCAGCAGTTCTCCAACCGCATGCTCCTGCGGAACGCCATGCTCCGCCACGGCTTCAAGCCCTACGACTGCGAATGGTGGCACTTCACCCTCGCTGACGAGCCCTTCCCCGACACCTACTTCAGCTTCCCAGTAAAATAAAATCCGCCGCAGCATAAACAAAACCGGCAGGCCGTGACGGCCTGCCGGTTTTTCGTGGAGCATAGGGGGGTCGAACCCCTGACCTCCAGATTGCGAACCTGGCGCTCTACCAACTGAGCTAATACCCCTTCTTGTAAAAAGTCCCGCAAAGGGTTGCGAGACTTTTGTGGAGCATAGGAGAATCGAACTCCTGACCTTTTGAATGCCATTCAAACGCTCTACCAACTGAGCTAATACCCCATTTGCGGACTGCAAAGATAAGAATTATTTTTGAAAACCAAACAAAAGAGGCATAAAATTCAACTTGCAGGATACAAAAAGGGGCGGCCGAAGCCGCCCCTTCAAATCGATGGATCCCGTCGTCAATCCCAGCTGAAATCGTTCTTGTCGGCAGTGGGATCAATTGCGGCGTTGTAAGAGACTTCTTCCGTCGGGATAGGGAGCAGAAGGCTCTTGCGCACGGAAGCCACATCCTCGGGATACGAATAGTTCTCACCGTAGAAATAACTCCTGACGCCCTTGGTATCGACTCCGTTGGAATTGATGTAGTCCGCCTGCTCTGGCTTTGAGAGGAAGATGTTCTTTGGCTTTGCGACCACGTCGATGAGCCACTGCGCTCCGCGGCGGTGCGTGTCGAAATACTCGTGCTCCTCGGCGCAGAGTTCGAACTGCCTCTCCCAGAAGATGGCTTCGATGAGTTCCTTCTTCGAAGCGAAGAGCCCGGCTCCCCACTTCGGTTGCGCGGTCTCTACGCCGGGGCTTGAAGGATCGCTCAGACGCGCCCTCTTGTGGATCTCCTCGACATCGGCGAGGGCCTGATCCCATTTCGCATCGCCTACGGACTCACTGAGTTCCGCCGCAGCCTCAGCACGGATCAGGTAGATCTCCGCAAAACGAAGGACGTAGAGGGAGCAGTTGCCGGAAGTAACGTCAAAACTAGGATCAAGATATTTCTTGAAATAAGGATAACTGTTGGCTCCGGTATTGAAGATCATGGAGTTGCCCGGATAGACGGTATTGGTCTTCAGCTCTCCGTTCTGCTGGCTCTTGTAGCTGTTATCTATATAGGTCAGATCATGCCTCGGATCGTTGCAGGAAACGTAAACCCCGGAATTGTTTGTACCCGTTCCCATGGTGCCTCCATAGGTCTCGCACCACTTCTGGTACACCCAGCGGTCGGGGCGCCAGCGTCCGGAGTTGTTGTTCACCGTCGTGGTGTTCACCGTTCCGGCCGGGTAGGTGGGAAGGGTACGGGTACTGAGGAAGGCGTAGGTGATCTGGTTGGATGAGGTGAAGGTGATGATCTTCTCGTCCAGGTTGAAATCCTCAGGATCGCGCCAGCGGAAAAGCTGCCCGAATGTCGGGGCCAGCGAATACACGCCGCTTTCGATCACGGTGGTGCAAGTATCGTAGCAGAGCTGCCATGCATCCTTGGCCGAATTGATCCCGCAGGCGGAAAAATCGGGAGTCCGCTTCGACGGATCCCAGAAATTGTCGTCCGGGGAGGAAAGCAGGGAGCCTATCGTCATGTAGACGTGGGCCTTGAGGGCGGTCGCCGCCATCTTGTTCGGGCGCGAGGCCGTGGTGCCGGTTATGCTCGCCACTTCGGCCTTGGTCCGCATGTTCTGTTCGGCGAAGGTCAGGTCGTCCAGAATCTGCTTGTACACCTCCCAGAACTGGGTCCTCGGCTTCGAGCAGTCCGCTACGTTCTTGGGAGCCGTCAGAGGCATGGGTATATCTCCGTACAGGCGCACAAGATAATAGTAATTCAAGGCGCGGAGCATCTTCGCCTCTGCCTCTATCTGCTTCTTGTATGCCGCATCCACGGGACTGTCGGGAAGATTGTCCAGCAGGCGGTTGCATCGGTTGACATTGGTATAATGCTCCGAATAGAAGGGCTTCGCATTGGACGAATTGGCATTCTCCGTGAACTTGAGCCCGTCCGTCCAGTTCGTGCTTCCGAGGCGGTTGCTCTTCCAGTGGATCAGGCCGGAAGCCGTGTGAAGGAACTCACCGGCGTTCCCCATATGGTTGTTCGAAGAACAGAAGCCGCGGTAAATACCCAGGATCTGGGCTTCCAGGGATGATTCCGTCGAGTACACCGTGTCCTCGGAAAGACTCGTCGTAGGGTGCTCATCCAGGAACCCGGTGCAGGAGAGCGTCATGGCAGCGGCGCAGGCCGCTGAAAGAAACCTTATTATCGTTTTCATCGTATTCATCTGTTAGAAACGGAATTTAAGGTCGATACTGTAGGTGCGGACGGAAGGATAGGATCCGACGTCCACACCCATCTTCTTGACATTCGCGCCGAAGCTGTTCACGTCGGGATCCCATCCGGAATACTTCGTCCAGACATAAGGGTTGCCGACGGAAGCGGCGACGTTGAGGCCCCTCAGGATGCCGTTCTTCGGCATGGGGATATCGTAGGCGAGGGCCACTTTCGCAAGCCTCAGGTAGGAAGCATCCTCGATCGTCCTGTCCAGGGGGACATACAAGTCATTCAGGATCGTATGCCTCAGAGCCGGGTATTTTCCAGTGGGGTTCTCGGTGCTCCAAGCATCGAAATAAGCCTCACTGAAGATGTTGCGGGTGTTGTAGTGGGGATACTTGTCGAGGAGGTTGCTGACATTGATGATGTCGTTGCCGAAGGACCCGACGAAGTTGGCGGTGAGGGTCAGCCGCTTATAGCTCAGGCTCGTGCTGAATCCGTAAGTGAAGTCGGGATTGGGGTCGCCGATGATGGTACGGTCGTCGTCGTCGACGTAGCCGTTGCCGTCAAGGTCAACGAACTTGATCCAGCCCGGTTCACGGGGAGAATTGCCCGATCCGAGAGGGACGCCGGTCTCCCCTTCCTGGACTATTCCGTCAGTCGTGAGACCGTAGAACAGGCCCATGGGGTATCCCACCATGAAGATATTGCCGGGGTACGTCGGAGCGGAAGAACCGAGCTTGGAGCCGAGGAAGAAGGAAACCTCTTCCTGCCGGTCAGGGGTCACGAAGATGTTCCTGGTCTCGGCATCGGCGCCGATTGCGAGGATCTTGTTGCGGTTCAGCGAGATGTTTCCGCTGACCGTCCACTCGAAGTCACGCGTCTTGACTGGCACGGCCTCCATGGCGAACTCGAGACCCTTGTTCTCGATCTCGCCCTCGTTGATCCATATCGTGGAGAAGCCGGAAGACAAAGGAATGTTCTTGCTCTGCAGCAGGTCAAAGGTCCTCTTGTAGTAGGCATCCACGTTGAGCGTGAAGCGTCCTTTCCAGAGTCCAAGGTCCAGACCTCCGTTCAGCTGCTCCGTGGTCTCCCACTTGAGGTTGGGATTGGCGAGGTTGCTGGGGTACATGGAGACGACACGACCGGCAGGATTGTCGACGGAGTTGTCGGCATACCCGGTGCTGGTGTAGTTGGAAAGGGTCTGGTAGTTGGACACGGCCTGGCTTCCGGTACGTCCCCAACCGAGCCTGATCTTCGCGGTGGAAATCACAGGCACCTTGAACCAGGGTTCGCGGTTCATGTTCCATGCGAAAGCGAAGGAAGGGAAACTGGACCACTTGTTCGCGCCCTGGAAACGGCTGGATCCGTCGATACGGTATGTGGCCGTGAGGGTGTAGCGGTCCTTGTAGTTATAGACGGCGCGGATGAAGGTCGAAAGGGTCGAACTCTCGCTTTCAGTGTAGCGGAAGAGGGAGTTCGGGGCGGAATTCAGGCTGGCGGCCTGGGGAATGTACTGGGTGATGCCCCAGCCTTCGACCGCCTGGTTGCGCGAACCGTTGTGGGTCGCGGTCAGACCGAGGGTGCCGTAAACCCTGTGTCCGCCGAACTTCTTGTTGAAATTCAGGGTGTTGTCTATGTTGTAGCGGGTCGTCTCGAAATTACCTACGGCACCGATGTTACCTTCCGCAGTGGTGTTGATCGAGGCGGCTTTCCACTTCGTCCTTTCATACGAACGGTAATCACCGCCGGCCATGACCTTGTAATTGAGCCAGGGGAAGATGGTGTACTGCAGGTAGATGTTCGGGGTGACACGGAACTCGTTGCGGTAGTTCTTGAAGCCGGCGAGCCACTTGTCCGGACCGGAACGGAAGGTTCCTTCGGTTTCGTCCGGCTCAGAATCATCCTCTTCTTCCTCGTCGTCCAGACGCATGTAGGGACGGGAAGAGATCATCGAGCGCATCAGCGAGGACGCCGCGTTCATGCGGCTGCCGTCCGTGCCCTGGGTCATCATGGAGTTGATGTAGGCAAGGCTGGTCTTCGTGCCGATCACAAGACGCTTCGAGATGGTCTTCTCGAGATTGAGACGGATAGTGAAATTGTCCACCGCGGAACCCTTGACGACGCCCTCCTTGTTGGTGTAACCCAGGGAGAACATGTATGAAAGGCTCTTCGGACGGCCGGAAATCGAAACGTAGTAACGCTGGTTGAACGCGGTCTGCATCACATAGTCCTGCCAGTCCACAGGCTGGACCTTGAGGCCGCTGCGTCCGTCGGGATCGATGAACACCTTGCTGATGTTGCCGCCCATGTCCACGCAGAAATCAATCCAGTCGTCGAATCCGAGGACATCCATTTTCTTATACCTCTGGGACACGTCGAAACCGGCGGAGAAATTGATAGTGGGCTTCTCCCTCGTCGCGGTCTTCGTGGTTATGAGGACGACGCCGTTTGCGCCCTGCGCACCGTAGATGGCGGTAGCCGACGCATCCTTGAGGATCTCCATCGAAGCGATATCGTTGGGATTGATACCCATCAGGCCGTTCATGTCCTGGTCGGAAGAGCTGTTGTCGAGGCCCTGCGTCATGAGGGTGCCGGAATCGCTCGAAGCATTGATGATGACGCCGTCGACCACGTACAGGGGCTCGGTGCTGCCGTTGAAGGAAGCAAGACCGCGGACGCGGATCGACACGCCGGCATCGGGCTGGGCGCTGGTATTGATAACCTGCACACCGGCCGCACGGCCCTGGATAAGCTGGTCCAGGGAGGTGCTTTGAGCAGCATCGTCCTCATTGATGCGGACGGAAGCGACTGATCCCGTGAGGTCACTCTTACGCATGGAACCGTAACCAACGACGACGACTTCCTCAAGCTCCTGGGCGTCTTCCAGGAGGACGACGTCGATGACGGAGCGGGAGTTTACCGGAATCACCTGCGTCTGATAGCTGATGCAGGAAACGGTAAGGCTGGGAGTCTTCGCCGAAGCGGGTATGGAGATTGTGTATTTGCCGTCGATGTTGGTAGTGACGCCGATGGCCGTATTGCCCGTGAGCATCACCACGGCGCCGATCACGGGCTCGCCCTTGGAGTCCTTCACGGTACCGGAAACATTAATCCTGCCCTGCGCGAACATATTCCCGCACAAAAGCAGCAGGAAAGCAACGACGAGACTGCGAGAAAGTATATTTTTCATGTTCTTCATTGTCCTGATCGTTTAAAATTTCGCACTGATACCAAGCAGGAAGGTACGCATCATAGGATGGGAACCGTAATCGAGACCGCAGCTGAGGTTCGAGATACCGTAGCTGTTGACATCAGGATTCCATCCGCTGTACTCCGTCAAAGTAAGGAGGTTGCACGCGCTGGCGTTGACGGCCAGGGACTTGACCCACTTGACTTTCTTCATGGGGATGTCGTATGAGAGGGACACCCTGCCAAGACGGAGGAAGTCGCCCTTTTCGACATATTTGTCAGTGATCACGTAAGGAGCAGAGCCGTCCGCGACAAGCGCGTTCAGGTTGAACACGGAGAAGCCGGCGGCCCCGTCGAACATGAGGTCGAACGTAAGTCCGTACGCCTTCAGCGTGGTGCCGAAGGCCCCGAACACCTTGGGAACCGGGCTGCCGAGTATTCCCTTGTCGGCCTCGGAGATTTTCCCGTCGCGTGTGACGTCGCGGATCGTGACGCCGTCCGCCTCGACCTTGTAGCCGTAGTTGGATCCGAGCTGGGCCCCGAGGACGTTGATATTGGCGAAGAACCCGTCACCAATGACTTTGCCGTATTCGTCGGCGGGATCGAAGGCGATGACCTGGTTCACATTGTATGCTGCATTCGCCCAGACATCCCACTTGATGTTGCGCGAGGAAAGGATCCCGGCCTTGAGGTCGAATTCGAAACCGCGGTTGGCTATCGAACTGCTTATCCCCATGACCTGCTTCCTGGCGTCATAATGCCACACGGCGCTGTTGGAATACTGTTTGCCGAAGCAGAACAGGTCCAACCCGTCGTCCGACACCTTGTCATAGTAGTTGACGGCGAACGTGAAACGGTCTCCGAGGATTCCGGCCTGCAGTCCGGCATTGAGCTCGTGGCTGCGGACCCTGTTGAGACCTTCATAGAAGCTTTCGACATCCGCAGCGACTGCGGGATACGCGCCGGAGCAGTACTCGCCCATAAGGCCATAAGGGACGAACCTCTCGCGTCCGGCCTTGCCGAAGCCGGTCTTGAACTTCAAGGTCGAAACCGCGTCCACATCGGACAGGAACGCCTTGTTGAGATCGACATAAGCTTCGACAGCCGGGTACAGGGAAGGCTTCCAGTCATAGAAACGTCTCGTCACGTCAGCCCTGAAGCTGCCGTTGATCCCGGCTATGCCCTTCCAGTCGAAGGAAAGTGTCGCGAATGCCGATTCGCGGTTGTATTCCTGCACGTACTTGTGGATGTCAGCCTTGCTTCCCATGAGCGTGAGGCCCTTGGCCCGGAGGACGTGGGAGAAGAAATCATGACCGTTCTGGGTGTTGAACTTGTTGATTTCCCCGAAAGCTTCCACGCCCAGGCTCGCCGTCATCCTCAGGTCCTTGCCGATGAAGCGGTTGGCGCTCAGTATGGACGATGCGTTGTAATTGAACATCGAGGACGCCAGGATGGAGGCGGCGCCGTTGTTATTCGCGCCGAAAGAGGTCCCTGCGCCGTACCAGAAGTAACGGTTGTGGTTCTGCAGGTCGGCCCCTATGGAGGTCTTCAGACTGAGCCAACGCGTGAAATTGAGCGTGAGATAAACGGAATTGACCGTGCGGTAATCCGTGGCATCGTCGTCAAAGTCCGCCGCCCAGCCCTCGGGTTTGTCCTTCGGATAAGCGTCCGGCCTGCGCACGGAGAGCATCATCGAAGGAGCGCCGAACCATGCGGTACCGGTCGTCGAGCGTATGCTTCCGAGGCTGGAAATCGAGTTCAGGCCGAACCATACGACGGAGTTGGCGTGGGTCTCGAAATTGACGTTGAGTCCGGCGTAGGTGTTGCCGGTGGTCTTCACGGCGCCGTCCACATCCCGGAAATACCCGGAGATGGACCACGTAGCGTTGTTGTTGGTGCCGCTTACGGCCAGCGAATGGTTGTGGCTGACCGCGAGCTTGGAGAAGTAATCGCTGCTTTCGGCGGGAAGGCCGATGCTGACGTTCGAATCCCAGCTGAACATCTTCTCAGACTTGGTGTTCATCCTCGTCGTGATGATTATGACTCCGTTCGCTCCGGCTGCGCCGTAGAGGGCGGTCGCCGACAGGTCTTTCAGGACTTCGATGCTCTCGATGTCATAAGGATTCAGGAAGGCTATGGGATTCAGGGGAGCGGTGTAGGAGCTCTCTCCGTACTGCCAGAAGGCCTTGAGATTGCGGTTGAGCGAGGTATTCAGCTGCACTCCGTTGACAATCCAGAGTGGCTGGCTGTCACCGCGAAGCTCCCCGACACCGCGTATATGCGTGTTGAGAGCTCCGTTGACGGAGTTGTCGATGGCGGAGACACGGACACCGGCCACACGGCCGCGGATCAATTCCGCGGGAGTGACGGCCCCGGCTTTCACCAGGCCGAGCGTGTCCTTGACGACGTCGGTGGCCTTTGCCTGGAAGAAGATGCTTCCAAGCAATGCGATGCACAAAGATGCGGTAATCTTTTTCATTGTCTGAAGCATTTTCCTATTCATAATATAATTCTATCCATCTGATGCCGGTGGCGTACGAGGACGCCAGGGCGTAAACGGTATTCTCCTTCGTGGAGGGAAGCTCCCAGGTGCCGTAGGATCCGGGATTGGCCTCGATCGTCTCCGCAGGGGTGTTGTATGTCTTGCTCTTGCGTATGCTTGCGGCCAGGAAGACATGGTCGCCTCCGGTCACGAACTTGATTCCGGAATCAGTGAACTTCACCTTCGTGGCGTATTCGTTGTTGTCGATCTTCGCCATTTCAGACTCGTCGATGATGCCGAAACGCAGCCAGTCGGTGGCGGTCGAAGTACTGCCGTTCATCACGCAAACTTTCGCAAGGCGCTTTCCGGGCACCGCCGGGAAAGCGATGTAGATGTAGTTGTAGCCGGTCCCGATGTTGAAACCGCCGGCGGAATTGACGCACATGCGGGCTGTCGGGTTGGCCGCGGCAGGATAGACTGTCCCGAATGTGTGCATGCGGAACTTATATCCGTTGCAGGCTTCGATGTCGCGTTCGTTCGCCAGGCACTTGCTGCTCCCCCACATATCGTACATGAAAGGCTGCCAGTAGGTGGTGGAAGTGCTGCTGTCGCTGTAGATATCCGGCCACTTGCGGCAGCCGAGGAACACGTACGAAGCCTTGTCCACGGTGTATGTCGCCTCCGCGGGCTCGGCCCCAGGAGCGTTCATCTGCAGGGTGATCGTGCCGTCATTGGCGAAGTCGTCGTTGCCGAGGAAAGCCACGGTGACGCTCTTTTCGCCCTTTTCGGCCTGATACTCGTCGAGGTAGTCGTAGAGGGTGACGCCGGCCTCGTCCTTGATCGTGGCTCCGCTGTCATCCTTTTTGGCCTTGAGGAACTTCGCCTTGAGCCTTTCACCGTCCTTGACCTTCATGGACCAGGCCACGTTGGACTTGACCGTGATGGGATAGCGTCCGCCGATCGAGGGGATGTTGACGCCGCCGCTCTCGCGCTCCAGGATCTTCACATACGGCGTACCTTCGAGCTGGGTAAAAGCGATCTTGATATCGTCGCAGCCATCGGCCGAGAGGACGATCACGGCGGACTTCGTGTTGTCCGAATCTTCGTTCTCGTCGAAGTACACCTTCATCGAAGAAGCGCCGTCGCCGGAAGTCTTGGAAAGCTTCACTCCGGCCGTGTTCCCGTCCTGGATCTTCGCTGTCCATGGCATGTTGGTGTTGAAGGCGATCACGCAGGTGTCAAGCTCGCACCTGACCGTGGCCTCATAAGAAGACTCGCCTTCCGCGATACGGGCGTCCGACCCGTCCATCAGCACCAGGCGATGCTTCATCGCCTTCTGGCGGATCGTGACATCCTTTTCGCCGTTCGCCGTCGTGACATGCAGAACGACCGAACGGTCGGCTCCGTCCCTGTTGTCCTTGAACTTCAGGACGACCTTGACGTCCTCCATCACTTCGGACAGGTCGAGATGTTCGTCCGATTCCATCTCAACCCAGTCCACGTCGGTCTTGAAATACGCGCTCCAGCTGCGGTTGGCCGTAACCACGAGCGTATCGGTAACCATATCCGGTCCGTCGGCGACATCACCGGGGACTACGATATCCTCAACGTCTACGCTCAGTACGGCCGTCTCCTCCGCAAAATGTCTTTCCAGACACCCCGACAAAGGGAGCAGGAAAGCAAGCGGGAGCAAAACTGCCAACTTGAAATGCTTTTTCATTTGAGTAGTTATTAAGTTTTGTGTGTAGCCAATTGTTGCAAATTTAAAAAAGAAGTACGGATTACATACTTCAAAAAACGCAATTATAATGTGGATTTACGAAAATCAGCGAACCCTGAGAGTCTGGCCTATCTTGATTTTCGCTTCGCGGCTGATGCCGTTCAGGCGGCAGATTTCCGCGACCGTGGTGCCATATTTCCGGGCAAGACCCATCAGGGTGTCGCCTGAAACGACTTTGTGGTATTTCGCAGCGGCAAGTTCGGCGGCAATCCTCTCGGCCTCAGCCCGCTCTTCCTCCTCGGTACGGTAAATCTCGTCCTCGTCCTCCACGGACCGGGCCACATAATTGCTGCCCGGCAGCAGATGCCTGGTCTTCAAGACGAACACGCCGCTGCGCAATTCGCCCTTCCCGAAATCCGCAATCCACTGGGGATCGAAGGCAAAGCCGTGCCAGCGGGTCTCGAAATGGAGATGCGGCCCGGTCGAGCGTCCCGTGCTGCCCCCGAGTCCTATCACGTCACCGGAAGCTACCCAGTCGCCGGGAGACACATCCCGCTGCGACAGATGCGCATAAGTGGTCTCGAGACCTGAAGGGTGGCGTATGACCACCACATTACCGAAGCTCCTGTTGTACTGGGAGATGCGGACTTTCCCCGGGAAGGCGGCATAGACGGGGGTTCCCGTCGGAAGCGGCAGGTCGACGCCCATGTGCATGCGTCCGCGCCTGCGCCCGAACTTCGAGTACACAGGCACGCTGCGGGGACATGTCCATCTGGAAGCCGAGTCCACAAGCCAAAGGGTAACCCTTGACGGAAGGTCGGCAAGGCTTTCCTTGTACGGGTTGATCGTCCGGGTGTCCCAGTGGTCCGAGAATTCAGGATCCTTATCCATTTCCACGGGAGCCCTGAAGTATTCCCAGCTGTGGTCGGAGCGCAGCAGGAGCTTCACCCTCGGGTCCGAAGTTTCAAGGGTGTCCACGGCGGGAGCCTCCTCCCCGGGGATGAGCGATTTTACAGGATGCTTCGCGGGACGCGGAATGAGCAGTTCCGCCTGCTTCATGCTGATACGGGACCTGTCCTGCGCGGAAGCGCACAGGCCAAGGCACAACAGCAACAGGACACCGGTGTACCTTCCCATCCCTAGGAACGGACAGCGCCGAATTTCGATTCAAGCAGCTCCGTCGTGCGGGCAATCCTGTCCTTCAGCACGTCGGGATCCACCGCCTCGCAGATGAAACGGAGATAAGGTTCCGTATTGGAAGGACGGATATTGAACCACCATCCCGGGAACTCCAGCCTGTAGCCGTCGAAATCCATCACGGCTGTCGGCTTCTCCATGGACTCGAACATGGCCTTTACGGCCTCCATGGCCCCGGCCTTGTCCTCGACGCGGAAATTGATCTCGCCCGAGTTCTTGTATGTGGACATGCTGTCGATCATCCCGCTGAGCGTCCTGCCTTCACGCTTGAGGGCCGAAACGATGCGAAGGACGATGATGCTTGCGAGCATGCCGCTGTCGGAATAGAAGAAATCCTTGAAATAGTAGTGCCCGGCGAGTTCGCCACCCCACAGGCCGTCAATCTCGCGGAGCTTGGGAGCGGCAAAGGCACGTCCTACACGCCATGTATGCAGGTCGGCTCCGTATTTTTCAAGATACTCGCCCACCGCCTTCGAGGATCGGATTTCCTGGAGGACGCGGGGATTCTTCTCTCCCCTCTCGACGCAGAAATACAGCGCCATCATGCCTATGATGAGGTCCGGAGCGACGAAGCGCGCCTTGTCGTCCACGAACATCACCCTGTCGGCATCACCGTCGTAGATCACGCCGAGGTCAGCGCCGCTCTTGCGTACCAGTTCCCTCAGCGGCTCGACGTTCCTGGCCACGAGGGGATTGGGTTCATGGTTCGGGAAGCGCCCGTCTATGGTATCGAAGAGCCATTCCGCGTTCTCCCCTGCATAGATTTCCTTTGCAAAGAGGTTGGCCATTCCGTTGGAAAGGTCGAAAGCTATCTTGAGATTGGAATAATCGCCCTTGAACTTTTTAAGGAATGCAATGTAGTCGGGCTTGATATCTATCTGGCGAACGACGCCGCGGCGGGCGGCGACAGGGGTCGGACGGCCCTCGTCGATCCAGGCTTTGATTTGTCCGAGTCCGGTGTCGAGGCCGACGGGGAGCGCATTCTCGCGGGATACCTTCATCCCGTTGTACTCGGCCGGATTGTGGGAAGCCGTTATCTGGACGGAGGCCTTGTATCCGTAATTGGCAGTCCCGAAATAGACAAGCGGAGTGCTGGAAAGGCCGATGTCGTCGACATCGGCGCCGGCATCCGTGATGCCCTTTATTAGGTAATCGTGGACTTCGGGGGAAGAGACGCGGCAATCGCGTCCCACCAGCACCTTGCCGGCCCCCAGCAGACCGGGGATGAAATAACCGACCTTGTAGGCCGTATCCTTGTCAAAATCGACATTGTAGATTCCTCTGATGTCGTAAGCGTGAAATGCTCCCATGGTTATTATCTGATTTTAGCGTTATAACGTGTCGGGACCTTGCCCCTGGCGATATTCTGAAGCTTCTTCGACAGCATCTTCTTGCGTATGGGGGCGACCAGGTCGGTGAAAAGCACTCCGTCCAGGTGGGACATTTCGTGCTGGACCATGCGGCAGGCGAAGCCGGCAAGGTGCTCCGTGACCTTCTTGAAAGACTCGTCGTAGTACTCGACCGTGATCTCGGACGGGCGCGTGACGTCTGAATAAATGCCCGGTACGCTCAGGCAGCCCTCCGAGTATTCGCACTTCGTCCCGCTTTCCTCCGTCACGACCGGGTTGATCATGACACGGACGAAATCCTTCAGGTAATCGTAAGTGTCGGCAAGTTCACGGCCGTCCACGATAAGCACGCGGAGGCTGACCCCGATCTGCGGGGCGGCAAGTCCCACCCCGTCCGCCTTGACGAGAGTGTCCTTGAGGTCCTCGACGAGCCCGGCAAGTTCTTCCTTCTTGTTCAGGTCGGCGGGCTGCGCTTTCTGCCGCAGCACCTCCGAGCCGTAAAGATAAATTGGTCTGATCATCTTTCTTTTCTGTTTTCGCGGTCGAGCCAGCCCTGGAGGATGATGGCAGCGCTGATCTTGTCCACGGATGTCTTGTCCCTGCGCTTCGATTTTTTCATCCCGCCGTCCAGCATGGCCCTGTGGGCAAGAACCGTCGTAAACCTTTCATCCTCAAGACTGACGGGGACGCCGGGGAAAGCCTTGGACAATTTCGCGACCATCGCCTGCACGCCCGGAGCCGATGCGGAAAGCGAACCGTCCATGTTGGTCGGCCATCCGACGACGAAGCGGACAGGCGTTTCGGACAGGGCGTATTTTTGCAGATAATCTATTATCTTTGCAGTCGGCACCGTATCCAGGGCGGAAGCGAAAATGCGGAGCGGATCGCTCACTGCGAGACCCGTACGCACTTCCCCGTAGTCTATACCTATAATTCTGTCCACGATGGCGCAAATTTAATGCAAAAGTATGGGAACACAAAATAAAGCGGACTGGAACAAGGCTTACCGGCTGACCCTGATAGAGGACCAGACGCACAAGAGGCTGAAGGCGTACAGGTTCACCAAGCTGGGCTTCCTGCTGGCTGCTATAACGGTCACAGTGGTCGTGGTCGGAAGCATCTGGGCCCTTATCGCCCTGACGCCCCTCAGGACGACGATCCCGGGCTATCCCGACGCCAACACCAAGCGCCTGGCCATACAGAACGCCATACGCATCGACTCCCTCGAGAACGTCATCACCCGCTGGGAACTGTACTCGGACAACCTCAGCCGTGTACTTGCTGGACGCGAGACCATCTCCATAGACAGCATAATCAAGGGCAATACGACCCGTTACCTGCGAGCCAAGTCTGCCGAAGAACTGGTCCGCCAGGATTCCATCCTCCGCGCCAACGTGAACGCGGAAGAGCAGTTCGGAGTGTCGGGGACGGCCCGCCGCGAACTGCCCATAGAAGGCATACACTTCTTCTGCCCGATGAAGGGCGTCGTCTCCGAGGGCTTTGACATGGTCCTGCATCCCGCGATGGACATAACGGCGCCGAAGGGCACATCCGTGATGGCCGTGCTGGACGGCACCGTGATCTCCGCCGGATGGAACGACGAGACCGGGTATTCCATCGTCCTGCAGCACGAAGGGGACATAATCTCCATATACCGGCACAACCAGAAGCTGCTCCGCAAGACCGGGGACAAGGTCAGCGCCGGGACCGCGATCGCCCTCGTCGGATCCACCGGGTCGCTCTCCACGGGGGACCACCTGCATTTCGAACTCTGGTACAAGGGCACGGCGGTCGATCCAGCAAGGTTCATCAGTTTCTGACATGGAAGGAAAGAGAAGAATAGCCATCCTCGGTTCGACCGGCTCCATTGGGACTCAGACGCTGGACGTCGTCCGCCGGCATCCGGACCGTTTCGAAGTAGAACTGATTTCAGCCAACAACAGCGCAGAAGCGCTTATCCGGCAGGCCCGGGAATTTGACGTCAACAACGTCGTCATCTGCAACGAGGCCCACTACAAGGAGGTCGCCGACGCACTCCAGCCCGAGGGCATCAAGGTATTCGCGGGCATCGACAGTTTGTGCTCGCTGGTCCGTTCCGACGGCCTGGACATCGTGGTCGGAGCCATGGTCGGCTTCAGCGGATTGCGGCCCACCCTCGAGGCGCTCCGCTCCGGGCACATCATCGCCCTCGCGAACAAGGAGACCCTCGTGGCCGCCGGCGACATCGTGATGGAAGCCGCCAGGCAGGCCGGCGCGCCCATAATCCCGGTGGATTCGGAGCATTCCGCAATCTTCCAATGCCTGCTGGGCGCATGTGACAATCCGATTGAAAAAATCCTCCTTACCGCATCCGGAGGGCCTTTCCGGCAGTGGGACAAGGAGCGTATCGCCGGGGCGACCAGGGACGATGCCCTCAAGCACCCGAACTGGAACATGGGCGCAAAGATCACCATCGACTCGGCGACCATGATGAACAAGGGGTTCGAAGTCATCGAAGCCTGCCACCTCTTTGGCGTGGGCCCGGAGAGGATCGAAGTGGTCGTCCATCCCGAATCCATCGTCCACTCGATGGTGCAGTTCTCGGACGGAGCCGTCATGGCCCAGATGGGATGGCCGGACATGCGTGAGCCCATCGCGCTCGCCCTGGCATTCCCGGAAAGGCTTGAGATCGGCAACCGGAAGCTGGATTTCGCGACGCTCGGAAGCCTTACGTTCAGCAAGCCCGACACGGACCGATTCCCTGCCCTGGGACTCGCATTCGAAGCCATGAAACGTGGAGGGAACATTCCCTGCGCCATGAATGCGGCCAATGAAGTAGCCGTCGCTGCCTTCCTCGACAGACGCATCGGTTTCATGGACATCCCGGCCATAGTGGAAAAGGTAATGGACGGCACTGATTTTGCAGGTAAACCGAGCCTGGACGACATTTTCCAGACCGACGCGGACGCTGCGGCCAGGGCCCGGGAGATCGTCGCTTCCATTTAGGAAAGAGATGGCTGTTCTCATGAAAATATTGCAAGTCATCCTTGCCCTATCCCTGCTGATCGTACTGCACGAATTCGGCCACTTTACCTTTGCCAAGATCTTCCGCATACGCGTCGAAAAGTTTTATCTCTTCTTCGACGTCGGAGGCAAGGCCCTTCTGCGCTTCCGCATCGGCGAGACCGAATACGGCATAGGCTGGCTTCCTCTCGGCGGCTACTGCAAGATAGCCGGCATGGTGGATGAGTCCATGGACACGGAGTCCCTGAGGAAAGAACCGCAGCCCTGGGAATTCCGTACCAAGCCGGCCTGGCAGAGACTTCTTGTAATGAGCGGCGGAGTCCTGTTCAACTTCATCTTCGCCGTAATCGTCTATTGTTCGATCATGGGCATCTGGGGCGAATCCTACGTCAGCAACGAGGGCAGCCACGTCTATGTCAACGGGCTGGCATACGAGATGGGGTTCCGCAACGGAGACGAGATACTGCGCTTCGACGATTATGTCCCGGAGAAATTCGGCATGCTGCAGGCTGACCTCGCGAGGCGCAATGTCCGAAAGGCCGTCGTCCTCAGGGGCGCAGACACACTCGACATCTACATCGACCAGTCGATGATAGGCCAGGTGCTGAACTCGCCCATGATGTTCGACCTTGCCATACCGTTCATCGTGGATTCGGTCGCTTCCGACGGGCCAAACGCGGCATCCGGCCTGCTGAAAGGAGACCGGGTCATCGGCTTCGGCGGGAAGGAAGTCCGCTACCTGCAGGATTCGAGGGCGGTCCTTGCCGGTCTTGCCGGGACAGATACCCAGGCCACGGTCCTCCGCGATGCCGACACCCTTTCCGTCCCTGTCAGCGTGGACAGCGCGGGACGGGTCGGGGTCTACATGCAGCCCCTGACGCTCAAGACGAAACGATACAACTTCATTTCCGCGATTCCTGCCGGCATCAGGCTGACAGGGGAGACCATAGGAGGGTATCTGAGGGACCTGCGGCTCCTGGCAAAGCCCTCGACCGGGGCATACAAGTCCGTCGGCAGCTTCGTCGCCATCGGCCAGATCTTCCCCTCGACCTGGGACTGGTACCAGTTCTGCTACATCCTCGCCCTGCTGTCGATAATGCTCGGGGTGATGAACCTGCTTCCCATACCCGCCCTGGACGGCGGCCACATAGTATTCACCCTCTATGAGATGATCACGGGCAGGAAGCCCTCGGACCGCTTCCTCATGGTGATGCAGGTCATAGGCATGGTGTTCCTCATCGCCCTCATGATGCTCGCCTTCGGCAACGACATCGGGCGCCTCATCCACTGAAAAACATAAAGTCATGAAACGCATCCCCGCCATTCTCGCCATCCTTCTCGTCCTGGTTTCCTGCGGTTCACGGAACCGGGCCCTGCTGCCCAGCGTCAGCGGCAAGGCTGGCGAAGTCATCGTGGTCCTCGACAAGGACAACTGGGAAGGGGCCACGGGCAACGCCATCCGCGACCTCCTGGCATGCGAATGCCCCTTCCTCCCCCAGGTAGAGCCGCTCTACACCCTTGTAAGCGTGCCTCCAGGAAGTTTCGGCGACCTATTCAAGGTCCACAGGAACATAGTGTATTTCGAGATAGGGAACCAGACTGAAAAGACAGGCGTGCAGTACCGCCGCGACGTCTGGGCCCTTACCCAGTGCCTCGTGGTCATCAGCGCCCCCGACCCCGAGACGGCATGCTCCCTTATCGCGGAGAATGGCAAGACCATAGTCAGCGCCATCGAGCAGGCCGAGCGCGACAGGGTGATACGCAATTCCATCCTCTACGAGGAGAAGACCCTCGCTCCCGTGGTCTCCGAGGTCTTCGGCGGCTCCCCGCACTTCCCTTCCGGCTACAAGCTGAAGAAAAAGACGGACGATTTCATATGGATCGCCGACGAGAAGCAATACACCACCCAGGGCATCCTGATCTACAAGACTCCTGCCCTGAAGGACGACAACTTCACAGTGGAAAACATCATTGCCCGCCGCAACGAGGTCATGCGGAACAACGTTCCCGGCATGTTCGAGAACACCTGGATGACCACCAGCGAATTCTGGGCTCCGACCGTCGAGCACATCCGCTACAACGGCCGCAACTTCACCCAGACAAGGGGCCTGTGGGAGGTCCACAACGACTACATGGGCGGTCCCTTCGTGTCCCATTCCTTCTACAGCCCCGACGGCAAGGACATCATAACGGCGGAAGCCTTTGTCTATGCGCCCCGTTACGACAAGCGGCAGTATCTGCGCCAGGTCGAGTCGATATTATACTCCTGGGAGTGGAAGCAGTAAAAATTATTTTGGGTTTTTGATATAATTGACTATCTTTGCAGTCCCAAAATCCGCCCAGGCGGACCAAAAGGGTTTTTGGTGGGTTCGTATAACGGCTAGTACTCAGGATTTTCATTCCTGCAATAGGAGTTCGATTCTCCTACCCACTACGAAATATTAAAAAAATAACTATATGGCAAACAACGCTTCAGCAGAAAAAGCCTGGCGCCAGAGCGAAAGGCACAGGTTGCACAACAGGTATTACGCAAAGACGACGAGGAACGCTATCCGCGACCTCCGCAACACCAGCGACAAGAAAACGGCCGAGGAGAACGCTCCGAAGGTTTATGCGATGATCGACAAGCTCGCGAAGATCGGCCTGATCCACAAAAACAAGGCCTCGAACCTCAAGAGCGGACTTCAGGTCTTCATCAACAAACTTGCTTAATCTGCTGCCTTCGGGCAGTATTTTTTTCGAGAAGTAGCGCAGTTGGCTAGCGCACCACGTTCGGGACGTGGGGGTCGGGCGTTCGAGTCGCCTCTTCTCGACAGAAAAACCGGGAATCGATTCCCGGTTTTTCTTGTATCACATCCCGCCTGATGTCGTTTTCAGGCAAATGAAATGTATATCGCCTGACGTTTCAGGCCAGGCTGTCCAGCGGCATCGCACGAACACCAGGCCGCATGGGGACCTACGTACGGGAGCACATAACCGCTGATGACATTCACCTGCGAGGCAGGGGCGGGCACGGTGGCCCCCTGCGCAGGGGTACGCAGACAGGTTCGACGATTTGGGCGAACCTGTCAAACATGGTCGCGCCAGGAGCACACACAACAATGGTTACCCAGACAGGTGTTTTTCATCAAGGGCGGACGGACGCTGCTGTACTGATGGCAAGATAGTGCATGCAGCGATGACGCACGCCATGGTCGCAGCATGACATATGAACGCGGACCACCTCCTTCTCTAAAGAAAACCATAACCGAACAGGAACGGAATGACTGTGAAAACCCTGCAAAAACATCCCGATTCCGGCGAACCGGCCAGCCCCTTATGCTATCCTGAGCCGTATTTCTATAAATAGCCGTGGAAATTGCGTTTCCACGGATAATCAGAATTACATTTGCCACATGGATA
>JAEEIQ010000001.1 GCA_016281435.1 Bacteroidales bacterium
CACGGTGCCGGCGAGCCTGCGGGTGTTCTCCCTGATGATGCCGACGGTGGAGGCGTCGGAGAGATAGACGGAATTGAGACCCTGGGCCTCCTGGGCCGGGTCTCCGCAATAGTCGTCGCCTTCCTGCCAGAATTCGCGGCCGGGGACCTGCCTGGCAAGGCCGCCCCAGCCCCAGAAATTGAGGCCGGCGAGCTGCCCTCCGGCTTCCGCCGATTCCGCTATCCTCGAGAACACGTGCGCATAGTACCTGTCCCTGCCGCTTACCGGAGTGCCTTTCTCGAAGGCGAAACCGTCGCGCGGGTAGCCGAATTCCTCTATCACGAGCGGCTTGCGCAGCCTGCGGGCGAGGGCGAGGTGCCGGTCGATGTATTCATCGGTCTTCACGATGGCTCCGTCCACACCGCCGGCGATGTCACCTTCCTCGATCCAGCGCCAGTTGTAGGGCCAGATGTGGATGGTCATATAGTCGATGTCGTCGCAGCTGTTGATCCTTTCCACGAGCTCCATGCTCTTCTCGCAACCCATGAGGCCTTCGTTGCCGGTGGAAACCATGTGCACCGGGTCGATGGACTTGATGAGCGCGGCGGTGCTGTGGATGAAGGTCACGAACGAATCCCTGACCGCCGGGTCGTCGCTGAAGCAGCGGGGCTCGTTGGCGATCTGCCAGGAGAAGATGGCGGGGGAGTCCTTGTATCTGGAAACAATGGTGCGGACGTGGTCGAAGAAGAGTTCCTGCGCCCTGGCATTGGTGATGAATTTGCCGACGAACTGCACGTATGGGCCGTAGCCTTCCGTCCTGGTGTCGGGAGTGGTGCCTTCGCCGACCCATTCGAGGTAGGTGCCGTAGCCGCCGGACCATTCCCAGGCGTTGTTGAGGTAGAGGACCGCGGTCATGTCGCGTTTCTCGAGCTCCTTGAGGAAGTATCCCAGTCCCTCGAGGCCTTCACTGTCGTATTCGCCGGGGGCCTTGTGCCAGGCCGGACGGATCTTGGCGTCCTGCCCGCCCTCCCCGTCGGCCATGGTGAGGACGCGGAGATTGGTCATTCCGAGTGCCTTCAGGGAGTCGAGCTCCGCAGAAAGCCTTGCGCGGCCCTCCTCCGTGGTTGCGAGGATGGGACCGTACCAGAAGTTGGTTCCGATGTAGTACTGGGGCTCTCCGTTGCGGACGAAACGGCCGTCGCTTACGCTGTAGGGCGTTTTCGTGGTGCAGCTGCCCAGCAGGAGCGCGAGGAAGAGACCGATGCAGGTTAAAGTTTTAACGGATGCTGTCACTGTGTGGTTACTTAGTAACCGCAAAGATAATTGGACACGCTACCTCAAACAAATACAATTTTTGCAAATGATGCAAAAAAATCACACAATCACCCGATTCTTGCGATATATTGCCCTGAACTCCTTGGGGGACATGCCCCTCTTCTCCCTGAACGCGCGGTTGAAATTGGAGAGGTTGTTGAAGCCGCTTCCGTAACAGATTTCTGAGATGTTCTGGGTGGAATCGACGAGTGCGCGGGCGGCCACGCCGAGGCGTATGTCGGTGATGTAGGACGAGAGCGTCTTGCCGGTGCGCTGCTTGAAGAAGCGGCTGAACGATGACGGGCTCATCCCGATCAGGCCGGACAGCTGGTCCAGCGAGAGATTGTCCGCATAGTGGTCGTTGATGTATTGCTTGACCGTCTTCACCCGCTTGCTCTCGCGGTCCCTCGCGGCCCTGGAGAACGAGCTGCTGGACAGGACTTTATATTCTCCCTTCGAGAGTTCGTAGAAGATCTGCAGGATGTCCAGCAGCTGCATGAATCCGTCATTTACCCCGGTGAGCCTGTCCAGGGTGCTGTAGACCTTCATTATGGATTCCAGGGGGAAGGAGATGCCGTGCTGCGCCTTTTCGAACATGCGCTTGACGGTCCCGAACTGGTTCCTGGAAATGAACGATCCGGAGAGCAGGTCGGGGTGGAACTGGATGGTGATCTCGCGTATGTCCGAAGCCTTGCAGCTGCCCTGCTCCCATACGTGCTCCAGGTCTTCGCCGGCAATCAGCACGAGGTCGTAGTCGCCTATCTCCTCCACGCTGTCGCCGACGACCCTCCGCACGCCTTTCGCGTTCTGCACGAAATTCAGTTCGAACTCCTTGTGCCTGTGGATGGGGTAGGTGAATTCGCTTTTGTGCCTTTCGACTATGTAGAAGCAGTCTTTGTCGGAGAACTGCGGGATTTCGTAGAGTACTTCTGACATGGCTATCCGTCGTGTGTCGTTAAAATGTGCGGTTACAAATTTAAAAACTTTTCATAATTATGATACTTTTTTGACAAAAATGTGGCGAATTATACCACGTTTGTCGCCGGTAACGGGATAATGACTATATTTGTTTAAAACTGAAAAGGATATGCAGAAAGCGCTGGACAATATCATTCACGAAGTCAGGGAAGAACTCGAGGGTAACATACTCCCGTTCTGGACGGACCGCATGCAGGACCCCTCCGGCGGCTTCCTCGGCCGCATCGACGGCAGGGGGAACCCGGTGGCGGGAGCGCCGAAAGGCTGCATCCTGAACGCCAGGATACTATGGACCTTCGCTTCCGCATACC
>JAEEIQ010000013.1 GCA_016281435.1 Bacteroidales bacterium
GACTCCGTGCAGACCATGTACACGGAGACCGCCGAGTCCTCACCGGGCTCCGTTTCCCAGATCAAGGAGGTGGCATCGCTCCTTCTGCGCTTCGCCAAGGAAAGCGGCATCCCCGTGGTCCTCATCGGCCACATCACGAAGGACGGCTACATAGCCGGGCCGAAGATCCTGGAGCACATAGTCGACGTGGTTCTTCAGTTCGAAGGCGAGAACCGCGGGTCCTACCGCGTCCTTCGGAGCATAAAGAACCGCTTCGGCTCGACGGCGGAGCTGGCCGTGTTCGAGATGACCGGAGCGGGGCTGCGCGTCGTCGCGAACCCTTCGGAGCTGCTCGTTCCCATGCACGAGAAAGGACTCAGCGGCACGGCCGTCTGCGCCATGCTGGACGGGACGAGGCCCTTCCTTTTTGAGGTGCAGGCCCTTGTCAGCACGGCGGCCTACGGGACCGCGCAGCGATCGGCGACCGGATTCGACGTGCGGCGCCTGAACATGCTCCTGGCCGTGTTGGAGAGGCGCGCCGGCTTCAAGCTGAACGCCAAGGATGTGTTCTTGAATATGGCAGGCGGCCTTCGTGTCAGCGACCCTGCATGCGACCTTGCCGTGGTGTGTGCCGTACTGTCATCGAACTTCGATTTCGCCGTGCCCATGGACTGCTGCTTCGCCGGAGAAGTCGGCCTCAGCGGCGAGATACGCCCTGTCAGCCAGACCGACAGGCGGATTTCCGAAGCCGTGCGTCTCGGATTCAAGAAGATTTTTGTCTCGTCCTATTCGTCGATTGACGAGACCCACAAAGGCATATCCGTAGTGAAGGTCGCCGACGTGCCCTCCCTTGTCAAAGCCCTTTTCAAATAATGTACATAGGACTTATTTCTGACACGCACGGGGTTTTCAGCCCCGAGTTCAAGGATTTCCTTTCACCCGTGGACTGGATATGGCATGCGGGCGACTGGGGCGGGGACGCGGACTTCCGGAAGGAGATAGAGAGCCTGAAGCCCGTCATCGGGGTGTACGGAAACTGCGACGGGCAGGACGTGCGCTTCGATTATCCCGAGTACCAGTTCTTCGAGTGCGGAGGGATGAACGTCCTGATGACCCATATCGGAGGCTATCCCGGGCGCTATGACCCGCGCGCGTTGGCTCTCATCCGGGAGCTCAGGCCGTCGCTTTTCGTATGCGGCCACTCGCATATCCTGAAGGTCATGTTCGACCGTAAGTACGACATGCTGACGGTCAATCCCGGCGCCTGCGGCATCCAGGGCTGGCATGTGGTGCGCACTGCCCTGCGGTTCAAGGTTGAAGACGGGAAGGTCTCCGGAATGGAAGTATTCGAACTTCCGCGAAATAATCATATTTTTTGATTGTTTTTTAGGCGGAATAGTATTATTTTTGTCCTTTGTGGTCGAGTAACCACAGATTAAAGTTTAACCGGTTAAAGTATTATCATCATGAAGAAAGTTCTTATGGTTCTTGCCGTTGCGGCCGCTCTCGTAGCTGTCTCCGCTTGTGGCAACAACAAGAAGGCTGCTAAGGAAGCAGAGTGCACTCAGTGCGAGAAGTGCGAAAAGGCTGCCGAGTGCAAGGAAAACAAGGCTGCTGAGACGACCGTCAAGGAAGCCGCCGAGGCTGCTGCCGCCGACGTCGCCAAGACCGCTATCGAAGCTGGCGCCAACGCTGCCAAGGACGCTATCAAGAAGTAATTTCTGATAGATTCACTCCAGGGCCGGGCTCAATGAGTCCCGGCCTTTTTTGTTGGTTCCCGCCGTGATTGAAACCGCCCTTCCCCCTCACCGAAGTTGTTCAACCGATGAGCGATTTCACAAGCAAAGGAAATCAGGATTTCCGCGTTATCACCGCCAGTCCGAGGCAGGTCAGTGCGGCATTGACGAGAAGTATCTCGAAGCCCATCTGGTAGCCGCCGAACCAGCGTTCGCTGTTGGCGGCGAGGAGGGCAGTCAGTGCGGGAGCGAGTATGCAGACCAAGGGGACAAGCGGCCGGCGCAGTTCCTTTTTCGAGAGGAGGCCGAAGCAGAACAGGCCCAGGAGCGGCCCGTAAGTGTAGCCTGCGATCGTATAGACAGCGTTGATCACGCTGGTCTCCCGCAGTGCGGAAAATGCGCAGATAAGAAGGCCCATAAGCACGGCGTTGCCCGCATGGACCAGCCTGCAGACCTTGTCCAGGGCCTTCCCGGAGCGCTTCTTGTCCGCTTCGAGTATGTCCAGGGTGAAGGATGAGGTGAGGGCGGTCAGGGCGGAGCCGGAACTGCTGAACCCGGCGGCGACGAGACCGAGGATGAAAAGCACCCCGACAGCCGCAGGCATGTACCCCGTCGCAATCGTCGGGAACAGGCTGTCGGGGCCGGCGATTTCGACCCCGATGCGGTCCTTGAAGGTGTAGAGGAGCACTCCGAGCGAGAGGAAAAGCAGGTTCACCGGTACGAAGGCCACCCCGTACGAAAGCACGTTGATGCGTGCCTCGCGCAGGTTCCGGCAGGAAAGGTTCTTCTGCATCATGTCCTGGTCCAGGCCGGTCATGGCCACAACGGTGAAGGCTCCGGCGAGGAACTGTTTCCAGAAATACCTCTTGTCGAGCGGGTCGTCGAAGAACCAGGTGCGGGAGAGCGGGCTGCCGGAAACCGTGCTTACAAGGCCTTTGAGGTCAAGGCCCATCCGGTTCGCAGCGAAGACTATGCAGAGCACGACGGCTCCCAGCATCGCGAAGGTCTGGAACATGTCCACCCATACGAGGGTCTTCACTCCTCCGCGGAAGGTATAGCCCCAGACTATCAGCATCGTGAGCGCGACGTTGACCGCGAAGGGGATGCCCAGCGGGTCGAACAGGAACATCTGCAGCACTGATGCGGTAAGGAACATCCGGACCCCGCAGCCGAGGTATTTCGAGACAAGGAAGAACACGGCCCCGGTGACCCTTCCGGTGCGCCCGAAGCGGGTCTCGAGGAAGGCGTAGATGCTTTTCAGGTTGTAGTACAGCGGCAGCAGGATGAAGGCCACGGCGGCATAGCCGGCGATGAATCCGAGGACCATCTGCATGTACGAGAACTGCGACGCGGCGACCATTCCCGGGACGGAGACGAA
>JAEEIQ010000014.1 GCA_016281435.1 Bacteroidales bacterium
CGCGACGACAACCCCGACCAGTATCGACAGGAGGTACAGGCACACAAGGACCAGCCCGCCGTGGCCGGGGAAGAACGCGCTTGAAAGGAATGCATATACGGGCAGTTTCGCCGAACAGCTCATGAACGGGATGAGCAGTATGGTCTTTATGCGGTCACGGGCTGAAGGCAGGGTCCTCGTGGCCATTATTCCGGGAACGGAGCATCCGAGCCCGATCAGGAGCGGGACTATGCTGCGTCCGGAAAGACCGAGCTTGCGGAGCAGGCTGTCCGTTACAAAGGCCACGCGGGCCATGTATCCGCTGTCTTCCAGCATCGACAGGAAGAAGAAGAGGATTATGATGACCGGAACGAAACTTACCACGGAACCGACGCCGCCGAAGACGGCATCGACGACAAGGGATCGTATCACGGGATTGACGTCGCCCCGGACCATCGCGGAGTCCACGACTCCTCCGAGCCAGCCTATCCCCCGGTCCAGAAGGTCCTGGAGCGGAGCCCCGAGCACGTCTATAGTGAGCCAGATGACGAGGGCCATCACCGCGATGAAGATGGGGATGGCAGTCCAGCGCCCCGTAAGGACGCGGTCTATCATCGAGCTGCGGCGGTATTCCTTGCTGATTCCGGGCTTCACGACGGTCTGGCTGCAGAGGCGGTGGATGAAGGAGTAGCGCATGTCGGCTATCGCCGCGGCGCGGTCCAGCCCGCGTTCCTTTTCCATCTGCAAGACGATTCCCTCTATCATCTCCTTCTCCTCGGCGCTGAGCCCGAGGGCCTTTTCCACCTCGGAGTCCCCTTCCACCAGCTTGCAGGCGGCGAAGCGGACCGGGATACCGGCGGCTTCGGCGTGGTTTTCTATAAGATGTATGACCCCGTGCAGGCAGCGGTGGACCGCTCCGCCGTGGTCGTCCTTGTCACAGAAATCGGTGCGGGCGGGCCTTTCCTGGTAACGGGCCACGTGGACAGCATGCTCGACGAGCTCGTCGATGCCCTCGTTGCGGGCGGCGGAGATGCCGACGACCGGGATGCCGAGGATGCGCTCCATCTCGTTGATGCGTATGGAACCTCCGTTCCCGCGGACCTCATCCATCATGTTCAGGGCCAGCACCATCGGGACGTTCAGCTCCATCAGCTGAAGCGTCAGGTAGAGGTTCCTCTCGATGTTGCCGGCATCCACTATGTTGATAAGGCCGCGGGTGTCCGGATCCAGTATGAACTCGCGGGAGACCAGCTCTTCGGCCGTATACGGAGTCAGGGAGTAGATCCCTGGCAGGTCGGTGACGGTGGCATCCGGATGGCCCTTCAGCACGCCTTCCTTGCGGTCCACGGTGACTCCCGGGAAGTTGCCGACATGCTGGTTCGAGCCGGTCAGGACGTTGAACAGCGTGGTCTTGCCGCAGTTCTGCTGGCCCGCAAGCGCAAAGCGCAGCACGGTCCCCTTCGGGACGGGGTTCTCGTGGTCCTTGGAATGGTATTTTCCGCCTTCGCCGAGGCCAGGGTGGGCGTTGTGGTCATGTAGATAGACATTGTAGGCGGCGTTGTCGGCGCCGCAGCCGGAAAGGGGCCGCTCTTCGTTCCCGTCGATTTCGCGCACCTCTATCCAGGCTGCCTCCGAGCTGCGGAGCGAAAGGGAGAACCCGTTGACCAACAATTCGACAGGGTCGCCCATCGGCGCCCTTTTCACTACCTTCATCTTTGCACCGGGGATCAGCCCCATCCCAAGGATATGGAGCCGGACGGGGCCCTCGCCTCCCACGGAGACGATTTCCGCCGACCGGCCTGTTTCCAACTCGTTAATGGTCATTACGGCTGCAAAGTTAGCTCTCCGGGGCCATGCAATCAATCCCAAATTATTGGTATTTGTGCCGGATTCTGCTTATCTTGGCGAAAAATACACCCAGAATGAGAAAGATTTTCGCCCTGCTCCTTGCGCTCGCATGCGCCGGAGCCCAGGCCCAGGAAAAAGGCCCCGTCAACGTCGAGGCGCGGGAATGGAACAAGGCCCACCCGGAAAAGACCAGCTGGAAGATGTACCCGTCCGTGACGGTGGACAATCTGCCGTCCGCCCCTTCTGCGCCGGACAGGCTCAACCGCTACGGGAGCCTCGCCGACGGGCCGCAGCTCGAGGGAACGGGCTTCTACCGCACCTGCAAGTACAACGGCCGCTGGTTCTTCGTGGATCCGGAAGGCCGGCTGCACATAGACGCGGTCGTGGTCGGAATACGCCAGGGCGGCGGAGAGACCAACAAGCGGAGTTTCAAGGAAAAGTTCGCCGACCCGCAGGATTGGATCCTGAAAACTGGGAAGCAGATCGCTTCCTGGGGTTTCAACGGCGCGGGGACATGGTCCGACGACGAGGCCATACGCCTGCACAACCGTCTCGTCCCGGAAATGCAGATGTCCTACTGCCCCTTCCTCGGCCTGATGAACGGATACGGGCGGCAGAAGGGAGTGGCGCGCCAGCTCTCCGGCAACACCGGATACCCCAACCAGTGCATCCTGGCCTTCGATCCCGGGTTCGAGGAGTATTGCGAGAAGAAGATCGCCCAGGCCGTAGCCAGGTACAAGGACGACCCCAACGTGCTCGGATATTTCTCCGACAACGAGATGCCCCTTAGCAAGAAGAACCTGGAGGGCTACCTGGACCTTCCGGAGGATGATTTCGGGCGCAAGGCGGCCGAAGAATGGCTCCGCGGAAAGGGAGTCACGCGGGACGGAATCACGGATGAACTCAGGGAAGAGTTCGCCGGCTTCGTGGCGGAGCGCTACTATTCCGTCGTCAGCAAGATTCTCAAGAAATACGACCCGGACCACCTGTATCTCGGCACGCGCCTGCACGGCGGAGCGAAGTACATCCGCCCGGTCTATGAGGCGGCGGGACGGTGGTGCGACGTTATTTCCATCAACTATTACGGCTTCTGGAGCGTGAGGGAGAAGGACGTGGAGCGTTGGCAGGAATGGGCAGACAAGCCGTTCATAATCACCGAGTTCTACACGAAGGCGGAGGACTCGGGGCTCAGCAACGTGACCGGCGCCGGATGGCTGGTCCACACGCAGAAGGACCGCGGCATCCACTACGAGAACTTCATCATCGGGCTCCTCGGGACCCGGAACTGCATCGGATGGTCGTGGTTCAAGTACCAGGACAACGACCCCACGGCGAAGAACGTCGATCCGTCGAACCTCAACTCCAACAAGGGCTGCTTCGACAACAGGTATGAGCCGTACGAAGACCTCGTCCGCAGCATGACAAGGGTCAACACGGTCCGCTACGGCCTGGTTTTTGATTTCAACGGGAAATGATTTTCAATATACATCCATGAAAAAGTTTTTCTTTTCAGTAGCGCTGGCCCTGGCCGCCATCCTGCCCTCGGCTGCGCAGACCGCCCTCAACGACAAGGGTGACAGCATCCTCGGCGAGTACTACCTCGTCCAGAACGGGGATGAAAGCAAGGTACGATTCACGAAGAACTCCGACGGCACTTACAAGTGCCAGATTTTCTGGCTCAAGAACGACAAGGACGCCAACGGCAGGAAGTTCCTCGACGAGAAGAACCCTGACAAGAGCCTGCGTTCCACGCCGGCCGACCAGGTGGTCCTGATCAACGGGCTTAAATACAACGCCGAAAAGAAGCAGTGGGACGGGGCCAAGATCTATGACCCGCAGAGGGGCCTCAAAGCCAATGTCACGGCAGTTTTCGTTTCAGACAAGAAGCTGAAACTGCGCGGCAGCGTAATGGGGATCGGCGAGACTGTCTATTGGAACAAGCTCTAGGCTGACAGGCTGTTGCAGGCCAGAAGGGCCTCGATGTCATATTCAGGAAGGGGATATTCCCTCAGTGCGGTCGCTCCGAAAAGGGCGGCCGCATATCCTCTCGCGCCGGCGCAGGCCTCGACGAGCAGGCTCTCCAGCAGCCCTTCCTCGCAATCGAATTTCCCGTCCCCTGCGATGCGCAGCGAGCGTCCGAGATCCCTGACAGTAAAAGCGAAAGTGAGCTCGATGTCCGCGCACAGGCGCGAATCGACCTGATACTGTATGTATGAGGTAACACACATCTCGTCCTCCGGAATCCTCGCCGAGCAGTGGCTCTTGTACCAGACGCGGACCTGCTTCGGCTCAAGGCTCTCCGGGATGTTCCCCTCGAATACCAGAGCCTTGCGCACCCTGATTTCAGGGTTGACCGAACATGCGGAATAAGTGAGGAAAGGGGATGTGCCGTATGCGGAGCCCTCATGGCGGCGGAACTGCCTGCGCCCCTCTCCTGAAAGGGAGATGCCGAGGGCGGCCTCTAGCTTCGAAAGGGTCTCAAGGGTGAGATTCTCTCCTCCCCTTACGAGTTTGCTGACATACTGCGGCGACACTCCGAGCCGGGAGGCCAGCTCCTGTTTCGTCATCTTCTGCGCGGCGAGGGCGGCGTTTACTTTCAGGGCGATATCCCTGGATCTGCTTATCCAAACAGGCTCACTCATACTCGACTAAACTTGAAGGTTAATATGCAAATATAATAAAATTCCATATATTTGTACATTATGAAAAAGATTCTTCCAATTCTTTTGGCGGCCGTCCTGTCGGGTTGCGGGACCGATACGGTCCGCAAGGCCGTCGAAGCCCCCCTTTCCGCTCATATCCTGGCGCAGGCCGAAGCCGGGCTCTCCGCAGAACCCGTGACCGTCACGGCATCGAGTTGCGAACGCAGCGCCGGCGGGCTCCACGATTTCTACTCCGAAGGGGATTACTGGTGGCCGGATCCGAAGAATCCCGACGGCCCCTACATCCGCCGCGACGGGGAGAGCAATCCGGATAATTTCTCCGAACACCGCCACGCGATGGTCGCCTTCAGCAGCCTTGTAGGCAACCTCTGCTCGGCATGGATACTCACCGGCGACGGACGCTACGCCGCCGCGGCCGAAAAGCACCTGCGGGCCTGGTTCATTGACCCGGAGACCATGATGAACCCTTCCCTCGAGTACGCCCAGGCCATCAAGGGCATCGCCACCGGGCGCGGGATTGGGATCATCGATACCATACATCTCATCGAGGTGGCGCAGTCGGTCCTCCGATTCTCTGAAAAGGACGCGATCAGCGAAGAATGCGCCGCCGGGTGCAAGGCCTGGTTCGCGCAGTACCTCGAATGGCTTACCACCCATCCGTACGGGATAAAGGAAATGAACGCGAAGAACAACCACGGGACATGGTGGTTCGTGCAGGCGGCCTCATTCGCCTCCCTTACG
>JAEEIQ010000015.1 GCA_016281435.1 Bacteroidales bacterium
GCGAACCGCGGGTGGAAGGACAAGTTCCTGGCCATAGAGATGATCCACTGGCTGAAGGCCCACGGGGTGCAGATGGTGGAGCAGCCGATGGCGAGCCTGCAGGACAATGCCTGGCTCAAGGAGCGCAGTCCGCTTCCCATCTTCGCCGACGAATCGGTGCAGCATCTTTCGGACATAGACCAGGTCTGCGGGGCGTTCCACGGCATAAATATCAAGTTGATGAAGTGCGGCGGGCTGTACGAAGCACGGCAGATGATCAACTACGCCCGCGCCAGGGGGATGAAGGTGATGATAGGTTGCATGGTGGAGACTTCGTGCGCGGTGACGGCGGCGGCGCAGCTTTCGCCGGTGATGGATTTCGCGGACCTGGACGGCAACATCCTGATTACGAACGATCCGTTCAAGGGGGTGACGGTGGACGGCGGGAAGCTGGTCCTCCCGGATGCGCCCGGCCTCGGGCTGACGGTGGTATAGCAACAAAAAACCGGGAAGGTTGTCCTTCCCGGTGTGTGAAAGTTTTTCGACAGTCACAGTATCAGATCCGTTTGAAGCCTTCCACAGTTCTTGTCTGCGACTATTATAACGATATTGATCCGCCTTGTTTTCAAAGGCAAGACAAATATATATAGGCGCACGGTTAATTACTATTCATGGTGCTAAAAAGGATAACGATTGTAAAAAATTAGATAATTTATCCGTATATTGGCAGCGGAAAAACATATCAGATGAGATCGATTTCCTTCAGAAAGCTTGCGCACCTGTTCCCCTACGACGGCATCATCTGCAGCACGGATGACTACTTCTTCGCGTCGCTGAAGCGCTCGGAGACGGTGGAGTTCAACCTCGGCGTGCCGAGGGTGCTGGGCTGCCTCACGCTGATGTACTGCCAGCAGTCGATGATATCGTTCACCTGCAACGGCGTGCCTTTCAAGCTCCGCCCCGGCTGGCTGGCCGTGGGCTTCCCCGGCGACATCATCACGGTACAGCGCCAGAGCGGAACCACCGGCGAGGTCAGATGCATCGTATTCGCGGTGAACGACCGGTATGCGGACGAAATCGAGCCGGACATCGCCCTGGCGAAGGTGTTCTTCACCCCCCGCTCCCTGCCGCTTGACGAAAACGACCGCCGTGAGCTGAAGGACTTCATCAACATAATGCGCTCCATCACCCTCAACCGCAGCAGGAATTCCGACAACACCGTGATGATGATATGCAAGGCGATGAGCTTCGAGATGAAAAGCGTATGGCGCAACTATCAGCACACCACCGGTGACATCCCCGCCATCCCCTTCTCGGGGAACGGTCCCGCCCCGGACAGCGCCCGCCAGAAGCTCGTCAGCTCTTTCCTGTTCGCCGTGGCAAGGCATTGCGAAAGGCGCAGGGACGTGGATTTCTATCTCGACGAACTCAAGGTCAGCCGGCGGCAGCTAGCGCTCGCCGTGCGGGAGGTCGCGGACAGCACCATCGACGCCGTCATCAACGCGGCGGTAGTCCTGCGCGCCAAGCACGCCCTGCGCTACAGCGACAACCGCATCAAGGAGATCGCGGCGAACCTCAACTTCGACACCCAGGCATCTTTCTACAAATATTTCAAGCTTCACACCGGCCTGACCCCCACGGAATACCGGGCGCAGCAGGCGGAATAGCATCCCTTTGCACTTCCGAAAGAAGAAAAGGGATAGTTTTTTTTGCAAATTCAGTAAAAAGAGATAAATTTGCGGTCCCATTCGGTATGGAGAGTTGGCCGAGTGGTCGATGGCGGCAGTCTTGAAAACTGTTGAGCTGAAAGGCTCCGGGGGTTCGAATCCCTCACTCTCCGCCCCCACATATCTGGATGTGGCGCAGTTGGTAGCGCACCTGGTTAGGGACCAGGAGGTCGCTGGTTCAAGTCCAGTCATCCAGACCAAGAAAAAGCACTTGCGGAATAGCAGGTGCTTTTTTGTTAGTCGGCCGCCACGCTCCAATGACGTTGCCCAGTATGTCTGCGTGCGGAGGGGATCCGGGAGGGCACTTTGCAGGCCTGACGAGTTTCAATCCGCAATCAATTCCGGACAGGGGTGGCAATTTTTTTTTGGAGCGAGCCCCCCCCTTCTCACAACCCCAACTCCCGGACTTTCTTGAGCATTTCGGAGTTGCTACTCACGTCCAGTTTATCGTAGATGTGCTGCTTGTGGTTGCTGACGGTGCGGGGGCTGAGGAAGAGTTTCTCGGCGATCTGCTTGTCCGTCAGGCCTTCTTTGCTCAGGGCGATGACCTCGCGCTCCCTGTCTGAGAGACCTATCTTGGAGAGGGTCTTCTTGCGAGACAGCATCAGCTCCGACACATACTTCGCCACGGCCGGGTCCAGCGCGTCGTCGCCTTCAGTCAGTATGGCGCTTTCGCGGGCAATCTCTGCCTCGCTCATCTCCGGCCATTTCCGTATGAAGGCAAGGACGTCCTCGTTCTGGATGCTTTCCAGTTCGGGGTCCTTCAAGTCGCTTGCAATGGCGGCGAACAGCACCTCGCGGCTCTTGGAGATATGCTTTATCATCCTGTTCTGCTGGGATATCTTACGGTTAAGACGGACGAACAGATACACCGCGACCAGCGAGACGAAGAGCAAAACGACAAGCAGTATGACCAGATCGTTGCGCATACGTATCTGCCTGTCCTTCATCTCCACCTCATACATCATCTGCAGCTCCTGCATCACCTTGTCCTCTTTCTGGCGGATGAACTTCTGCATCTCGTAGGAGAAGGCCCTGTGCGATTCGGCCGCTTTGTCGTAGCGTCCGCTCTGCAGGTACATATTGGTCAGATGGTCCCACATCTGCTGCCGGAGCAGGTGGTTGTCTTCGGAGGCGAGTTCGACCATCTTCTCGCAATAGGCGATGGACTCGTCCGTCCTGTTGCCCTGGCGAAGATAGCGGAAATGGTAGCGCATCGAGCGTATGGACGGCACTTCCGGATCGGAGTCCTCGGCACGTTCCAGCCAGAGGCCGGCCTTCTCGTACAGCTCCGGGTCAAGGGCCAGGTTCCAGCGGTTCTTGTTCACATAGATTTCGGAAAGCTGATAGCGGGCGTCGGTGGCGATGTTCGCAAATCCGGCCTTCTCGGCGATGGAGAGAGCGCGGAGCGTATATTCGAGGGCCTCGTCGTCCCTCGCGGTTTCTTCGGAGACGCCGGCATAGGAGCAGACCTGACCCTTCAGGAAGAGCGCGGTGGCAAGAAGGGAATCGTCGCGTATCTTCACCGCCATCTGCTCGGCCTCGCAGGCGTGCTCCCAGGCAAGGGAATCCTGGATCGCCTGGAGATAGACCCGTGAAAGGACCGTGTGCGACTCGCACGTGAGCTGCCTCGCAGTCTCTCCGGACATAGACTCCGCCAGATTGAGAGCCTCGAAGCCATATCCCACCGCTTCCTCATACTGCGACAGCGAGACCATAGTCTCGGCACGGTCCAGCGCATCGCGGACCTTCTGCCCGGAATCCTTCACAATAGGCTTCCGGCACGCTCCGGCGAGGGTTCCAATCACCAGAAGGAAGCCTGCCATCCATTTTATAGTTACTCTGCCCATCATTGTTCAAATGCTTATTCAAATATCGAGAAATAAATTCATATTCAGTGCATTATTTACCCATTTACTTACTCATTCGGGGCAAAATGAGTAATTCTACTCAAGTTTATTTCATTACTTGTGCGTACCTTGCAGACAGATTTGAACCCGAAGTTTAACTCTAACGCCTCAACAATGATGAAACTTAATTATTATCCATCCGGGGAGCCGTACGAAGCTCCCAGCCTGTGTGTCGTGCCTTTCGAGGCCGGCAGTTCTATCTGCGAGACCAGCGGCGAAAGCGATTACGTTGAGCCTGGGACACTTGATTCTTGGGGTGAATTCTAAAAAGACTTGCCTTATGAAAACACTTTACAAAAGCATAACCGCAATGATGGCCGCAGCGGCCGCGCTGACTGCCTGCCAGAAAGAACTTGCCGAGCCCGATTACCCGTGCGCGGTGGAGTTCTCGATAGAAGAAATGGATGACCCGCAGGACGAGGAAGCCGCGGATCCCGAAGAAGTCGAGACCAAGACCATCTTCGGCACTCCGTCCGGCACGTCCGTCCCCGTCCTCTGGACTACGAACCAGAAGGTGTTCTTTATTTATAATGGAACGTCCGCCAGCGGCTCGGGCACAGGCGCAGGCGTCTCCGCCGACGTCACTCCCTCATCGGACAAGAAGACCGCGAAAATAAACAAGAAGGTGGACGTATCCACGCTGAAAAGCGTTCAGTTCCGGCTTGTAAGTCCGTATTCCTGCGTCACCTCCCATACGATTTCCCAGACCGAGATATCAGTTCCCGGGAACCAGACTCCCACGGCCTCGTCTCCTGACGAGAAGGCTATGGTCCTGGGCGCGAAGACCGCCATTTATACCCAGATACCGGCCAAGGTTACGTTCTCGCCCAAGCATATGACCTCCTATATATGCCTGACCCTGAACAACGCCGACAGGCTTGGAACGCTCAAGACCGTGACGGTGACCGCAACCGTGCCGCTTTCCGGCAAGGCTGTATTCGACTTCAACGCCACCAATCCAAAGATCACCGCGGCATCGAGCGGCACGGCCAAGTCGGTGACTGTGAACACGACCAACAAATCGAACATCTGGATTGCGTGCCTGCCCGCACAGGTCGCGGGCACGAAACTTACCATCACGGCCAACGGAACCAACAGGACCACGATACGTGAGATCACCGTCCCGTCCGGGAAGAATCTGACTGCCGGCAAGGTGGCCGTCCTTTCCGTGGACATAGACACCGACAACCACCCGACCAGCGTTTCGCTCAACAAGACCAGCCTGGCCCTGGCCGCCGGCAATAGCGAGACCCTGACGGCCACTGTATTGCCTACCGGCATATCGAACAGTGCCGTGACCTGGTCCTCATCCAACACTTCCGTCGCCACCGTCTCCTCGTCGGGACTGGTCAAGGCGATAAAAGAAGGCAACGCCACCATAACGGTCACGACCGTCGACGGCGGGAAGACCGCAACCTGCGCCGTGAAGGTAAGTCCGCCCGCACCCCGCACTGTCACTATCCTGAACAAGACCGACGATCCGCTCTACGACGACGATGCGCTGCACATCACGCCGACCATCAATGCCGTCCTTAGTTATAGGATCACCTATACCGACGGCAGCGTCGCTACCAACAGCGGAGCCAGGGTGACCGTGGATTCAGGATCCGGCGTGATGGTTTCCTCCGACGGACTGACACTGAAGTGCATCTCGGTCGCCCAGGAGGCCACAGTCAAGATTGCGGCCTACACCAGCGGAGGCTCCATTTCCGGCGTCACGGGCACGATTAACGTAAAGACCTGGTCCGACCCGACTTCGGTCTCCTATTCTATCAACACGCCAGCGAAAGACCTGAAATGGGTGCTTTCAAATACCAATTACACGCTCAACGCCACCGTTTCCCCGTCGACAGCACGCCAGAAGGTGGAAATCACCGTGCCGTCCGACAAGTCTTACTGGAAAGTGACACGGGCGAGCGGCAGGACATTCACGATCAAGGACCCCACCGAGCATAATTTCGGCACCGCGAACGAGCATATCAACACGCTCAACACGACCTTCACGATATCCGTGTGGCAGAAGCCTAGCGTAAGGGCATTCCTCACCCTGTGCCCGACGACGATCGACGTCTCCAAGCCGAAACTGTTCGATTACGTGGCGTACAATTCCTCGACGCATACCTACAAGATCATTGACGGCGGCCTGCGGGTCCTCTTCAAGACGGCATACGGGACATCGCACTACAAGGTCAAGGACATCTGGCTCGACAACGTCTCCCTGTCCGTACCGAGCGGGTACAAGATCGTCGGTATAGTGACCACATTCTTCACGGGCGAAGAGGTGGATTACCCGACGACGACCGGTCTCGTGAATCCCTACGAACTTGTCACCTACGGTCCCAACGTCGGCGGGACCACCGGAACTCTCCTGACGTCCGGCAAGATCCACGGCTTCGCGATTTCGATGTACAACGCCGTCGCTTCGAAGTGGTGCGCCGAGAACGACCACGTGGACAGCAATGCGAACTGGTCCACGGAGCTCAAGAACGCTTACGGAGGGAATTCCATCCTGTCCGGCTCATCGCAACAGAATATGATGAACGGTTTCAACCTTACCATCGCCGCGCACCAGTACAACGTATGGAGGGGCAGTTCACACAGCATTCTTCCTGCGAATATGGTATGGAACTACGGCGAGCCGGGGTATGAGCTCAACTGCTGTCCGTTCCCGAAATCCAATTCTTCGCTTACCTGGGTGATGCGTCCCTGGTTCGTCCCGACGATATGGAACTGGGACCACATTGCGGACAAGGACGGAAAGTTGTATAACACGACTGTGATGAAAACCCTCAACAGCCAGATAGAAAAAGCCGGTTTCGGCAATGCCGTATTCCCGTACAGCACTGATGCATACTGGACTATCAACGAAGTGAACACCGACAAGACCCAGGCCTACATCGTCTATTCCGAGGGCCCGGCCACCCGCGCCAAGTCCGGCTCGGCAGGAGTCCGTCCGTTCCTTATCTTCTGATGCTTCGGGTGGTCCGCGCTTCGCTCGCAGGACCGAATCATATCCATCTCCGGCGGGGGGCCTTCTTGCAAGAGCCCCCGCCTTTTTTCGTTTTTTTTCGTATTTTTACGATATGAGAACGCAAAAACTTCCTACCATCCTCCTTGCTGCGGCCCTCTTCCTGACGGCCTGCGCGGAACAGACACCCGTAAAATATAAAATCTGGTACGACTGGCCTGAGCGGGTCCTGCCGGAAGATTTCGCCACCCTCGGCGAACCGGACCTGCAGGGCGCCTGGACCAACATCGACCTCCGGGGAGTCGACGACATGATGGACCATTACGCAATGCTCCTGGAGGCACCGCTCAAGGTGGGCGCTGAAGAAGAATACAGCTTCACCCTGACGACCGACGACGGCAGCCGTTTCTATATCGACGGCGAACTCTTGGTGGAGAACGACGGCGCCCACGGACCCATAGAGAAAAAGTTCTCCAAGGTCCTCGGAAAGGGCACCCACGCGCTCAGGCTCGAGTTTTTCGACTACGACAAGCTGCAGACCCTGATCTTCAAGTACTCCACCCCCACCATCGCGGAGCGGGAGTACGACGACCAGGTGATGGCCAGGGAGGACAGGCTTTCCGACAACAAGAAGTTCGTGAAGCCCCAGGTCAGGGAGGCCTACCGCCGCTACGCCGCCTGGAAGGGCAATGACGAGACCCTGGTGTTCCCCATCATCACCGACGTCCATACGGGCGCAAGGTTCTCCTACAAGCACGTAGGCTACGCGGCGGAGGCCGGACGCAAGTTCCACGCGGACTTCATGGCCAACCTGGGCGACATCGGCCTGAAC
>JAEEIQ010000016.1 GCA_016281435.1 Bacteroidales bacterium
AGGTGGATCTTCCTGCCTTTGTATGAGACGGTGGCGACGGAGCCGTAACGCCCAGGTTCAAAAAGGATATTGGATGCCTGCGCCCAGGCATCCAATACCATGAATCCGAGATTGTGCCTCGTATGGGCGTATTCGTTTCCGATGTTGCCCAATCCGACGACCAGATAGTTCATACCGGGATCGACAATCTCTTTCTTTCTCCGGAAGAAGCACATTACTCTTCGGCGGGAGCCTCAGCCACGCTGTTGCGGGTGGACTTGACGCCGCAGATGACGGCACCCTTCTGGGTGAGGATGGTGACATTCTCCACCTGGAGGTCGCCGGCCTTGAACTGCTGGTCCAGCTGCAGGGGAGTGATGTCGATCGGGAGAGAGTCAGGCAGGTCGGCCATCTTGGCGCAGACCTTCACCTCACGGAGAAGCTGGTAGAACTTACCACCCCTCTGCACGCCGGCGGCGTGACCGGAGATGACGAGCGGGACCATGATCGCGATGGGCTTCACCTCGTCGACGGCGAGGAAGTCCACGTGCAGGCACTCGTCGGAGACGGGATGCCACTGGAGCTCGTGAAGAACGGCGGTATAAGCCTGGCCATTGTCAAGCTTGAGGTCCACGATGTAAGACTTCGGAGTGTTGGTGAGGCCCTTGAGCTCCTTCGCGTCGACGGTGAAGAGGACATTGTCCATACCGAGACCATAAAGGTTGCAAGGGACGAGGCCCTGACGGCGGAAAGCCTTGATGACGGCTTTGTTGGCGGCCTGACGGATCTGGCCTTTCAATTCAAAATGCTGCATTGTCTGTTTGTTAAAATGTGTTACTCAGGCTGTCAAAAGCAGCCCCCATTGCACCAAAAAGCGCGGGGCTTTTTCAAAATGCGCGGCAAAGATAGGAAAAAAATCTTATTGGACAAGCGAAGTCGCTTTGTTCCAGGCCAATGTCTTGTAATATGCGTCCAGATAAGCACTGCCGTCGTTGGGCAGATACATGCTCAGGCCGCAGAAAGCCCGGAAGACGAAACCGCCGGAATGGGGCATGAAAGCCTGGGTATGCACTTCGTAGATGACACACTGCTCCAAAGCCCTGTCGACGGCGGAAGATCCCGCTCCGGCTTTGTCCAGGATGTCCTTCAGGTCATAGAACCAGTGGCGGGAGGCACGGAAGAAGGGTTGCACGGCGGAAGGCTTGACGGCTGCGATGGCGGCTCTCCCTTCCTCGAAAGCGGTCCGGCAGGCGGAAGCGAGCGCATCCAGTTTGCTGCAGTCAATCAGGGAGTAACAGGCGGACTGATAGTCCCCGGACATGGCGGAATAGGAGTCGAAATAATCATCCATGACGCCCCGGATGTCGGGGTCGCCGTCTTTCAAGAGACGGGCGGTGACTTTCGAATAATCCAGACCAAAAGACAGGATTTCCGTCGGGGAAAAACCGATCCGGTCACATTTGCCCTTCAACTCATACGCCACCTCGACGCAGCCCATGAGGCAGACGTCCATGAGGATATAGTCGAAGTGGAAAGGGATGCCCGCGGCCAAGTCCTTGATGTCCATCTCATAGACATACAGGGTGCCGCCTTCGTTGACACGCTCTTCCGCGAAGGAACGGACCTTGGGCCCCGGCAGCGGCTCCGTCTCTTCGAAGGGGACGGGACCGTTGGGGAAAGTGATGCGGGGCGCCGCCTTGGCCCCTGTCCCACCCGCCGAGACTTTGTATTTGTCGGGATGGGCGAAATAGTCGACGGGTAGCCAGCCATTGCCGTGGGAACCGAGGATCAGCCCGTAGTGGTCGGACTTGAAAGTCTCGGCGACATAGTTCAGGCTGCGGGACATCACTTCCTTTTTCGTCAGCAGGTCGCTCTCCCCGAGACGCATGAGCGTGTCCAGGACCGGCAGGCCTTTCTTATCTTTGTAAAGGCGTATGATGCAGGGTTTCGTCTTGATTCCGTAGAGCCCGTATGAGGTCGGCTGGTGGCTGATGATCACGATGGCCTTATTGTCCCCCGCGGCAGGGAGGTCGCCTTGCTTGAGCTCGTTGATGTCAGCCTGCAATTCCTCGGACAGGCTGTTGCGGCCCGCCTGGTAAAGGATCAGGACCTTGTCGTACTTCTTTTCCTTCTGCTTCCCGCAATTCCC
>JAEEIQ010000017.1 GCA_016281435.1 Bacteroidales bacterium
ACGGTGACGGTTTTTCCCTGGGCACGCACCAGGGCGTCGTTGTCCAGGACGGTGTCGTTGCCGTAATAGTTCAGGGAGATGATGGCTGGAACGGGTCTGTCGGCCTTTTTGGGATAGAGGATGAGCCAGTCGACGTGAGGGCCCTTTCCGTCCGGCATGAAACGCATCCGGACTTCCCTCTTCATGGCTGCGCCGTCAAGGGCATCTTCCTCCTTCAACACTTCCAGATACAAGGGCGAAGACTTGGGCATCACCCCGTACATCTCCTTCTGGAAGATGGAAAGAATCTCCTTCCGGCGGGCCTTCCAGTCGTCTTTGTCCGCAACGGGACGTCCGTCCGCAAATACCAGAGGATCCGGCAGCGTGTAGGCGCCGACCTTATTCTCGTCCGTGTTAGTGTCCCGCTTTATCTTGTTGCCGTCGAAAACTATGTTCTCGAGTTCGTACTGGTCCGGCGCTTCTTCGATCAGGCGGTAGCGCCTGCAACGCAGTTGGTTGTTACGAATCTGGATGTCGGAAGCATAGGACTTCGGTATGTCTTTCCGACCCTTGAGGTCGAAGAACTGGGTCCAGGGTTTCACGAAGAAAACGAATTTCACCCGCCCCTTCACATTCTCGACCAGCACATGGCTGTAGCGCTGAGGGGTATCCGGCCGCATTTTCAGCCATACGAGACGGTCGGTGCCGTCCACGGTGCTGTTGCGGAGCACGATGCTGTCCGCCTTCACGCATTCGCTTCCGAATACCAGCACTCCAGGGCCATGCCCGAAGTGGCAATCCTCAACAAGCACGTTGCGCACCGGCCCGTTGTCCGGGTCGGTATCCGCCCATGGACCTTTCCCGCCCTTGATAGCGATGAGGTCGTCGCAGGTGGCGAAAGAGCATCCCCTGATATGCACGTCCTCGCATGCATCCAGGTCGATGCCGTCGGAAGAAGGCGCCCTAACGGGTTTCACAGGAGCGAAGATGTCCACCCCGTAAACCTTCACCTTCCGGCATTTATATAAATGTATGTTCCAGAAAGCGGAATTGCGGAGACGTATCCCCTCTATGGTAATGTCCGAGCTGTTGCTTATCCCTATCATCCTCGGGCGGCGCACCTCCAGATTCGTGCAGGCGGGATTCTCCTTCCTGCGCGCCCAGAATGCCTTCCAGTAAGGCAGGCCGTTGCCGTCCAGGGTTCCGCTTCCGCTGATGGTGAAGCCATCGCAGCGGTCCGCGTTGATCAGCGCGGACACATAGGGCTGTAGAACGCCCTCAATGTGCACGGGGATATCCGGGAAATCCGCCACGTCCGTGCTTCCCTTCAGCACCGCCCCCTCTTCCAACAGAAGATGGGTGCCGGGTTTGAAGAAGATGGCCCCTGAGAGCCATACACCCCTGGGGATGACCACGGTGCCGCCTTTGACGGCAGCGGCGTCAACCGCATTCTGGATTGCCTCGGTCTGTACTATGGTGCTGTCGTTCACCGCCCCGAAAGAGGTGATGACGAACTGCAGGAGCAGGAACAGGATCTTCATTCTACAAATTTAAGTTTCAGAACGGAAAAACGCAAATGGCATCTTTGTGGTCGCGCTCGATCTCGGTCCATAACGACGGTTTGTTCTCCCCTTCCTTCAAAGGCTTCGGGAAGAAGAAGCATCTCTGCACGAAACCGGCCTCAGCCTTGTCGGAGTCCAGTTTCAGCAATGTAAATCCAATGTCTCCCCAGTGACCGGTAGAAGGCACGCAGAGGGTTCGGAGCATGGTCCTGTCCCTGTAATTGACATGTACCCAACCCGTCTTCCATATATGCTCGTGGCCATAGATATAGCCGCGGCAGGAAGGCGCATTCATGAGAAGTTTGCCGACTTTCGTTTCATTCAGGGGATGGTGCGCCATCACGAATACGGGCTTGTCGGTATAGCCGGAAAGCTTTGATTCCAGCCATGCCCGCTGACTGTCATCTATGGCTCCGGGAGTAATCCACTTGTCGTGATTATCCCCTTCCTGAAGCGAATCCAGAAGGATGAAATCCGCCCGCGGAGTCTGAACCGTATAGACCATGCGGTCCGGGAGTTCCGACGCAGCCGCCTTTTCGGGGAATGCTTCCGCGAAGTTCGCACGGCGGTCGTGGTTGCCCATTGTCATGGTGAGCTGCATCCCCGCCGCTTCCAGACGGTCCAGGCCAGCCTTTGCGGCAGCATATTCCTCCGGCTTCCCGGTAAGGTACGCAATGTCGCCCAGGCAGAGAACATAGCGGGGAAGCGGATTTAGCGCAAGGATTTCATCGATGGTCTTATCGAAATGCTCCTGCTGATAACGGCCGGGGCGCACGTGAAGGTCCGAGATTATGCATACGAGGTTGTCGTCCAGGCCTGCAGGGCCCTTCTTCTTCCGTGCCTTCTTCTCCGGAGCCAGCATGGCTGATGCCGATGTGGGGAGCAGTGCGCTCCCTATGCCCAGAGCCGCCAGGCTTTCGATGAACTTCCTTCTGTCCATATATTAATTGTTTGTGCTTGCCGAGGTCTGTTTCTCGTCTTTGATGCCGTACAGT
>JAEEIQ010000018.1 GCA_016281435.1 Bacteroidales bacterium
AACGATTTACCTACTTAGTCTTAGTAACGCACTAATGCTATAAAAGAAATAAGAACTATTGCATACATTAATTCGTTGATAAAAAAACGATTGCTGTTCAAGTTCTTATTTGCTTCAGGTTCCCGTTTTAATATAAATTGTGTAACATAGCGGCTTGTGAAGCAAATGACATAGCGGACTGAAAATTTGTATATATTTGCAAAAAAACAAACTGTCATGAAGAAATTGATCCTGATCATCGCCCTCGCGGCGCTTACAGCATCCGGGCTTTCCGCCCAAACCGTAAAGTACAAGGAACTCAAGCAGACTTACGACTACAGGGATTATGTCAAACAGGAAGCAGATCCTTACCAGACGTTCTGGAGCGGATTCGCATCCTTTTTTATCCCCGGCGTATCCCAGCTGCAAATGCGAGAAACCGGACGTGGATGGATATTCCTCGGCACCAGCATCACGCTCGACATCGTCGCGCAGAATTTTGTAGATAACCTGAACGAACTCGTCGTCCGCGACTCCAACGGACAGATCGCATTTGACGAGGACGGTTTAATTAGTTTCACCGACAACAACGCCGCCAGAAAGAACCTGATGGGAGCCACGATTACGGGTCTTGTCCAACTCGGCGTCGCAATCTGGTCCAGCTGTGACGCCGTCAGGGTCGCCAAGGTCAAGAACATGCACTATCAGAATTCAGGCAAGTTCTCATTCGACACGAAGATATATCCTTCAGTCGATTTCGTGAGCACGCCCTCCGGTCTTGAACCGGCTGCCGGGATGACCCTTGCGTTGCAGTTTTAAAGCTCTATAACTCAGCCTTTTTCCTGTCGACGTAAGAAATTATGTCGTCCAAGGTATTGAAACCCAGCAGGTCACTGTTGGGTATTTTTATTCCGAAACGTTCCTCGATGGACCCCACCATCGCTATGAAGATGAATGAATCCATTCCCGCGGCCATCTTGAAGGCCTCCCCCGTCGGGATTTCTTCTGCAGGAAGCTCGACGTACTCGCGAATAATATCCAGTATCTCTTCTTTCGTACTCATAACTAACTGATTATTAATCCTTCCCCGGAGCATTCCGCAGGAAGCTGGGTTCTTTTAATCTTCCTCGTGGAGGTCTTCTCGTATGCTGCGGCCGGAAGTTCCACATATTCTATCCTTTTATATGAAGGAAGGACGGCGTTCACCTTCGCGATATCGGCCGCGAGCGCCTTCCTGTCCGCACGGCGCGCCTCGTCCGAAATGTACAGGCCAGCGCAGAGCACTTCCCTGCCCTTGAACGATGCCTGATAGACGACGATGTCTTCCGCGTAGTCCAGATTGGTTTCTATGATGTTTTCGACTTCTTCGGGGCAGATGTTCTTGCCGTTGGACAAGACTATCGTATTTTTCTTGCGTCCCATCAGCAGGATACGGCCCTTAGTATCGATTTTCGCGCTGTCTCCCGTATTGAAGAAACCGTCTTTGCCGAAAACGGCCGCAGTGGCCTCGGGATCCTTGTAATATCCTTGGGAAACGCTCTTTCCCCTTATGCACAGTTCGCCTATGCCGTCGGAATCCACATTGACCAGTTTGGCTTCCAGCCCCGGGCAAGGTCGTCCGACGCTGAGATGCTCTGAAAGGGTGTCTCCGTTGATGGAAATCAGCGGGCCGCATTCGGTAATGCCGTAGCCGTTCTCGATATGTATTCCGAGATCGTTCATTCCCTTGATTACCACAGGGTTGAGCATCGATCCCCCGCAGACTATCATATTCAGGTTGCCACCGAAAGGAGCAAAGACGTCCGGGAACAATTCATGGGTCTTGTCCACCCCGAATTTGCGCAGGAAATTGCAAAGTTTTATGCCCTTGCGGAGTTTTTCGTCCTTGCCGGCCTTTTTCGCCCCTGCCCATATGTTGCGGTAGAATGCGTTGGCTATCATCGGGACCACGGTGATGACGTCCGGCTTGAAGATCTTGATATTGGCCATCATGTTGCGCATGTTGTCGTTGACGTAGGTCAGCCGTGCGCAGCCTATGCGGGCCATGATGTGCGTGTTTATCTCGGTCGCATGGTGCATCGGGAGCACGCTCATGGAGGTGTTCTCCCCCGCCACCATTATACTGTCCAGGCAGTTCATCATGTTGGCGGCAAGGTTGGCGTTGGAAAGGACCACGCCCTTGTTGGCGCCGGTGGTGCCGGAGGTGAAGAGGATTTTTGCCGGAGCATCCAGGTCCAGCGTGAGATTGCGGTAGACGCTCCGCGGTGCCAGTTCCCTGCCCCTTTCGACAAGTTCTCCATAGTAAGGCAGACCTTCCACTTTCTTGTCCATCGTGATGACGGTTTCAAGCGCAGGGCAGAACTCTTTCGCCTCTTTGAGCAAGCCCAGACAGTCCGATGAGCAAAATGCGGCCGTAGCGTCGCACTTCCCAAGAAGGGTGCCCATCAGGGCGGCCGGAGCGTTCGCATCGATGGGAGTCACGATTCCGACGCCGCTGGAAATGCATATGTCCGCAATGACATAACGGCAGCAATTCTCGGATATGATGGCGATATGCGCGCCCCCGAGCCCGAGGTCCAGGAGCCCGTCGCCCAGATTCATCACCTCTTCGTAAAGATCCTTCGAGGTATAATAGACGATGTTTTTATTCCCGTCCAGTTCCGCCAGCACCTGCCTGTCCGGAGCATACTCCCGGATACGGCCGAGCATCTGCCTGATGCTCTCGTAGTCGCCGTCCTTCAGCAGGGTTCCGGCCTGAAGCTGCCTCTCGGATACGTATTTTTTCATAATCAAAGGATATCGTTCAGTTTTTCATTTTCTTTCGCCATGACGGTTTCCGCAACATGGACCCACAGGTTCTGAAAATCCACCAGTTGTGCCGGAGTGATCATCTTCGTTTGCACGTCGTAGACTACCTGTATCTCACCGGTCTTCATATCCTGCATCATGGCTATGTAGGCAGGAAGTGCCCCCTTGCCGTTGCTGTGGACCTGCATCGTGATTCCGTCGGGCATGGCCATGGGTATGTATGAGAAGCAGAAGTTCGTCAGCTGGCTCAGCATGGAGTGGCCCCAGAGCTTGTGCTGCATCGCTTCGATCTCCAGGTATGAAAGGCGGGTGTGCCTGTAAAGTTCGTTCTGCTCGTCGTACATGCGGGCGATGTTGGCGGCGAAGCTGTCGTTCCAGTCTACTATCGTATAGACGCTGAGGCTCTGGACCTTGGTCCCTGCGGCCTTGCGGTCCGCGACGCTTCCGCGGCAGTTCAGGAGCTCGAGGGGAATCTGCCTCTCCGCTTTCCCGTTCATAAGGGATGCGGCGACCGCGCAGGTATAGAACCAGAAGGAGTTCATCGTGACGGAATGCTCCCCGCACCACGCGGAAGCGAGATTCGCGACTGCCGAAGGAATGACGAAACGGTATCCCTCGGTGTCGCACTTGACAAGAAGATAAGGAAGGGAAATGTTGCCTTTCTTCTTAAGTTTGACCCAGCGGTCGCTTCCGTCCCCGTGCAGTCCGCAATAAATGGGAGCTGCGCTGTGACGCTGTTCATAATACTCCTTGAAGAACTCGCGGTCGCGGCTGACGGCATCCTCGTTGGCGCGATACTCGTTGTCTTTCTTGAGGACCTCGGCGAAACTGCCCGGAGCAGCCGGGAGGTCTTTCCCCTCCTTCAGCGCGTCATATATGCCGAAAAGGTCGGTGACAAGCACGCCTATTCCGTATGTGTCGGCAACGAGGTGGCTTATTTTGAATACTATCATCCGGCGTCCGGAGGGGTCGGCGGCAAACACCGCTTCGAGGCTGCGACCCTTGAACATGTCGGTGGCTTTCTTGCGGAAACGGCGCAGGAAAGCATCCATCTGCCCTTGAGTGGAGAAATTCTTGAAAGGAATCTCCCCTATCGTCCTTTCGGGTTCCACGAACTGTACGGTTTTCTTTCCTTCCTTGACGAATCTCAGACGCAGGCAGTCGTTGCGTTCTATCATCTTGTTTATGGCATCCGTCATGAGAGCCTTGTCGAAGCCGCTTTCGACGGTCACCGAGAAAACGATGTTCACAACCCTCTTGAAAAGGGAATACTTGGTTTGCAGGTCAATGATGTCCTGGGAATAGTTGAATCCGTAGCGTTCCATATTCATTGTTTCCATTTGTTTTCCAACTTGAGAAGGCGCGGGTACTCCTGGCGTTCCCTGTACGGAATACGCGCCAGGGCGGCATAACGCCGTTTTGCATAGGAGAGTATGGCGAGCGCCTCTTCCCTGTCCCCCATCTGTCCGAGGCACCTGTCCCCGGACCACGGGGTTTTCGCCCCGGGGCCTTCTTCGCCATCGTAAAAGGAGTACTTTTCCATATTGGACTGTCCGCCTTTGCGGTATCGGGCCATGTCGGCTTCCATCTCCGAACTGCGTTTATCCGGCTTCCAGTTTCTTTTATACAGTATCTCCGCCAGAAGGACATAAGCCTCGATGCGCAACTCCCCTTTCGGGATGCAAGAGACAGCCCTGCGTGAAAAGTTGACGGCGGCGTCGTCGGATTTGAAAGGATGGTTGCGATATATTTCCGCAAGGGCGTGCCAGGCGGAGGAATAGTCCGTTCGGCCGAGCTTTTCAAGAATGGTAGCGAGATCGCCGGTCATTACGGGGACGGCCGCAATCTGGTCATTCAGCTTGCGGGTCATGCAGTCCCGTCCCTTGTTGGCGCAGTGCCACATGTAGCCGTCCGGCCCGGAAGGGTCCGCCTTTATGGCCTGATCCGCATAGGAAAGTCCCCTGGAGAACCACTCCTGCCTGGCGGCATTGTCCTTTTCCTTCTCACCCAGAAGCAAGGATACTTCCGAAAGCCGGCAAAGCACTCCGGCCCTTTCCCGGGGGCTTTCCGCCTTCGGAAGCATCTCCTCAAGCATTTCCATGCATCTGGAATACGCGCCCTCATACACAAGCTTTTCATCGACTTCGTGAAAAGAAAGCGTGGCGAGCGCAAGTATCAGGATACTTTTCATGTTACAAAGATATCCAGCTTTCCCCTTGCGCACGCACGAATGTGCTTATATCCGCAATAATTTTGACGAAATTATTATATTTGTGACGAAATACAGATTTCAGGGATGAAATACGACAAAAATTAATTTCGTCACAGCATGAACAGACTGCCACCGATATTCGGCAAGTTTACCACCCACCTGTGGTATATCCTCCTGACGCCGGCATTCTTCCTGGTATTTTTCTTCATTTACAAGCCCTTCGGATCACTGGAGGCCCTGGACATGGGGCGCGGGCTGTTTTTTTTCAACGTTACCATCATGATGTGCATACTGCTCGTCATCATGGCCATAATGCACCTGGCATTTTATCTCCTGTACAGGCACATGAGCCAGAGCCTGTGGCAGCTCATCGGATGGATAGACCTGGAAATAATCGTGACCACATTCTTCTTTGCGATGTATATCTGCCTCATGGGAGGGTCGAAGGTCCCGTATTTCGAAGAGGTGGCCATATGCCTCCAATACACCTTCCTGACTCTCTTTTACCCCTTCTTCGGGATTACGATGATCTGCCTGCTCGTGCATATGGAGCGGAGGGAGATTCCGACGGAGCAGCCCGGGGAGTCTGTCCGCTTCCAGGATGCATCAGGAAAGGTACGAATAGTACTGGCCAAGGATGCCATCTTGTTTGTCAAGGCGGAAGAGAATTATGTAAAGGTCCATTATCTTGACAATGACCGCGTCAAGGATTATCAACTCCGGACTTCGATGACCGCCATCGCTCCCCTGATGGAGAAGCACGGCATGTTCCGATGCCAGCGCTCCTACTATATCAATCCCAGGCATATAGTCGCATTGCGCAAGGACGCCAACGAATTGATTTCGGCGGAAATCAAGGCGACAGGTCTCAGCATTCCCGTATCCCGGAAAGTTTATCAGGAATTATCTGCAAGATTATAATAGTGTCAGTCTTTTTTCGTAAATTGCGCGCTGTATTAAAACCTTTCTGATGAAACCAGTATCCGTAGTAAAGGTGGACAACCTCAAAGCGTTGCGCCGATTCGTCCATTTCCCCAACCAACTCTACAAGAACAATATCTATTATGTTCCCCAGATCGAGAGCATGGATCTCGACACCATGAATCCCGCTAAAAACCGGGCGTTCGAGGTTTGCGAAGGGGCATACTGGCTTGCCTATGATGCCGAAGGCCACATCTGCGGCCGCATAGCCGGCATAATCAACCACGAATACAACCGCAAGGTCGGAAAGAAGATATGCCGCTTCAACTGGATAGACTTCATCGACGATCCCGATGTCTGCAAGGCCCTGCTCGACAAGGCGGAAGAATATGCACGCCTGAAAGGCATGGATGAGATAGAAGGTCCGGTGGGCTTCCTGGAATTCGATGTGACCGGCGTCCTGACGGAAGGGTTCGACAAGCTGCCGACCCCTTACGGAAAATACAACGCTCCCTACTATGAGCCATATATCCTGAACTGCGGATACAGCAAGGCCACAGCCTATGTCGAGTATCTGATAACCGTCCCCGAGACACTCGACGGACGCTATGCCAAGTTCGCCCGCATAGTCGCCGAACGCTACGGTCTCAAGCAGGCCCATATCCCGACGAGGCGCTCCCTGAAGCCATATTTCAAGGGCGTATTCGACTGCATGAACCGCGCTTATTCCAAGCTGGAAGGATATTCCGAACTGACTGAAGGACAGTGCGACGACCTGATCAGGCAGTTTGTTCCGAACCTGAATCCGGATCTCGTATCCATAATCCTTGACAAGGATGACCGCGTAGTCGCATTCGCGGTGACCATGCCCTCCCTCGCCAGGGCCATGCAGAAGGCAAAGGGAAAGATGTTCCCCTTCGGATGGTACCATATCCTGAGGGCTATCCGGCACAACGACACCATAGACGCCCTCCTGATTGCCGTGGATGACGCATACAAGGACAAGGGACTCAATGCCATGATTTTCGACAAGCTCTACGCCGGAATATGCAAGTGCGGAATCAAGTATGTGGAAAGCACCCGCGAACTCGAAAGCAACGTGAACGTCCAGAACCTCTGGGGCCGTTTCGAGTGCCATATCCACAAACGCGCAATGACCTATGTCAAAGAGCTGTAAGACTGTCCTTACGCTGCACCTGCTCCTTCTCTTCACTCCCCTTCTCGGCGGAGCGCAGGAAAAGGGCTTCCTTAGGGAACTTCGCCCCTGCTATTTTATTTCCGGAGCGCCCCTCGGGGCGCCTCTGGACAAGGAGACGGCAGACGTCAAATTCCAACTGAGCCTCGCGTTCGACATCGCATCCGACATCGGAGGAAAGGGGCTGGACCTTGCGTTCGGATATACGCAGATCTCTCTCTGGAACCTGTTCGCCCATTCCAGCCCGTTTTATGACAACACCTATGTGCCGGGACTGTATCTGTTCAAGACTTACGGCCTCCGTTCCGGCAGCGGGAAACTGACCGCGGGTATCGAACACCGCTCCAACGGCCGGGACGACGCTTACTCCCGCAGCATCAATTACGCATTCTGCACCTTCGACAGGAAGATCTCATTCAGGGACGCTTCCTCCCTGACATTGACGGCCGGACTGCGCCTCGGGACCGGGTGGTACGGGGATGCGCCCACCTTCGACATCATGTACAGATACATGGGACTCGCACGCATAAAGGCCTTGTACAGCACACCGGGACGCAGGTTCGAGATCTCGGGAGAGGCCCTGCCGCTGTTTGGAAGCCGGGTACCGGCAAACGTGATGCTGGAATGCGCCTGGTGTCCTTTCAGGAAGGCGGACAATCCCTGCATTTTCATGCAGTATCACTACGGCTATGACGAAGCCTTCCGGGATTGCGTCACGGTCGGAGGCCCCGCAATAGACGCCGACGGCAACGTTCCGTACGACGGCCTGTCCCCCGTCGCTCCAAGGGGGATGCTGCGTTTCGGTCTGGTATTCAGGATCTGAGGACGTCTAGCGCAGGTCGGCCAGATCGTAAATCAATCTCTCGGTCTTTTCCCATCCGAGGCAGGGATCGGTTATGGACTTGCCATAGATGCAGTCCCCTTCCTTCTGGTTTCCGTCTTCGAGATACGCCTCTATCATTAGCCCCTTGACAAGGGCCTTGGTGTCGGCGCAGTGGCGGGTGCTGTGCAGGACTTCCTTTGCGATGCGTCCCTGCTCGGCAAACTGCTTTCCGGAGTTGCAATGGTTGCAATCGACTATGACCGCGGGATTGGAGAGTTTAGTCTCAGCATAAAGGCCGGCAAGCCTGCGCAGATCCTCATAATGATAGTTGGGATGGCTGGTACCGTGGCTGTCCACGTATCCGCGAAGGATAGCGTGGGCGTAAGCGTTGCCAAGGCTCTCCACCTCCCAGTTGCGGTAAATGAAAGAATGGCCGCTCTGGGCCGCGCGTATCGAGTTCATCATGACCGACAGGTCACCACCGGTAGGATTCTTCATTCCGACAGGAAGGTCGAGCCCGCTGGCGACGAGCCTGTGCTGCTGGTCCTCCACGCTCCTTGCCCCGACGGCTACATAGGACAGCAGGTCGGACAGGAACAAGTGGTTCTCCGGGTAGAGCATCTCGTCCGCGGATGAGAAGCCGGTCTCGTTGAGCGCCCTCAGGTGCAGGCGGCGTATGGATATGAGTCCCTTGAAGATATCAGGACCCGCAACCGGATTGGGCTGGTGCAGCATGCCCTTGTAGCCCGCTCCCGTCGTACGAGGCTTGTTGGTGTATATGCGTGGGACTATGAGAATCTTGTCTTGGACTTTATCCTGAACGGGCCGCAGGCGGGAGATAAACTCGATGACTGAGTCCTCCCTGTCAGCGGAACAGGGGCCGACGATGAGCAGAAGCCTGTCATCGCTTCCGTCGAGCACGCCCCGTATCATCCTGTCGTTCTCCTTCTTGCGTGCCTGCGCCTCGGCCGGGACCGGATACATTTCCTTTATTTCCTGCGGGCTGAAAAGCTCGCGCTTGAAAACCATATTCATTTGTCGAAAAATTTTCTTCTCTCCGTTGAAAGTTGCATGATTTCCCTGAGAGTCCGGGCGTCACCGTCCTCCACGGCCTTCCTTATCTTCAGGAACTGACCTTCGAACAGGTCCATCTGCGACAAAAGCTCCTTCCTGTTCATAAGGAACAGTTCGCTCCACATCCGGTCGTTTATCCGTGCAATGCGCGTAAGGTCACGGAATGAATCCCCGGTGTATTCCGCCAGATGCGACGACTCCTTGCAGGCCATGAGGCTGACTGCAATGCAATGGGTAAGCTGGCTCAGGAAGCCTATCATTTCATCATGCAGTTCCGGACTCAGCCGGGAAATCTTTCCGAAGCCGAGTATGCGCCCTATCTCCTCGCACTTCAGGATTGCATCTTCGGTATTCGCTTCCGTAGGGACTACGAGATAGTTGGCATCGCGGAAAATCGAAGGATCGGAATTCTCGACCCCGCTCAATTCACGCCCGGCCATTGGATGGGCGCTGATGAACTCGAGGTCAGCACGGAGCATCTTCTGGACCGGATAGACAACGGGAACCTTGATTCCGCTGACATCGGTGATCAGTGCTCCTGGCTTGATGCAGTCCTGCCACTTCCCTATCCACTCCACAAATGCGGTCGGATACAGGCAGAAGACTACTATGTCAAAGCGGGACACATACTCCTTCCGGACTCCCGTCTCGACACTGTCCACGAGGCCATGCCCGAGGGCATAACGCGCGGTCTCCTCGCGCCGTGCAAGGGCTCCGACCTCGAAACCAGCAGCCCGCAGCCCCCGCGCGTAGCTCCCGCCGATAAGGCCCAGGCCGACAATCAATATTTTCTTGCCGCTGATTCCCATCCTAAAGTATGGTACGGCGATAAGCGCCGAGAAGTTTCAGGTTGTCACATACGGTGCGCATCTGGCGGACCAGATCTTCCCCGTCCTCCGAATTCACGTCACCCTCCAGTTCCGCGAAAAAGTAATGGTTCCACTGGGGACCTTTCAGGGGACGGCTATGCAGGCAACTCATGTTAAAGCCATGGGAGCCAATGATATTCAAGGTCTTGGCAAGGGCCCCGGCCTCATTGCGGACAGTGAAGACCAGAATGAAATGGGCATCGTTTCCGGCTGGAACGCGGCTCATGGTACGGGAAAAAACGGCAAACCTGGTAGTGTTGAGACTTGAGGAATTGATGCCCTCCTTGAGGATATCCAATCCGTACAGGGACGCCGTTTCCGCCGAGCCGATCGCAGCGGTCGACTTGTCCCCGAGGTCTGCAACATGTCTTGCAGCAATGGCGGTGTTTTCCGCTTCCTCCTGTCGGAAACCCCGCCCTTTGATGTAGGCGTAGCACTGTGCCAGGGCCTGAGGATGGCTAACGACAGTCCGCACGTCCTCCTCACGGGCACCCTTTACGCCCAGCAGGTTCTGGGATATGTCCATCTCCAGCATGAGGTTGATATACAAGTTTCCGGAGAAGCTGAGATCCATGACGGCCCCGACGTCTCCGGCATAACTGTTTTCGACCGGAAGGACCGCGGCATCGGCGTCGCCGTCCTCGCAGGCCTTGTAGGCGCTGCCGAAATCAGCGAAAGCAAGGTATTCCGCTTCAGGGAAAAGCTTGCGGGCAGCGATCTGCGCAAAAGCTCCGGGAATTCCGCAGTAGGCTATCTTCATGCCCTGCATGAGCCTCGACTGGTAGGCCTTGGACAAATCCATGTTCTTCTGCAGGAAAAGCTTGTAGTAGCTCTTCAGGACCGGATCCGATATAAAGGCCGCATTGGATTCGAGAACCCTTGCCTCCTGCACGGGATCATATACGGGCAGACCGCAACCGGCCTTGAAGGCAGCTGCCTTTTCTGACAACCTCATCCTTTTTTCGAAAAGACGGGCCATCTCCTCATCGACGGCATGGATATCCGCCCTTACGCTCTGCAGTTCGTCCATTGATCATTCCCACTCTATGGTTGCAGGCGGTTTCGAGGAAATGTCATAGCATACCCTGTTCACGCCTTTGACCTTGTTGATAATTTCGTTGCTGATGTCCCGGAGGAAGGATGCGGGAAGTTCGGCCCAGTCGGCGGTCATCGCGTCGCTGCTGGTCACCGCACGGAGGGCCACAGTAAGTTCATAACTACGCTCATCACCCATCACGCCTACACTGCGGACAGGAAGGAGGATCACCCCAGCCTGCCAGACCTTGTCATAAAGCCCGCGGGAGCGCAGGCCGCGGATGAAAATGTCGTCGGCCTCCCTTTCTATCCTGAGCTTTTCAGGAGTTATCTCCCCTATTATCCTTATGGCGAGGCCAGGTCCCGGGAAGGGATGGCGGTAAACCATGTGCGGCGGCATGCCCAGGCTGATTCCGACCCTGCGGACCTCGTCCTTGAATAGCCATTTGAGGGGCTCGCAAAGCTTCAGGCGCATCTCCTTGGGGAGACCGCCGACGTTATGATGGCTCTTGATAACCTTGCCGGTGATGTTGCAGCTCTCTATCCTGTCAGGATAAATCGTTCCCTGGGCCAGCCACGAAGCACCTTCGATCTTTGAAGCTTCGGCATTGAAAACCTCGACAAAAAGCGCTCCGATGATCTTTCGCTTGCGCTCGGGCTCGCTGACGCCCTCGAGGGCGGAGAGGAAACGACCGGACGCATCCACTCCGCGGACGTTGAGTCCAAGAGCAGAATAATCGGCAAGGACGTTCTCGTATTCGTCCTTGCGAAGCAGGCCATGGTTCACGAATATGCAGTTGAGCCTGTCGCCTATGGCCCTGTGAAGCAGGACGGCAGCGACAGAAGAATCCACACCTCCGCTAAGGCCCAATATGACCTTGTCGTTCCCAAGTTCGCGCTTCAGGGACGCCACGGTGCTTTCCACGAAAGATTCGGATGTCCATTCGGCCCGGCTTCCACAAATCCCGTTCACGAAATTCTCGAGCAGAAGCCCTCCCTTGAGGGTATGGGCGACCTCCGGATGGAACTGGACACCCCAGACACGGAGATCCCTGTTCCAAAAAGCGGCGTTTCTTACGCTTTCGGTTGAAGCTATGGTCTCGAATCCCTGTGGGATAGCGGTAATGGTATCCCCGTGGCTCATCCAGACCTGCTCCCCTTCCCCGAAACCGAAGAAAAGCGGATTGGAACTGTCAAGGCGCTCAAGATGCGCCCTGCCGTACTCCCTCGTACCGACAGGCTCTATGCGCCCGCCGAAACTGTAGCTCAGCAACTGCGCACCGTAGCATATACCCAGCACGGGATAACGTCCCACGATGCCGGAAAGGTCCGGATGGAAGGCGTCCTCCGAATAGACGCTCAGGGGAGATCCGCTCAGTATGACGCCTATGATGTCCGGATCATCGGAAGGGAACCGGTTCCATGGCAGAATCTCGCAGAAAGTGCCCGCCTCACGTACCCTGCGGCCTATGAGTTGGGTCGTCTGCGAGCCGAAATCAAGGATGATTATTTTTTGCATTTTACCATCGCTCTGTTTGTCTTCCCGTCTATGCAGACCTGAAGGTCATCCTGGAAACGCACATGACGCACGAATTCCGTCTCCTCCACGGCCTCAATCGCATCGAGGGCGCTGAAATCCAGCATGTCTTCAGAATGCGCGAAAGGATTGACATTGATGTAACCTACGTTGAAAGATGTAAGGTTCTGGAAGAAATGGGTCCCTTGGCTGGGGTCGATCTGGAAGTCACGGAGGGAACATTCGACTATGGCCTTGGCTTCGGAAATGTCTCCCCATTTCACTGGTACACCCAGGGAAGGTTGTGTGGTTCCCCACCTTCCGAATCCTATGAGGATGTAGCCCAGCCTCTCCTTCTGCATCTTGGAATTAATGGCGGAGACCTGGTCGGCTATCTCATGGGTCCTGAGAACGTTCCAGCCGGATTCCTTGAGATACACCACATCCCGCACGCCTTCGACCCATCCCGTTCCGAGCGCGCTGCCGGAGGTCAGGAAGGCCCCCTCGCAGTCGATCTTGTTCCAGTCGACGTCCGCATAACGGGTGTCGGCGGAGATGGGACGGACCTGAAGAACGGAAAACTTCGCGGTCTTGCCGTCGCGCAGGTCTGCTGCGAATTCTATCTCCACGTTGCACTTCATCTCCTCCTTTGCGATCCGAAGGAGCGTCCCGGTGATTTCGGCAAGGGGGAAAGTGTTGAATTTCAGCATCTGGGCGAAGGTGACGTATTTGGGTCCCTCGGGGAATGCGGAATCAACCATCCTCTGGTTGGCGACGTCCCAGGTGGAAACGACCTTGCTGAATGAGCGGAAACGGGAGCAGGAGAAGATGTCGAGACGGTCTATGTTGACGGAATCGTCCACGGAAGTCTTGAACTTCTCCGGATGCAGGTTCATCGCATACATGACCCTCTGGGTGTCGGTCATGGCAAGCTCGGGCGTGGAAGTTTGGAGAACATGCTTCGGATAGTTCGGAGAGAAGCGCAGGACCTGCTCACCGTCCACTACGGCCTTGCCCAATCCATATGCGACCTTGACGATGCCGTCTTCGGCCGTCTCGTGGCCTACAGGATAGAAATTGACCGAACGTGCAACGCCGGACAGGGTCGGAAAGAAATACTCCCCGTCCTTGCTGCCGCAGATTTCCTGTATGACTATGCCCATCTTCTCCTCCGAAATGACGTTCCCGGAAGAGATGATGTAGCTTCTCGCCGAAGCGAAATAAACGCTGGCGTAAACGCTCTTTATGGCTTTGGCGAGTATTCTCAGCTGCTGGTCTTCGTTCTCCGTGTCAGGTATCATGTAGGTGGAATACACGCCGGCGAAAGGCTGATGGTACGAGTCCTCCAGTTTCGACGAAGACCTGATGGCGAGAGGTTTGCGGCAGACGCGTATGAAAGCCCTGAGGGCGTCGCGGAGATCCGACGGAAGGGGCGATGCGACGAATTCGGAAAGCAGTTCCGCATCCGCGGGCTGGGCCTCAATGACATATTTGAGGCCGTTTTCTTCGATGAAACGGTCGAAATAGTCCGTGGTAATGACCATCGTGCGGGGTACTGTCACGCGGACATCCTCCCACCTGTCGTACAGGCCATACTTCTGAAGCACGCTGTTCAGGAAGGCCAGCCCCCTCGCCTTGCCGCCCAGGGAGCCGCTGCCGCAGCGGGAGAACCAGATGGCATCGTTGAATGTGTCGGGGCTGAAAGACGCCACTACTCCCAGGGCCTGGGAAATGCGGTAGTCATGGATCAGCTTGATGTCCTGCTTGCGGTGAGTCTCAAAATCGCTGTCCTCGGTAAGCCTCATGGGGCTCAGGATCTTTCCTATGCTGAAAAGGCCCCTTGCGAAGAGCCACTTGGAGAAATAGTTCTTGTCGGCAAGACGCCGGAATATATCCTCCGGAATTGTTTTAAGGAGGTTCTCGAATTCATATAGGTCCCTGGCCCTTGCTATTTCCATTCCCGTGGCCGGATCGGTCACGATAAAATCCCCGAAGCAGAACTCCCGGCAGATATAGTCGGAAAGTTCCTTCGTGAGCATGCTGGACGACTTCAGCAGGAACCCGACCCCGAGTTCCTCCGCGACGCTCCTCATGCTCTCCTGGGAGGACTGCATGAGGAAAGGCATGCGGGGATTGTCCGCACGGACCATCTTGCAGAGGTCCACGCCGGCATCGATCTTCTCCGTCTCGGATTTGTCGCCCTTGTGGAGCACGAATCCGACATCGGAAATGACACCGAGGAGATTGTCCTTGTATTTCTCATACAAGGAAACCGCATCCTCGTAATTGGTTGCCATGAGGACCTTGGGCCTGGAGCGCTTCCGGGCCACCTGCTGACGCTCGTTCAGGGCGTCCTTGATCGACTCCACGTTCTGCTGCAGCACTATCTTGTACAGGGCAGGCAGATAGGTGGAGTAATAGCGGATGGAGTCTTCCACGAGCAGGATGGCCTGGACGCCGCATTCGAGAATGTCATGTTCGGCATTCAGCGAATCTTCCAGGAGCTTCGTGATCGCGATGATGAGGTCGGTCGAGTTGTTCCAGCAGAACACGTAGTCTATGCCCGACGCTCCGCTTTCGGCAATTTTCTTGTAAACCTCCCGGGCGAATGAAGACAGGAGCACTATGGGCATCCTGTCATCATAAGCCTTCGCCTGCCGCGAGAACTCGAACACGTCCAGTTCCCCGACATAATACATCGTGATGACGAGGTCGAACCTCTCCCCCGTCGCGAGGAGGGAGAGAGCGTCCGCCGTGCTTTCCACCCTCGTGATCTCGGGCGGGTTGCTAAGGCCCAGGTCCGCGTATTCCCGTGCAATCTGCGTCTCTATGCGCCCGTCCTCCTCCAGGGAGAAACTGTCGTAGCTGTTGCAGACCAGCAGGATACGGCGGATACGCCGGGCCATCAGGCTCGTGAAATCCTTCATTCCGTCTTGCTAGACAAGTCCCTGGTCCATCATCGCTCCGGCGACCTTGATGAAGCCGGCGATGTTGGCGCCCTTGACATAGTTGATGTAGCCGTCTTCCTCGGTACCGTACTTCAGGCAGGCAGCGTGGATGTCGGACATGATGCGGTGCAGCTGCACATCCACCTCTTCCTTGGTCCACTTCTGACGGATGCTGTTCTGGGTCATCTCAAGACCGGAAGTAGCGACGCCGCCGGCATTCGAAGCCTTGCCCGGAGAGTAAAGGATCTTCGCGGACTGGAATACTTCGATGGCCTCGGGAGTGCTGGGCATGTTGGCGCCTTCTGTCACGCAGAAGCAGCCGTTCTCGACGAGCTTCTTCGCATCTTCGCCGTTGATCTCGTTCTGGGTGGCGCAAGGCATCGCGATGTCGCACTTGATGCCCCAGGGACGCTCTCCGGGGAAGTACTTGGCGTTCGGGTACTGCTTGACATACTCCTTGATACGGCCGCGGAGCGCATTCTTGAGGTGCTGGACATAGGCATGCTTCTCCTCGTCGAGTCCGTCGGGATCATAGATGAAGCCGTCGGAATCGGACAGGGTGACGACCTTTGCGCCGAGCTGCATGGCCTTCTTGGCAGCATACTGGGCTACGTTGCCGGCTCCGGAGATGACCACGGTCTTGCCTTCGAAGCTCTCGCCGCGGGTGCCGAGCATCTCCTGGGCGAAATAGCAGGCGCCGAATCCCGTCGCTTCAGGACGGAGGAGGCTGCCGCCCCATGCCAGGCCCTTTCCGGTCAGTGTACCGGTGAACTCGTCGCGGAGCCTCTTGTACTGCCCGAACATGAAGCCGATTTCACGGCCGCCGACTCCGATATCTCCGGCGGGGACGTCGGTGTCCTGACCGATGTGCTTCTGGAGTTCGGTCATGAAACTCTGGCAGAAACGCATCACCTCGGCGTCGGACTTGCCCCTGGGGTTGAAATCGGAACCACCCTTGGCTCCACCCATGGGAAGGGTCGTAAGGGCATTCTTGAAGGTCTGCTCGAAAGCAAGGAACTTCATGATGCTGAGGTTGACGCTAGGATGGAAACGGATACCTCCCTTGTAGGGACCGATGGCGCTGTTCATCTGGACACGGAAACCGCGGTTGATCTGGATCTCACCCTTGTCGTCCATCCAGGGAACACGGAAGATGAGGACCCTCTCGGGTTCGACCATCCTTTCCATTATCTTGCCTTCGAGCAGGTGCGGGTAGGCCTCGAGATAGGAAACGACACTTCCGAGCACTTCACTGACGGCCTGGTGGAATTCGGGCTCGCCGGGGTTCTTCGCGATGAGGTTCGACATGAAACCATCAACGTACTTCTTTGCAAAATTATCCATTGTCTTTAAAATTGATTACAGTTAAACGAGCCGGCGTATGAGGGACTCCCTGTCACCTGCCAGCATGTCGATGACGGGGATTTCGATGAGGGTGTAGCATCCCGGCTTCTGGCGGACGGCGGCGCGGGCCGCCATGACCAGCACCTGGCCTGTCAGGGCGGGATTGTTGATGCTCATCTTGAATTCGAAGTTCTGGTTATGCGTCTTCCCCGAAACGCCCTTCCGGACAAGATCTACGCCGTGACCCACATCATTGAGCGCGGCGACGCTGTCGACCTTCTCGACATGAGTCTCGTCGTGGACGAAGTAAGGATCCTTCTTGATCGCGCTTGCGACGGCGTCGAAATCGGCGCCATCCTCAAGTTCGACGTACACCATCCTCTTGTGGATGCCGTTCCCGGCGGGAATTGTCATGCTGAGGGCGTCCTTCACTCCGTCGACCGACTTCGCGGCGACAGAGTGGCCCATCGACCTTCCGGGACCGAAATTGGTCCATGTGATGCCTTCCGGCGCAAGTCCCTGCATCAGGGCCCTGACGACCGAATCGCTTCCGGGGTCCCAGCCGGCCGAGACGATGCCTACGGCACCGTTTTTCTCGGCAATGGGCCGGAGTTCGGAGAGAAGATCCCAGATTTCCGTGTGGATGTCGAAACTGTCCACGGTGGAAATGCCCAGGGACAAGTACCTGGCCGCATTCTGCCGGACACTGCGCGAAGGCGTCGCAAGGATGGCGACGTCCACCTTGCCCAGCTGCCCGATGTCGGAAACGACCTTGTACTTACGGAGTTCGGGAAAGCCGTCCGCGGACCCGGACCTCCGGACCACTCCGACGCATTCCATGTCGCCGGCCGCCTCGACAGCCTCAAGCGCATACCGCCCGATGTTGCCGTAGCCTACGACCGCTACTCTGATCTTTTCCATAAGCGTTTCAATTAAACGATAATACACTACCTCATGTCAGCAGCCCCCACAAAAAAAGAAACCATCCGACTCCCGCGCGGGAACCGGATGTTCAGCACGACCCTACCGGGAGGGTCAGGCTCTGCCTGTGGTTGCGACTCACCTACCGCAAATCTAAGAAAAAAATGACAAAAGTGCGCCCGAAGACGCACTTTTTTCTTAAGAATTTTATCAACCGGCCCAGCTTTATGAGTAGAGGAAACGCTTGATGCTGCCCTTGGGCGTCTTGTCGAAGGTGTCCGTCTTCTCCTCGACCTTTACAATCTGGCTGTAGGCAGGAAGGACCTTGTTGGCCTTCATGCGTATCTTCTCGGTCAGTTCGTGGACATCCAGGGAAGTCAGCCCCTTGGCCTTGACCTGTTCTGCGTCGAAGCGGACAATGGCAACCAGTTTGCCGGCGCGGTCCACTACGAGGGATTCGGAGACGAAATCCATGGAGTTGATGACAGCCTCGATTTCTTCGGGATAGATATTCTGCCCGTTCGCGGAGAGGATCATGGTCTTGCAACGTCCCTTGATAGTGATGTTGCCGTCCTTGTCCATGACGCCGAGATCGCCCGTGCGCAGGAATCCGTCCTCGGTGAAGAGGTTCTCGGAAGCCTCGGGATTGTTGAAATAGCCGCTGCAGATGTTGGTACCCTTCGCCTGGATCTCGCCTGTGATGTGCTCGGGATCTTCGGAATCGATGCGGACCTCTGCGCTGTCGACCTTCTTGCCGCATGAGCCGGGAACAAAGTTCCAGGGCTCCGCGTAAGCGAGCAGTGGCGCGGCCTCGGTCATGCCGTAACCGACCGTGTAAGGAAGGCCCATCTTGCGGAAGGCCCTCTCGACATCCGGATTAAGGGCTGCGCCGCCCATGATGAACTGCTGTACATTGCCGCCGAAGGCCTCGATGAGTTTCTTGACGACTGCGCCGTAGATAAGCTTGTTCACGCCGGGGATGGCGGTCAGGACCTTCATGTACCACTTCCCGAGAACGGGCTTGATCTTGGAATTGTAGACCTTTTCCATCACGAGGGGAACGGTTATGATGAGGTAGGGCTTGACCTCGCCGACAGCCTTGAGCAGGGTCGATGCGGCCGGAGTCTTGCCAAGATAGTAGACAGTCACTCCGAAGCAGAGCGGATACATGAACTCGAACACCATTCCGTAGATATGGCCCATCGGGAGCATCGAAACGATGTTGTCCCTGCTGGAAGCCGGAATGTGGCGGATTGCGAAATCGATCGAGGCGCTGAAGCACTCGTAGCGGAGCATGACGCCCTTGGGTGCGCTGGTAGTCCCGGATGTATAGTTGATCACCGCCAGTTCGGTCGGATCCTCGATGACATAATTGACGTCTTCCTTCCTGACCCCCTCAGGATAGAGCGCGGCAAAGTCAGCATCAAGGTTATCGAACGCCTCCCGGACGCTGTCATCGGCCGACCATGTAAGGCTCCAGTCATTCATGCACACGACAAAGCGTACCGTCGGCATCTTGGTGATGTCAAGCTTCTTCCAGGACTCCCTGTCCGTGAAGAGGACCACGCTTTCGGAATGCGAGACAAGCTGCTGGACAGCCTCCGGGGTGAAATCAGAAAGCAGGGGCACCGCAACGGCACCGGAGGTGTTGACTGCTATGAAAGCCGTGGCCCAGCGCGCCGAGTTGGGAGCGAAAAGGGTGATTTTCTGGCCTTTGAGTATTCCTGTCTTCTTGAACAGGAGATGGAAACGGGCGACATTGGTCGCAAGGTCCTTGAAGGTGAACTCTTCGCCGTGCCAGTCGCAGATGGCCTTGTTATCCCAATCATTGCGGATTGTCTGAGAAAGTTGCTCGATGTAGTTGATCATGTTTTTGTATGATTTAGTTGATTTTATCTTCTTTCTTATAAAGGAAACGGCGAATTTTCATCGTGGCCGTCTTGATGAAAGGCTCCTTTTCCACCTGCACTTCGCCGATGCGGCTGTTGCGGTTGACCCGCCTGTTGACGAAGTCCAGGATGTCCTGTTTTTTCTTTTCCAGCTCTTCGAGGAAACGGTCTTCGTCCCCGTAATCCATTCCCATGGCCTTTTCGTCCAGATGGACAAGCGCCACCAGGCGCCCATCCCTCTCCGTGACGAGGGCATCGTCGACATAGGGGATCTTGTTGAGCACGTTCTCGATTTCCTCGGGATAGATGTTCTCGCCGGAAGGTCCGACAATCATGTTGCCGAGACGGCCGCGGATGAAGTACCTGCGCTTCTTGTCCATGCTGGCGATGTCTCCGGTATGGAACCATCCGTCCGGAGACAGGACCTTGCGTGTACGGACATAGTCCTTGAAATAGCCGCGCATGACATTGTCTCCCTTCACGACCATCTCGCCTTCTCCCGTAGCCGGATTGACGTTTTCAAGGCGTATCTGGACGCCCGCCGCTGCAATCCCGGTGCTGCCGACGCATGTCTTGAACGGGCTTGCGTTGCAGATTAGCGGGGCGGCCTCGGTGACTCCGTAGCCGATGGCATACGGGAAGGCAGCCTTGTGCAGGAACTCCTCCACTTCCGGGTCCAGTTTCGCTCCGCCTATGCCGAAAAAGCGTATCCTTCCGCCGAACGTGCCCATCAGGCGCATCCCTACAAGGCGGTACATCAGGGCAGGGCTGAACTTCTTCATCCTGCGAAGGAACCGGCTCTTCTCCATCGTGGGAGCTATGCTGGAGCGGTAAATCTTCTCTATCACGAGCGGGACCGAGAGCATTGCGGTCGGACGAACCTTCTTCAAAGCCGGAATCAGTATCGAAGGAGTCGGAGGCTTCGGAAGATAACACACCATCGCGCCGACGGCGAAGGGATAAAGCATCCCTATGCTGAGTTCATAGGTATGCGCAAGCGGAAGTATGGACAGGAACACGTCGCGCCGTCCTACCTTGTGAGCGCGCCATGATTCATAGATGTTCGCACAGAAGTTCTTGTGGCTCAGCATCACACCCTTGGCATCACCGGTGGTCCCGGAAGTATAGATTATCGCAGCGATATCGTCCGGAAGCGGGCTGGAGATCGTGCCGTCGCAGGTATAAGAGCCCTCCCCTGTCCTGAGGACGGAAAAATCGTCGGTCGCAATTATTATCTTGAACCGCTCCAGCAGGGCATCGGGGACACGGGGAAAAAACCTCTTGGACACAAAGAGCGCCTTGGCCTCGGAATGGGTGAGTATATTGGTGATCTCGTTCTCCGTAAGCTCCGTAAGCATGGGGACGGCGATGCGTCCGGAGGACACTATGGCCATGAAGGAAACGGCCCAGTTCGGCATGTTCTGCGAAAAGACCGCAACCTTGTCACTAACTTTTATCCCGAAGTTGGAAAGGAGCCTTGCAAGTATTCCGCATTTTTCACGCACATCCTCGAATCGGAGTACGGTTCCCTCGCCGAACTCCATGTAGGCCGGGCGGCGGGAATAAACCGAAGTGGAATAATCGAAAACCTCTGCGAGTGTGCGGAAAGAATGCTTCATCAGTGAGTTATATACCTTTCAGGATGCTTCCCGGTAAGATGCATCTGTTCGTAAATGTCCTGTATCCTGCGCATGTCGGCGCGCGCGTCGTCGGTGAGTTCAACCTTCTGTCCCCTTCCGATGCGTTTGGTCTTCCAGTCGAAATAGCCGAGGTAGACGGGGACGCCGGCGGTACGCGCGATGAGATGGAATCCCGTTTTCCAGTTCCTGACGGGCTTGCGGGTCCCTTCGGGCGCTATCGCAAGCTGGAAATACTCGCTTTTCTCCATTTCGTGCATGACGCTGCGGAGCATCCTGGTGGGATTGCTCCTGTCCACGGGGATGCCTCCCATCGCACGGAGGAGCCACCCGAGCGGCGGGAAGAAAAACTCCTTCTTCACCATGCATTTGGCATGGCCGCCGACTGACATATAATAAAGGTAGGAAATAAGAAAGTCCCACACGGTGGTGTGGGGAACACCCAAAATGACGACTTTCTTCTCAGGCGCGGCCGGTTCGACGGCCGTCCATCCCAATGCCCTTAGGGCCCATCCGCAAAATTTTCTCCACATACGTTAAAGTATTCTTAAAGCCTCAGATGAACAACAAAGAACTTGCCATGCCGACACGGGAACGTCTCATGGGCTGGAAAGGATACCTCTTTATTTTCGGCTGAGGCCCGGCGACACGTCCGAATCCCACTGATGCACAGACCCCGAGTCCGCTCAGGTGCCCCAGGAATATTTTCTCGAATTCGCACTCTTCAAGCTTGCGGGAGAAATTCAGGTTCAGCCTGCCGTTGCAGCTGACGCATGCGCATGCCCCGCTCCGGCGCATAGTGCGTCCGAGGATGAAGTCGAGCCCCCGGATATGCGAGCCGTTGGGTCCGGCAGCATCTATGCGGCCGAGATTGGAGAAAGTGTAAGTGCAATAAGTATCCCCTTTCATGCGGTTGATTATGTTGATCGCATGCTTCTTGATGAAAAGGGGTATGCACCTGATAGCCAGGTTGTCCTCAAGTTCCTGGTTCGCAGCCACACGGGTCGTGAGGCGGTTTTTCTGCAGGAAAAGGGCCTTCTGCATCTTCAGGTCAGCGATAATTTCTTCAAGCGTGAAAAAACCGTTGCGCACGTCCAGTCCGACGTGTATGTAGGATGAGAAATTCCTGAGCGTACGACTCCCGAACATCGGACGCAGGTTCACGGGGATTTCCAGGACGATGAAAGGACTCTTCCGGGAAGACTTGTCCATCTTCCACGTGTCCTGAAGCGACAGGAGCATCACCGAGGACAGGAATTCGGTCACATTGCATCCGTAAGAAGCAGCCTTGGCGGCAACTTCTTCGGAAGAAAGGGTCACTTTCATGTTCTCCAGGACGTCGCAGGGAAGCGTCTTGCCGGCAATGTGCCAGGCTTTTTCTTCCTTGTCCAGGTTGCCTTTCAAGCCGGAGAAGCCGTCGAAACTGTCCTCTAGCTCCTCCATCACAGGATGCTCCAGCGGGTTGAAAACCCATTTTCCGAACTCGGGGCACACATTTTCCTTCAGACGTATATACTCGGATGCCAGCGTCATCAGGAAAGTCATCGCCCCCGTCCCGTCGGTAAGCGCATGGAACACGTCAAGGGTAATAACGTTACCGGTGCAGCCTACCTTGAACATGAATCCGCCGTTATCCTTGAGGGAAAAGACGTTCATTGTCTCGTTGAGCCGCGCGGAAGGTTCATTATCGAGACGACGCAGATACCACCAGAAAAAACCTCTTGACAGGGTATAGCCGAATCCGGGGAAACGGGGCATTATGTTCTTCAATGCGGAATCAAGCAAGCTCACCGATATGTCCCTGTCGAGCGTCGCGGAGATCCTGTACTGGACCGCGTACTTACGGGTCCTGCATGAAGGGTATATGAGGGCGGCATTGTCGAGCCGCATCCATTCAGGTGCTTTCATGATCACGTCTGTAACGGAGGACAAAATTACATCAGCATGGCCACGCAAGGAAACACTTTCCGCAAATAACGGGATTTTGTGACAAATAAAGCAGATTTGAGATTAAAATGGCGAAATTTGTGACTAAATCATATTTTATTTATTTTTGTCACATCAAAAATTGTGACGAAAATGAACTCACTTCCGAAGAAAATGCTGAAGTTCTTCCCGAATTTCCTGCACATGCTGATGATTCCGGCCTTTTTCATTTTATGCGTCATTTTATACGAACCGGCTCCCCTGCTGAATCTCATGGACACGGGAGAGGGCGTGCTGAGCATGACCAATGTCATCTCCTTCAACATCTCGATAACCGTAGCCATCATCCTGCTCGTCATCATCACCACGCGGCTGCTGCTGTATTTCCTCGGCCCAAAACTCAATCTTACCGTGACATGGTATCTTGGATGGTGCCTCGGAGAGATCCTCATCTTTTCCGCCTTCACAGCCTTGTACCTGGCGCTTATTTCCCCGGTCCGCGGAGACTACTTCGTACTTCTGGGCCGGTCCTTCTCCGCTTTCGCCTTCCTGTACATTTATCCGTATATCATCGCGCTCCTCGCATACAGCCTGGATGATGCGCGCAACCATACGGGAACCGACGAGGGCGCCCGCCTGAAATTTTACGACCGCAGGCACCTTCTCAAGTTCGTGACATACTCGTCTCTCATACAATACATTGAAGCAGACGAGAATTACGTCATCATACATTATGAGGAAAACGGCGTCTCCAAGCGCTACCAGCTCCGCAATTCCATGAAATCCGTCGAGGAACTATGCGAGAAGGCCGGGTTCGTGCGGACCCACAGGGGCTTCATCGTCAACCCGTCGCATCTGAAGATGATACGCAAGGACGGCAACGGGCAGTATTATGCCGATCTCGGAGCCGGTGCCGAAGGCGGAATCCCCGTTTCAAAAAAATACTACGACAAAGTGATGAGCCTATTGTAGCATTTTACATTCCGTTTTACTATATTTACAAAGATTATTCGGAAACGAATCTACAAACCATTTTATTTAACACTTTAACACAATGTCTAAAGAATTCAGCAGAAGGGAATTCCTTCGCAGCGGTACAGTAGCGGCCCTCGGGCTCGCCGCAACTCCCGGCTCTGTCCTCGAAGCGGCTGCCGCCCCCAAGAAAAAGGTCAAGAAGCCTGTATATCCCAAAACCGAAAAGCTCAAGATTCTCGGCGTAGGTATAGGCGGACGCGGTTTCGCCGACCTCAAGGCGATGGAGAGCGAAGATATCATCGGACTGTGCGACGTCGACTGGAAGTATTCCCAGCGCGTCTTCGACTACTTCCCCAACGCAAAGAAATACAAGGACTACCGGAAGATGTTCGAGGAGATGCTTCCGGAAGCCGACGCCGTCGTGATCGGTACGGCTGACCACACCCATGCGATCATCGCCGCCGACGCCATCAAGGCAGGCAAGCATGTATACTGCGAAAAGCCCCTCACCCGCACCGTCTATGAGTCCCGCCTGCTGACAAAGCTGGCCGCAAAATACAACGTGGTCACCCAGATGGGCAACCAGGGCGCTTCCGAAGAAGGCGTCAACAAGGTTTGCGAGTGGATATGGAACGGAGAGATTGGCGAAGTGCGCAAGGTGGAGGCCTTCACAGACCGTCCCATCTGGCCGCAGGGTCTACCCCGCCCCGAGAAAGTGGATCCCATCCCTCCGACCCTTGACTGGGACTGCTTCATCGGCCCCGCTCCGAAGCGCCCCTACAACCAGATCTACACTCCCTGGAACTTCCGCGGATGGTGGGATTTCGGCACCGGCGCCCTCGGCGACATGGCCTGCCACATCCTGCATCCCGTGTTCAAGGGCCTGAACCTCAAGTATCCCACGAAGGTCCAGGGCTCCTCGACGCTGCTCCTTACGGACTGCGCCCCGAATGCCGAGTATATCAAATATACCTTCCCCGCCCGTGACAACATGCCGAAGGTGGCCATGCCCGAAGTCGACGTCTATTGGTACGACGGAGGCATCATGCCCGAGCGTCCCGAGATACTCAAGGCCGGCAAGAACCTCAATCTCAACGGAGGCGGCGTGATTTTCTACGGCACCAAGGACATCCTCGTATGCGGTTGCTACGGCCGCAGTCCCTACCTCGTATCCGGACGTGAGCCCGAGGTTCCCAAGACCCTCCGCCGCGTCACCCTCAGTCACCAGATGGACTGGGTGCGCGCCTGCAAGGAAGATCCCGCGAACCGCGTAATGCCCAACTCCGAATTCGCGCAGGCCGGTCCCTTCAACGAGATGGTCGCCATGGGTGTCGTGGCAGTGCGCCTTCAGGGCCTGAACCAGATCCTCGAATGGGATGGCGAGAACATGCGTTTCACCAACATACCCGCCGACGCGACTCTCAAGATTTGCAAGAAGGACGGATTCTCCATCAAGGACGGCCATCCCACCTTCAAGAAGGAGTGGACCGATCCCGTCAACGCCCGCGAATTCGCGGCAAGGCTGATAAAGCCCGTATATGAGAACGGTTATGTCCTTCCCGAACTTCCCGAGTAACCAACAAAACAAACAAAATGATGAAAAAAATTGTCCTTTTCATTTCCGCCGCTGTCCTGCTCATCATGGCAGCATCCTGCGGCAACAAGAAAGCGCCTGCCGGCGAAGTCAAGTACCTCTCCGACGAGACCACGACGGTCCACATGGCCAACCCGGGAGCTCCCGAGTATGACATCGTGACAAAGCCCCAGGTCGATCTCGCCTCCCTGCCCCAGGACAAGGACGGCTACTACATCCTCTTCGACGGGACCCGACTCGACGGGTGGAGAGGCTACGGCAAGGATGCCGTTCCTTCCCGCTGGACGATTGAGGACGGATGCCTGAAGTTCTCCGGCACCGGCACCGGCGAGGGCCAGACTCTCGAAGGCGGCGACATCATCTTCGCCCGCAAGTTCAGGAACTTCATTTTCGAGTTCGAATGGAAGATCTCCAAAGGCGGCAATTCCGGCGTGTTCTATCTCGCCCAGGAAGTTACCACCGAGAAGGACGGACAGACCGCATACGAGCATATCTATCTCTCCGCTCCCGAATACCAGGTCCTTGACAACGCCAACCATCCCGATGCATTCCTCGGCGTGGACGGCAACCGCCAGAGCGCATCCCTCTATGACATGATTCCCGCCAAGCCCCAGAACGCCAAACCTTTCGGCGAGTGGAACAAGGCCCGCATCATGGTCTTCAAGGGAACCGTGGTCCACGGACAGAACGATGCCAACGTGCTGGAGTACCACCTGTGGACTCCCGAGTGGACGAACATGCTGCAGGCCAGTAAGTTCAGCCAGGAGAAATGGCCCATCGCCTTCGATTTGCTGAACAACTGCGGAGGCCCCGACCACGAGGGCTACATCGGCTTCCAGGATCACGGGGACGATGTCTGGTATCGCAACATCAGGATCAAAGTTCTCGACTGATGAGAAGATATCTGATAATCTTGGCGGTGGCTGCGCTGTTCGGTGCAGCCACTGCTTGTAATTCCGCAGCTCGTGCGCCCAAGAAGGAGATCTCCCTCCAGTTGTACTCCCTCCGCAGCGTGATAGGCCGGTCCGGAAACGTCTCCGCCGATTTCCCCGAAATAATGAAAAAGATCGGGAAGATGGGATACACAGGGGTCGAAGCCGCCGCATACAAGGACGGAAAGATATATGACCGCGAGCCCGCCGAGTACCGCGCCCAGATAGAGGCGGCAGGGATGAAATCAGTTTCCACCCACGTCAGCCGCTATCTGACTGGGGATGAAATCAAAAGCGGAGACTTATCGGCGGCCCTCGAATGGTGGAAGGAATGCATCGCGGCCCACAAGGAGGCCGGATGCGAGTATATCGTGACGCCTTCCATGCCCCGGAAGCCCGATCAGGCAACCATGGACCTGTATTGCCGGTATTACAATGAAGTCGGCCGCCTATGCAAGGAACAGGGCATCAAGTACGGCTACCACAACCACGCCTACGAATTCCAGCACAAGATCGGCGACACCCTGATGTACGACTATCTCGCCGAACATACCGACCCGTCCCTCGTATTCCTGCAGATGGACGTATACTGGGCTGTCATCGGCGATGCCTCCCCCGTAGATTACTTCAAGAAGTATCCGGGCCGTTTCAAGAGCCTTCACATCAAGGATCACCGCGAGATAGGCCGCAGCGGCATGGTCGGCTTTGACGCCATCTTCCGCAACATCGCCCTCGCCGGAACGGAATTCATCGTGGTGGAGCTTGAAAAGTCGGACAATCCGGACATCATAGAAGGCGTCAGGGAGAGTCTGGACTACCTCCTGAAAGCGGACTTCGTCCCGAAGAAATACTAAATCAGCTTCCAGTCCTTCAGCTCCTTCCGGTATTCTTTCCATTCCGGGCAGAGGCTTTCCAGAAGACCATGGAATGCCGGTCCGTGGTCCAAATGCCTCAGATGGCAGAGTTCATGGACCATTATGTAGTCCTGCAGGTACCGGGGAAGACGCACAAGATTCAGATTGAGGTTTATGTTTCCCTTGGACGAGCAGCTGCCCCAGTTCGAGACGTTGTGCTTGATACGGACGCTATTGTAGCTGAATCCATACATGGACGCAAGTTCGGCAAGGCGGGGCGGAAGCTCCGCCTTTGCCTTTGCCCGCAGTTCAGCCACTTCCGGCGTCTCCGGAAGTTTTCGCCGGGGGCGTCGGAACCTGCGTCCAAGGCGGAAAAGGATCATTCGGCTACAAGACAGAAATCAAGGGCCCTGCGTATTTCCTCCTTGTCAAGGTGCTGTCCTATGAAGACAAGTTTCTGCATGCGGTCCCCGTACTTGGGATCCCAGTCACGCGCAAGGACGGGATCCATGCGGAGATTCTGCCTCAGCTCGTCTTCCGGCATGGTGGCATACCACTGTCCTATACCTTTAAGGCCTATCTGGCTTCCGGCCTGCTCGAAGAGGTAGCAGTTATCCGGCTGGTCGTCGAACCAGCATATGCCCTTGGCCCGGATTATCCCGGCCGGCCAGTGTCTGGCGATGAAATTGTCGAACTTGTTGATATCGAACGCAGGGCGGGCATAATAAACATAAGTCCCTATGCCGTATTCTTCAGCCTCCCCCTCTTCGTCATGGTGATGGTGGTGGTGATGCCCGTCGTGGTCATGGTCGTCGTCATCGTCATCGTCGTCATCGTGCGCGGCGCCGCTTTCGACCTCGCTTATCCATGCGGCCGAGCCGGCCACGGAGTCATAGTCGAAAAGGCCAGTTCCGAGAATCTCCCCGAAGTCGACCTCGCCCCAGTCGCATTCGACGATACGGGCCTTGGGCTGGAGGGCACGGACTATCTGGCGGATCTTCCCGAGCTCGTCCGGCGACACCTCGGAGGCCTTGTTCAGGAGAACTATGTTGCAGAACTCGATCTGCTGGATGACAAGGTTCTCGATGTCCTCCTCACCGATGTTGCCGCGCAGAAGGTCCTTGGCGCATCCGAACTCATCCTTCATCCTGAGCGCGTCCACGACCGTGACTATGCAGTCCAGCTTCGGAATGCCGTTCCCGGTATATTCGGGTCCCATCATGGGAATGGAGCAGATGGTTCTGGCGATGGGCTCAGGCTCGCAGATGCCGCTGGCCTCGATAACTATGTAGTCGAACTTGTCCGCGGCGACTATTTCGCGCAGCTGTTCCACGAGATCCATCTTCAGGGTGCAGCAGATGCAGCCGTTCTGCAACGGCACCAGGCTCTCGTCCTTCATGCCGACCACGCCGTCCTTGCTGATAAGGTCCGCATCTATGTTGACCTCGCCTATGTCATTGACGATTACGGCGAATCTGATTCCTTTCTTATTGGAGAGAATCTTGTTGACCAGGGTGGTTTTTCCGCTTCCCAGATATCCTGTCAGCAATAAAACAGGTGTTTCTTTCATACTGCTCGTTTTTTGTGGTACAAATTTATTAAATTTGCCGTATAAGCGAACAACGATGATGAAGAAATCTTTACTCATTTCCCTGTTGTGCGGACTGCTTTCCGCACCGTTTTCCTCTCTTCTTCACGCGCAGGCGATAGCAGGCTCTCCCGAGTACATAAAGGCCCTGACGGCGGAATGGAAAGGCGAACGTTTCGACGACGGGCGCCCCAAGGTCTCCGACGACCTTCTCGAACGCCTCAAGCACGTCACTATCGAGGAATGCTGGGCCGAGTTGATGAAACTCGGGTACCAGAACCAGTACGAGGGCGACTGGATGCTCGTCCACGACACCGAGGACGCCGTGATGACAGGCCGCGCCGTTACGGCACAGTTCATGCCCATGAGGCCCGACCTCGAAAACGAGATCATCGAGCAGGGCAAGAAGGAAGGCCGCATGTGGGAGCAGAAAAGAACGGTGTCATGGGTAATCAACAGCCTGGTCAAGGGAGATGTCTATGTCGCCGATACCTATAACAAGGAATTCCTCGGGACCGTGATCGGTTCCAATCTCGGAAACGGCGTCTTCAACGCCACGGGCAACGGAGTCATAACCTACGGGCATGTCCGCGACATCGAACGTCTTCGCCGCATTCCCGGCTTCAACGCCTGGATCAAGGGATACGACCCTTCATACATGCGCCAGACCATCCTGACGAACTACAACGTCCCCATCCGCATCGGCAAGGCCACCGTCCTTCCCGGCGACGCCGTGCTGGCGAAACCGGGCGCAGTGCTCTTCATCCCTCCCCACCTGCTGGAGCATATAGTCCTGACCTCCGAGTTCACCAAACTCTCGGACGAGTTCGGCGAGGAAATGATCAAAAAGGGCACATATACCGCCGGCCAGATCGACAGTGCCTGGAGCGACGAGATGAACAAACGCTTCGTCAAGTGGGTGCGCAACTACCCCGGCAAGCTCCCCATGAGCAAGGAACAGTTGGAAAAATGCCTGAAAGAAAGGAACTTCTGATATGAAAAAGATTATCGCCCCGTTGGCCATCCTGCTGTCCCTGGCCGCCTGTTCCGACAAGACAGACATCCGTAAGGTGACGGAGAAGGTCATTGAAAATGCTCCCGCATATGTGGATTACGGCCACTACGCGGGCTCCGTGTTCACGCAGAGCCTGGCCGAATACGTCGCCACGACAGGATCGGCAAAATACCGCAGGATGGCGGAAAGCATCGTGGACGGCTTCCTCGATGGAAGCCTCAAGGGAAGCGGCTCCTTCATAAGCTATTACACCGGAGGAACACTCATTCCCGAAATGGTGCGCATCGGCTACGGGAAGGCTGCGGACCTGTCCGCGGAAGCGGCCCGCAGGATGTGGGAAGAACAGGCCAGGAACCGGGACGGGATCATGCTTCCGCCATGGAACGGCGCCGCGGAGAAGAATGCCCTTTTCGTCGACTGCGTACTGGCGGTCACTCCGTACATGCTCTATGCCGGACTTCTGGAAAACAATCAGGAATACGTCGACTATGCCGCCTGGATGGCCCTGAAGACATACGAGGACCTTTACGATCCTTCGTCCGGGCTCGTCAACCAGGCACGCGCCATACGCTGGATGCCTGAAGGCCAGGTCACCGAAGACTGCTGGAGCCGCGGCAACGGCTGGCTTTCCATGGGCCTCGCCGCACTTTTGCGGGACCTCCCGGAAGACAACCGCTACCGCGCCGACATAGAACGCATCTCGAAAGACTTCTTTGAAGCCGTTCTACGCTGGCAGGACGGAGACGGCCTCTGGCACCAGGAGATGACATGGCACGATTCCTACGTCGAAATATCCGGAACCGGACTTCTCCTCTACGGTATCGGCCGCGCCATCGAAGCCGGCGTCCTCGACAGGGAAACGGCCCTCCCCGCCTTCAGGAAAGGCATCGCGGGAATGCTCCGCTATGTGGATGGGGCCGGAAACGTCTGCAACACCTGCTCCGGATGCCTCGCATGGGGCGACGGCACGAAGGCTGCCTACGCCTCCCACGACTATTACTGCAATGAACGCCACGCTTTCGGCCCCGTGGTATTCGCACTTACCCAGGCCCTTTCCCTCGGCATACGCAAGATCGACACCGGGCTCGGAGCCGAGACTGCCGGGAAGATCCCTGCCTGCCACGCCCGCCACATCGCCGAGCGCAAGGGCGACATCGCCTGGGAAAACGACCGCGCCGCATTCCGCATCTATTCCCAGGAAGTCAAGGCAAAGGTCAGCAGCGGCGTCGATTTCTGGGGAAAAAGGGTCGACTACCCCATCCTTGAGCAGTGGTACGCCCTGAACGACAAGGGGGAGAACTACCACACCGACCGCGGACAGGGCTGCGATTTCTACGCAGTCGGCAAGAACCGCGGCCTCGGCGGCATAGGAGTCTGGACGGGAGACGAACTTCTCGTTCCGGAGCCCTACACCGGGTTCGAAATCATCCGTGACGAGCCGTCAGGCATCGCCATCCGCCTGGACTACCCCGCCATCGAGAAGGACGGAGCCACATACTTGCTTTCGGAAAAGATCGAGATGGTCCTCGGCACTCCTTTCTATAAGAAGACCATTTCGCTCAAGACAGAAGGCGTGTCCGACGTGAAAATCGCCGTAGGCCTCACCGATTTCGGAAAGGCTGAAGTCACTGAAAACACCGGGGACGGCGTCCTTACGCTCATGGAAGAACTCTTCCCCTCCGAATCCGTCGAGCCAGGCAAAGACGGCATCCTGGCGTGTTCGGTCATTCCTGACCCGTCCCGTGCGGCCGGATTTGCCGCCTACGGGAAAGACAGGCTGGTTCTCATGGACGCGGGTGCGGAAGCCGTATGCTACGTCGGAGCGGGCTGGGGCAAGGACCTCAGGATCACGAATCCCCAGAAGAGATGGCCAGGCATACTGAAAGATAACTCTTTCGAGACACTCGACAAGAAATACAAATAACAATCATTCAATTCAACCCATTATGGCACAAGAACCCAAGAGTCTGAAAGGCACTCAGACCGAGAAGAACCTGGAAGCCGCTTTCGCCGGCGAGTCCCAGGCCCGCAACAAGTACACATACTTTGCTTCCGTCGCCAAGAAGGAAGGCTACGAACAGATCGCCGAAATCTTCCTCAAGACCGCAGACAATGAAAAGGAGCATGCAAAACTCTGGTTCAAGGAACTCCACGGAGGCACCGTAGGCACCACGACCGAGAATCTCGCGGCGGCCGCCGACGGTGAAAACTATGAGTGGACCGACATGTACGAAGGCTTCGCCAAGACGGCCGAGGAAGAAGGATTTCCCGTCCTCGCGAAGAAATTCCGCATGGTCGCGGCCATCGAGAAGAGGCACGAAGAGCGTTACAGGGCTCTCCTGAAGAACATCGAGATGCAGGAAGTCTTCGCCAAGAGCGAAGTCAAGGTCTGGGAATGCCGCAACTGCGGCCACATCGTGGTCGGCACGAAGGCTCCGGAGATCTGCCCCGTCTGCGCCCACCCGAAGGCTTACTTCGAAGTGCACGTCGACAACTTCTAGCAGAAGACGGACTACAACGATAAAGGCGGCCTTCCGGTCGCCTTTATCCGTATATGGCCGGAGACGGGCTTATCTGGAAAAAGCCATCATGTTGATCGAGATGCCTCCGTAGATAGCATCATGCGTGTACACGAAATTGAGGCTGAACCACTTGAGAGGTTGCACGGAAAGACCGCCTCCGTAATTGAACCGATGGATACGGCTGCCGCGTGTAACCTTGTACGGATGATGCCAGGAAAAAGAGTCATCCACATCGACATCCACTTCGTTTCCCTTGGTCTTTCCTTCGTTGGTCTGGGTATAGCCGACGACGGGCATGACCCTCAGCCAGGGCAGGACGGGTATCTGGTAGCCGACGTTAAGCGACAGGGCCATCGTGTCATCCCATTCCGTATCGGTAATGACGGAAGAATAGCGGTGCTGGGGACCGTATTGGATATAATCCAGATAAGCTCCGTACACGGTCAGGCTTGCTCCGGACCCAAGACCCTGATATTTGGTTCCGTATCCTGCAAGTCCGACGACGAAGCCGCCTTCAAGGCGACCGTTGTTGCTCGAAAAATCAAAGACCTGCGCATCGGCAAGGAATGCCGAGGACAGCAGCATGGCGATTGCAATCAGTTTTTTCATAAAATCAAATGTTCTTTAATATCGCAGTCAGCTGGTCGTTCTCGATGAGAAAACCGTCGTGGCCGAAAATCGAATCTATCTCATAATAAGCGGCGTTCTTGAGAGCAGCGGCGGTTTCCCTGCCGTGCCTGGGCGGAAAGAGGTAATCACTGGTGATGCTTATGACCGTGCACTCGGCCTTGATGCTCTCCAGGGCCTTTTCCACGCCTCCTCGGCCGCGGCCGACATTCTGGGAATCAAGGGCATATGTCAGGTACCAGTAACTGTAGGCGTCGAAATTCCGGCGCACCAGCTTCTCTCCCTGATAACGCTGGTATGAAGCCGCCCTGTCAGCCCAAAGCGTATCCACCTCAGGCTCCTTCTGGGTCATGTTGTAGCCGTCGAAAGTACGGTACGAGATAAGGGCGATCGAGCGGGCGCAGCGAAGGCCGTCCGCTCCCCCGTCGAGACTCTCGGCGGCAAGGAAACTGGGATCGGCCTTCAGGGCCATCCTCTGGGACTCGTTGAACGCGGTCATGTACGGAAGGCATCTGTGGGCCGTGGCAAGGAACACTGCCTTTCCGACCACGTCCGGCTCCATGATCACCCACTCCAGGGTCTGGAATCCTCCGATCGAAGGGCCGAGCATCAGATCTATCTTTTCAATGCCCAAGGCCTTGCGGACGAGGATGTTGGCCTTGACTATATCGCGTACTGTAGTGCGCGGGAAATCGAAGAAAAAAGGCTTTCCTGTGGCCGGATTGACCCGGGCCGGGCCACACTCCCCGTACGGAGAACACAGCATGCTGACGCATGCGATGAAGCATTCGTCCGGATCGTAAAGCATTCCCTTCCCTACCATCTGGGGCCACCAATCCTCCGGATTCGAATTGCCTGTCAGGGCATGGCAGACCCAGACCACCTTTTCCCCGGGACGGTATTCCCTGTCGGAAGTGTGGTAGACAAGATCCATTGAATCGAGCCGCCCCCCATCTTCAAAAAAGAAGGGCGAAGCGATATGAAGTACGTGCCTTTTCATCATAAGCGTCCGGCCGCCTCCAGGGCCTGCGTCAGGTCTGCTATGATGTCATCCGGGTCCTCAAGGCCGACGCTGAAGCGCAGCTGGGCGGGATCTATGCCCGCATCGGCCAGTTGCTTGTCAGTCAGCTGGCGGTGCGTATGCGCGGCAGGATGCAGGATGCAGGTGTAGCAGTCGGCCACATGGGTCTCTATCGTAACCAGCTTCAGATGGTTCATGAAACGGCCGGCATACGCCTTGTCCCCGTCAAGGCAGAAAGCCATCACGCCGCAGCTTCCGTCCGGAAGATACTTCTTCTGGAGCGCGTGGTCGGGATTGCCTTCCAGTTCGGGATAGAAGACCCACTTGATTTCGGGACGGGTCTCGAGGAAGCGGGCTATCTTGAGCGCGCTCTCGTGGATATGCTTCATCCTGACCGCGAGAGTCTGGAGTCCGAGACCCAGGTAGAAGGCATTCTGCGGGCTCTGGATGGCCCCGAAATCGCGCATCAGCTGAGCCGTCGCCTTCGTGATATAGGCCAGCTTGCCGAATTTTTCAGTGTAGTTCGTGCCGTGATAAGTCGGATCCGGAGTGCAGAGCCCCGGGAACTTGTCAGCATGGGCCGTCCAGTCGAAATTGCCGCTGTCGACTATCGCGCCCCCGACCTGGACCCCATGTCCGTCCATGTATTTGGTCGTGGAATGGATCACGATATCGGCTCCCCACTCAAAGGGACGGCAGAATATGGGGGTCGGGAAGGTGTTGTCGATGATCAGCGGGACACCATGCCTGTGGGCGATACGGGCGAATTTCTCGATATCGAGGACACGCACTCCTGGATTGGAAAGCGTCTCTCCGAAAACCAGCTTGGTGTTGGGACGGAAAGCCTTCTCGATTTCCTCATCCGGCGCATTCTGATCCACGAACGTGACTTCGATTCCCATCTTCCTGAAAGTGCTGGCGAAGAGGTTGAAAGTACCTCCGTAGATGCTTGCGGCGCTGATCATGTGGTCGCCCGCCTCACAGATGTTGAAGCAGGAGAAGAAACTCGCAGCCTGGCCGGAAGAGGTCAGCATCGCGGCAACTCCCCCCTCGAGGGCGGCGATCCTCGCCGCGACCATGTCGTTGGTGGGATTCTGCAACCTCGTGTAGAAATAACCGTTGGACTCGAGATCGAAGAGCTTTCCCATCTCCTCCGAGGTGGAATATTTGAAAGTGGTGCTCTGGATTATGGGCATCTGTCTGGACTGCCCGTTGGCCGGCTCATATCCGGCCTGCACGCACAAGGTACCGATTTTCTTTTTCATCTTGAATGGTCTTTTTCAAATTCGGACATCCTTTCGTCAAGCACGTCGTACAATTCTTCCCTCATACGGCTCACGCAGGCCCGAACCCCTTGCTGGAGGCTTCCGGTAGTGGAAAGGCTGATGCTGCTGACTCCGTAATACATAAGCTCCAGGAGCAGCTGCTCCCCGCTCATCGAGCCATATCCCAGGGTGAAGAAGAAGCCGTCCCCGACCTTGCGGGTGACATCCCTGTCGTAAACCACGCGGAAACCGTGACGGCAGAAGATATCCTTCATCCTGGCTGCCCTTCTTTCATACTCTCGTGTATCCTCCACGAAATTAATGACTCCGTCGCAGGAAAGGTCCAGCATCCTGGCATAAGCATACTGCGTCGTGGCCGTGCAGCCGCTCGTTATCATATACAATATCGAAGCGGTGAGGGTCACTCCGAACACTCCGGCGTCGTGATACCGCTCCGCGAGCGAAGGGTACACCTTCCCATAAAGGGCATCCCCGATGCAGCACAGGGCTATACGCTGCCCGGCATAGCTGAATATCTTGGATGCGGACAGCATCAGGATATAGTTGTCGGTATAACGGGCGACGGTGGGCACGAACGGGGCTTCGAACGGATGGCCGAGGTCCCTGCGGTAATCCATGCAGAAATATGCCAGGTCCTCCATGACGACGACATCGTACCTTTCAGCCAGCTCGCCTATCACCTTCAGTTCCTCTTCCTCGAGGCATATCCATGCCGGATTGTTGGGATTGGAATAGATGATCGCGGCTATGTCGCCTGCAGCCAGTTCGCTCTCCAGTTTTTCCCGGAGCCTGGCCGCCCCGCGGTACGGATGTATGTCGAATTCCTTCCATCCGATGCCAAGGACACGCAACTGCGATTTCTGGATGGGAAAGCCGGGATCGATGAAAAGGACCTTGTCCTTGCCAGGAATCCGCTGGGTGCAGGCAATGAATGCTCCGAAGGACGCGGCGACCGAGCCTGTCGTCGGCACGCACCCGCGCGGGGATATGTCGATGTCGATGAACGCCTTGACGAAGCGGGAAGCGGCCTTCTTGAGCTCCGGGACACCTGCCGCGGCAGGGTACTGGGACCCTATCCCGCTATCCAGGGCCTTTTTCTCGGCCTCGATGCCGTAACGGTTCATCGGAAGCCCGGGAGAGCCCTGATCCATGCGTATGAAGGGTATGCCGGTCTTCTGCTCGAGCGACTGGGCCACGAGAAGCACCTCCCCGATGGTCGCCTTCGACAGGTCGGCAACGCTCTGCTCCCTGCAGGTCTGCGCTACAAGTTCCTCGCTGAATATCCTCATCCTTCGATATGATGGCACCAGCCGTGGATGTCCTCGGCCTCTCCGAACTGGACGGAGGTGATGGATTTGTAAAGCTTCGTGCAGACGGGACCGACCTTGCCGTCCTCCACGTAGCGGAAGGAGCGGCTGACCTTGTCTTCAGCCAGCACGGGCTTCATGTCTATATGCGACATCGGGGTGATCACGACGGCGGTGCCGCATCCGGCCGCTTCGTCGAATTCGCCAAGTTCACCGACGGGGACGGGGCGCTTTTCAACCTTCATCCCGAGGTCGGCCGCGACCTCCTGCAGGGTCATGTTCGTGATCGAAGGCAGGACGCTGTCGGAAAGGGGCGTAACATAGGTATTACCCTTGATTCCGAAGAAGTTGGACGAGCCGAACTCATCCACGAATTCACGTGTGGCGGAATTCAGGTAGAGCAGTTCCGCATAGCCCTGCGCATGCGCGATGCGGTAAGGGACGAAGGTGCCGGCATAGTTGGCGCTCAGCTTGTAGGAACCGGTTCCCTTCGGCGCGGCCCTGTCGTAGTCGCCTGGAATGACCGCGGCGGCGGAGCGAAGATGCGCTCCGTAATAAGAACCTGCGGGGGCGCACATCACGGCCAGGACAGCCTCCGGGAAGGGTACTAGCTGCATCTGGGGATGCGGCGCGAAAAGGAGCGGCCTTATGTACATGGAAGCCTGATGGCCGTAAGGCGGCAGGAATTCGAGGTTGTTCTGCACGCAGAGTTCGCACATCTTGATGAACATCTCCTCCGACGGAACCGGTATGCCAAGGAACGAGGCGGAACGGGCCATGCGGGCCGCGTTCTTGTCCGGCCGGAACATGGCTATGCGTCCGTCCTTCTGGCGGAAAGCCTTGAGTCCCTCGAAGCAGGAAATCGCATAATGAAGGCCCTGGGTGAAGGGGTCGATCGTGAATGAGAAGACTTCGGTCAGTTCGATGTCCGACCATGCGCCGTCCTTGTAACGTGCCAGGACGACCGTCCTCGTGCGGTAGGCGTCAAAGCCCAATGAATCCCAATCTATCTGTGCCATGATTAAATATGTGCAGCGACCCAGTCACCCACCTCGGAAGTGGAATAAGCCTTTCCGCCGGCGGCCAGGTCTTCGGTTACTATATTGTTGTCTATGCTTGCGGCGACGGCCTTGCGTATGGCGCGTCCCTCATCCATCAGTCCGAAAGCGTACTCGAACATCATCGCTGCCGACAGGATTGTCGCAAGGGGGTTGGCGATGTTCTTCCCGGCGGCCTGCGGATAGGAGCCGTGGATGGGCTCGTAAACTCCCGTATGCTCCCCTATCGAAGCCGAAGCCAGAAGGCCCATCGAACCGGTGATGCAGCTCGCCTCGTCCGTCAGGATGTCCCCGAAGGTATTCTCTGTCACAAGGACGTCGAAGAAACCGGGACAGCGTATGATCTGCATCGAAGCGTTGTCCACGAACATGTAGTCGGTCGTCACTTCCGGATACAGGGGCGCGATCTCGCGGGCCACCTGCCTCCACAGACGGGAAGACTCGAGCACGTTGGCCTTGTCCACGACGGTGACGTGCCTGCGTCGGCGCATGGCATACTCGTAGGCCAGTTTCAGGATACGCTCCACCTCGTAGCGGTGGTAGATGTTAGTGTCGAACGCGGTATCCCCGCCGTCCAGACGGCCCTTCTCCCCGAAATACATGCCGCCTGTCAGTTCCCTCAGGCACAGGAACTCGACACCTTCGACGAGTTCACGCTTGAGCGGGCTCTTGTCGACGAGGGAGTCGAAGGTCTCGACGGGACGAAGGTTGGCATAGAGGCCCAGTTTCTTGCGCATGGCGAGAAGACCCTGCTCGGGACGCACCTTTGCGGTGGGATCGTTGTCATACCTGGGGTCGCCAACGGCTCCGAAAAGCACGGCGTCGCTCTCGAGACAGGTCTTGAAAGTCTCCTCGGGGAACGGGTCCCCGCATTCGTCGATCGCGCAGGCCCCGACCTTGGCAAAGCTGTAGCTTATCTCGTGGCCGAAGCGCGCCGCGACGGCATCCACGACCTTGACGGCCTGTTCAACCACTTCCGGGCCGATGCCGTCACCCGGGAGTTTGGCAATCTTCAGTTTCATCCTATCAGATTATCTTCTATTATGTTCAACATCTTTACAGTGGCCTTGATGGCCGCTTCGGTCTGGTCGGCGTCGAGGCCCCGGGTCTTGAGGCCGGAACCTTTCCAGTCCCAGCTGATCACGGTCTGCACGAGGGCATCCGTCTTGCCTCCCGGAGGGATGCTGACGGCATAGTCGGTCAGCCTGGGATGGGGCTTGCCGAGCTTGTCATAAACCTTCCAGAGGGCCTTCATGAAGGCGTCGTACTGACCGGCCCCGGAAGATACTTCCTCGTATTCGTTTCCGTCTATGCTGATGCGTATGGTTGCAACCGGACGCATCTTGCGCGTAAGTTGCAAGGAATAATTGACGACTTTGATCCGGTCCGCGCCTTTGGTGAATTCCCCTTTCAGCACATCGGAAATGATGTACGGGAGGTCCTCCGTCGTGACGGTCTCTTTCCTGTCCCCAAGCTCGACAACCCTTTCGGTCACCAGCCTGATCTGCTCCGGAGTCAGCTTTATGCCGAGCTCATCGAGGTTCTTCGCGACGCTGGCCTTGCCGGAAGTTTTCCCGAGTGCATATTTGCGCACACGGCCGAAACGTTCCGGCATGAGGGCGTTCTCGTACAGGCCGCCCTTGCTGTCCCCGTCGGCATGGATTCCTGCGCTTTGCGTGAAGACGGCCTCGCCCACGACAGGCTTGTTCTCCGGAATCCGTATGCCGGAAATCCCGGCCACATAGCCGCAGACATGCGAGAGGGCCTTCTCCTGTATGGAATTATGCAGATGCAGGTGGTCGTTCAGCATGGCCACGACGGAAGCCAGCGGAGTGTTGCCGCTGCGCTCCCCGAGCCCGTTCACGGTGACATGCACTCCCCTTGCGCCGGCTTTCAGGGCCGCCATCGTATTGGCCACCGCCAGATCGTAATCGTTGTGGCCGTGGAAATCGAAATGCAGCCCGGGATAGCGGGCGGTCATACGGCTTACGTACTCGGACGCGCTATCCGGATTGAGGACACCGAGGGTGTCGGGAAGAAGGAAACGACGTATCGGTAGTCCGGCAAGACTGTCCAACAAGCCATACACGTACTCAGGGGATGAAGCCATACCGTTGGACCAGTCCTCGAGGTAGAGATTGACCGTCATTCCCTTTGAGACTGCCGTCCCGACGGCTTTCACGATATCACCGGCGTGCTGCTCCGGCGTCTTCCCCAGCTGGCACTGAAGATGCCGGAGGGACCCCTTCGCAAGCAGGTTGATAACCCTGCCGCCCGCCTCGAAGATCCAGTCTATGCTGCGGGTTTCATCTATGAACCCGAGGGCTTCGACCCTGTCCAGGCAGCCGGCTTCCCGGGCCCAGGCGCATATCTTGGAGAAAGCCTTGAGTTCACCGGCGGAGACGCGGGCGGAGGCCGCCTCGATGCGGTCGACCTTCAGCTCCTCGAGCAGCAGCCGCGCAATGGAGAGTTTCTCTTCATCATTGAAGGAAACGCCCGCGGTCTGCTCCCCGTCGCGCAGGGTCGTGTCGAGGATCTCAATATGTCTTGCGTCCTTTTTCAAAAGCTTCTATCTTGTCTTTGTTCTGCAGAAGATAGTCGATGTCGTCGAGAGCGTTCTGCAGGCAATATTTCTTATAACCCGATATCGGGAAAGACTCGCTCCTGCCGGTTGCGAGATTCGTTACGGTCTGCGCCGGAAGGTCAATGCGGACCCGTGTGGACGGGTCGGCGGCGATGCTCGCGTGCAGTTCGGAAAGGAAAGCCTCCGAGACGGTCACGGGCAGGACGAAATTGTTCAGCTCATTGTTGCGGTGGATATCGGCGAATGAACTGGCTATCACGGCCCTGAAGCCATAGCCGGCTATGGCCCAGGCGGCATGCTCGCGGCTGGATCCGGAACCGAAGTTCTTCCCGGCCACGAGGATGCAGCCCCCGTAGCGGGGATCGTTCAGCACGAACCCTTCCTTCGGGCGGCCGTCCGAATCATATCTCCAGTCGCAGAAAAGATTATCTCCGAAGAACTTCTCGTCCCTAGTCGTCGCCTTCAGGAAGCGGGCCGGGATTATCTGGTCCGTGTCCACGTTGTCGGCCGGCAGCGGAACGCACCGGCTCTCCAGTATGTCGAATTTCTGTTTCATAGCAATTCTCTTGGATCGATCACTTTGCCCGTGACGGCGGCAGCCGCTGCGGTCAGGGGGCTTGCAAGCATCGTCCGCGCGCCGGGCCCCTGACGTCCTTCGAAATTGCGGTTGCTCGTCGAAACGGAATACTTCCCGGCAGGTATCTTGTCGTCGTTCATGGCAAGGCAGGCGGAACAGCCGGGCTGGCGTATCTCGAAGCCCGCCTCGGCAAGGACCTTGTCAAGACCCTCGGAGGCTATCTGGCGGCTGACGGCCCAGGAGCCGGGCACAAGCCAGGCAGTCACTCCCGGAGCCTTGCGGCGGCCTTTCACCACGGAAGCGAAAGCGCGGAAATCCTCTATGCGCCCGTTGGTGCAGGCACCGAGGAACACATAATCGACGGGATGGCCGAGCAGGGACTGTCCAGCCTCGAATCCCATGTAGTCCAAGGCCTTGCGCGGAGTGTCCGCGGGAATGGTCCCGTCCACGGGCATGCCCTGGCCGGGATTGGTGCCGTACGTTATCATGGGACGAATGTCGGCCGCGTCGAAGACCAATTCCTTGTCGAAGACGGCGTCGTCGCCGCTCTTCAAGGTCTTCCAGTATTCGACGGCCTTGTCCCATTCTTCTCCCTTGGGAGCGTACTGGCGGCCTTTCAGATACTCGAAAGTGGTCTCGTCAGGAGCGATGAAGCCCCCGCGTGCGCCCATTTCGATAGAAAGGTTGCTAAGCGTGAGCCGGCCTTCCATGGAAAGGGACCGTACGGCCGAACCCCTGTACTCGATGAAATACCCGGTAGCGCCGGAAGTAGTGATCTTCATCATGAGGTACAGGGCCATATCCTTGGCTGTCACACCCTTGCCGAGTTCTCCCTCGATGCGTATGCTCATCGACATGGGCTTCTTCTGCAGTATGCACTGGGAAGCGAGCACCATCTCCACTTCGGAGGTGCCGATTCCGAACGCGACCGCTCCCATGGCCCCGTGCGTGGAAGTATGCGAATCGCCGCAGACTATGGTCATCCCGGGCAGGGAAAGCCCTTTTTCGGGTCCTACGACGTGGATGATCCCGTTATCGGGACTCATCATGCCGTAATATGTGAGACCGAACTCCGCGGCGTTGCGCTCGAGCGCATCGACCTGGGCTTTCGAAAGCGGCTCGGTGATGGGCTTGTCCTGGTCATGGGTCGGGGTGTTGTGGTCCGGCATGCAGAATATGCGCTCGGGCCGCAGGCACCTGATCCCTCTGGAACGAAGTCCGTCGAATGCCTGCGGAGATGTGACCTCATGACAGTACAGCCTGTCGATATAAAGCTGCTGCGGGCCGTCTTCCAGCACGGAAACGACGTGCGAATCCCATATCTTGTCGAAGAGGGTGTTCATCAGTCCTTGAATTTGTTTATACAGTCAATGTAAGCTTCGACCGAGCCCGTCACGATATCGGTGTTGGCGCCGAACCCGTAATACACGTGGCCGTCGTATTCGACCTGCATATGCACCTTCGCCACGTCGTCGGAACCCTTCGTGATGTTCTGTATCGTGAATTCCTTGATAGTCATATGGCGCTTGATGATGCACTTGAGGGCATTGATGGCCGCATCCACGGGGCCGTTTCCGACCGAAGCAGCCTCGAACTTCTCCCCTGCGATGTCGACTCCGATGCTCGCAATGGGCCTGACGCCCACGCCGCTGGTGACCTGGAGATAATCGAGTTTCAGATGGTGGTTGCTGCTCCTTTCCGCGCCGGCGAGGACGAGAAGGTCGTCGTCATTGACTTCCTTCTTCTTGTCGGCTATCTTGAGGAACTCCTGGTATATCCGGTCGAGCTTCTCATCCTCCACCTTGATGCCGAGAGTCTCCAGGCGGGTCTTCAGCGCGGCGCGGCCGCTGCGGGCCGTCAGCACTATGGAATTGCCGTCCAGGCCTATGTCCACGGGATCGATGATCTCGTACGTGGTCATGTTCTTGATCACTCCGTCCTGGTGGATTCCGGATGAATGCGCGAAGGCGTTGCGGCCGACGATGGCCTTGTTCGCCTGTACGGGCATGTTCATCAGACTCGAGACCGTACGGCTGAGCGGCCATATCTTCTGGGTCTTGATGTTGGTGTCCAACTGGATGTCGTTGTGGCACTTGAGTATCATGACAATCTCCTCGAGCGCTGTGTTACCGGCCCTTTCGCCAACGCCGTTGATAGTGACCTCGCACTGGCGCGCGCCGTTCAGCAGGCCTGCCATCGTATTGGCCGTGGCCATGCCGAGGTCATTGTGGCAATGGGTGGATATTATCGCGTTCTCTATGCCGTCCACGTGGTCGCAGAGGTACTTGATCTTCGCCCCGTACTCCGCCGGCAGGCAATAGCCCGTCGTGTCCGGGATGTTGACCACGGTAGCCCCGGCCTTGATCACGGATTCGATGACCCTGGCCAGATACTCGTTGTCGGTACGCCCGGCGTCCTCGGCGTAGAATTCCACGTCGTCGACATATTTCCTGGCATACTTTACGGCCTTGACGGCACGCTCGAGTATCTCCTCCCGGTTCGAGTTGAACTTGTACTTTATATGGGTGTCGGATGTGCCGATCCCGGTGTGGATCCTCTTGTGCTTGGCGTAGCGGAGGGCTTCGACGGCGACGTCTATGTCCTTCTCCACGGCGCGGCTCAGGGCGCATATCGTCGGCCATGTGACGGCCTTCGATATCTCCACGACCGAATTGAAGTCACCCGGACTCGAGATCGGGAATCCGGCCTCGATGACATCCACGCCGAGCTCCTCGAGGGCTTTCGCCACCTGGATCTTCTCGACGGTGTTTAGCTGGCAGCCGGGGACCTGTTCCCCGTCGCGGAGGGTCGTGTCGAATATAAATACCCGGTTGTTGTCCATAAAAAATTACTTCTTGTTGTTTTCGGGACGGAGTGCACGTACGGTGACGGCGGTGCGCCACATTTCGCTTTCGCGGAGCGCCTTCAGTTCCTTCTCGAGACCTTCGCGGTAGTCGGGCTTGCTGTTGGCGTCTATGGAAATCTGGGCCTCATTGCCGCTCTTGACGCTGGCATAAAGCTTCTGGACGACGGGCTTGATGGCATCGTGGAAGGGTCCCATCCAGTCGAGGGCACCCCTCTGGGCGGTAGTGGAGCAGTTGGCGTACATCCAGTCCATGCCCTTTGCGGCGAACAGGGGCATCAGGGACTGCGTCAGCTCCTCGACAGTCTCGTTGAAGGCTTCGGAAGGGGTATGGCCGTTCTCGCGCAGCACCTCGTACTGGGCGGAAAGCAGGCCCTGGATGGCTCCCATGAGGGATCCGCGCTCACCGGTCAGGTCGGAAGTGGCCTCGCGCTGGAAGGTGGTCTCGAAGAGATAACCCGAGCCGATTCCTATCCCGAGTGCAATGGTATTCTGCATCGCCTTGCCGGACACATCCTGGTAGACGGCATAGGAGGAATTGATTCCGCGGCCCTCGAGATAGAGGGAACGGACCGTGGCTCCGGAACCCTTCGGGGCTACCATGATGACGTCAATGTCCTTGGGAGGGACACAGCCTGTGCGGTCATTCCAGGTGATGGCGAACCCGTGGGAGAAATAAAGGGTCTTGCCGGGCGTCAGGTACTTCTTGATCACAGGCCACACGCTCATCACGGCAGCGTCAGAAAGCAGGCACATAACGATGTCACCCTTGTCGCAGGCCTCTTCGATGCCGAAGAGCGTCTCTCCGGGCACCCAGCCGTCCGCGATGGCCTTCTCGTAGGTCTTTCCGGGACGCTGGCCGACTATCACCTTGAACCCGTTGTCCCTGAGGTTGAGGGACTGACCGGGGCCCTGGACGCCGTAGCCGATGACGGCTATAGTCTTGCCTTTCAGTGTCTCACGCGCCATTTCAAGCGTAAACTCATCGCGGGTCACGACATTCTCTTCGACTCCGCCAAAATTCATTTTTGCCATAATCTTATAGGTTTATATTATTACTTTCACGTTCTTTCAGGAATTCCAGCACGGTATCCCGCTCTTTCGAGGACCTCTCGTTGTCCACCTCCCAGAATGCCTTCACGACATCCACCTTCTTCTCGATCTGGGCGACGACGGCACGGATCCTCGTTTCGGTCGTGCGGGTAAGTATCTTGAACTTGTGTATTCCCTCGATCGTGGAAGGATACACGAGCAGTTTCTCGATATTGAGGCTGCGCCTCGTGAAAATGCCGGCCACCGCACTGAGAAGACCTACCTGGTTCTCCGTGTAAGCCGTTATCTCATAAAGTTTCTCAGTTTCCATACTCAAACCAGTCTTCGGTGTTCAACATTATCTGGTCCACGCTCTTTCCGGGAGGGATCATGGGAAACACGAGGCTCTCCTCTCGGACATGGACATTGAGGATGCGAGGCTTGTCATCCGCGAGCATGCGCCCGATTGCCGGAGCGAGATCCGCCCTGTCCTCCACGTTTTCGCATTCGATCCCGAAGGCGGACGCAAGCATCTTGAAATCCGGATTCACCAGCTTCGTGCAGGAATACCTCTGCTTGAAGAACAGTTCCTGCCACATGCGGACATTTCCAAGCCAGTTGTTGTTAAGCAGGATTATCTTGACTCCGACGCCTTCCTGCATTATGGTTCCGAGCTCCTGCCCGGTCATCTGTATGCCGCCGTCCCCGACAAAAAGGCACACCGTCCTGTCCGGGGCGGCGATCTTGGCTCCTATCGCGGCCGGAAGCCCGAAGCCCATGGTACCGAGCCCGCCGGAGCTGAGGAAGCTGCGGCTGCGCCTGAAGACGGAATAACGGGCGGCGAGCATCTGGTTCTGGCCCACGTCGGTGACGATAAGAGCTTCTCCCTTAGTCGCTTTCGCTACGGCGGCGACTACTTCCCCGGGATTGATCAGGCCCTCTCCGGGCTCCGTCTCAGGCTCCGTCACCTTGTGTTTCTCGACGGCGTTGCAAAGGATGGACTCCATCTGCCACTCGGGGCATTTGCGCTCGCGTATCAGCTCCGTCAGCCGCTTGAGCACCTTCTTCGCATCTCCTACTATCCCGAGATCCACGGGCACGTTCTTGCCTATTTCAGAAGGGTCTATGTCGATATGGATGATCCTGGCCTGCCGGGCGTAAGTCTGCAGATTGCCGGTCACACGGTCGTCGAAACGCATCCCGACCGCAATGAGAAGGTCGCACTGCTGGGTCATCACGTTGGGGGCGAGGTTCCCGTGCATGCCGAGCATCCCCTTGAAATGGGGATTGTCGGACGGGAGGGCGCTGAGGCCGAGGAGCGTGCTCCCCGCAGGGATATCCCCCTTCTCAAGGAAGGCGTCCAGCTCCCGCTCCGCACCGGACAGGATGATCCCCTGCCCGTAAACGACGTACGGCTTTTCAGCCTGGTTTATCATTTCAGCAGCCTTCAGGATGCTTTCTTCGGATGGCTCCGGATCGGGGACATAACTGCGGATGAAGTTGCATTTTTTCGGAATGAACTCGGCAAGTCCAGTCTGCGCGTCGCGGGTGAAATCCAGCACGACGGGCCCCGGCCGGCCGCTTCCGGCGATGAAAAACGCCCTCGAGACAGCCCAGGCGACATCTTCCGCCCTGCGTATCTGATAGCTCCACTTGGTTATGGGGGTCGTCATTCCTATGAGGTCGGTCTCCTGGAAGGCATCCGAACCGAGCAGCGAAGAATTGACCTGCCCGGCGACCACGACCACAGGTGTGGAATCGATCATCGCATCCGCGACACCCGTTATCACGTTAGTCGCTCCGGGACCGGAGGTGACCAGCACGAATCCGGGCTCCCCCTTCACACGGGCATAGCCCTGGGCCGCATGTATGGCTCCCTGCTCATGCCTCACCAGAACATGGTGGAGCCGGTCCAGATAATCATACAGCTTGTCGTAAACGGGCATGATGGCTCCGCCGGGGTAACCGAACACGGTATCCACCCCCTGTACGAGAAGTTGTTCCAGCAGGATCTCAGCCCCGCTTATGGTCTTTCCTTTCTTTTCCTCCATGTCAGTCCTCCACTATTCTGCGTGCTCCCTTGTCGGCACTGCTGACCATCGACGAATAGGCCCTGAGCGCCGCGGAGACCTTGCGCTCGCGATGCGGCGGCGTGAAGGCCCTGCGCCCGCGCGCTTCTTCCTCGAGGCGCCTTGCGGCCAGCTCTTCCGCGCTCAGTTCCAAGGAGATGGAACGGGACGGGATGTCGATCTTGATGATGTCACCGTCGCGGACGAGGGCGATGTTTCCGCCGGCCGCAGCCTCAGGGGACACATGACCTATGCTGAGGCCCGAAGTACCTCCGCTGAAACGGCCGTCAGTGATGAGGGCGCACTCCTTTCCGAGATGCATCGACTTGATATAGGATGTGGGATACAGCATCTCCTGCATCCCGGGGCCGCCTTTCGGTCCTTCATAATTGATCACGACGACGTCTCCGCTCCTGACCTTGCCGCCGAGGATGCCGTCGCAGGCGGCCTCCTGTGAATCGAAGACCTTCGCCGGGCCCTCGAAATGCCAGATGCTCTCGTCCACGCCGGCAGTCTTAATCACGCAGCCGTCCACGGCAAGATTCCCGAAAAGCACGGCGAGACCGCCGTCTGCGGTATATGCATGCCCGAGGTCGCGTATGCACCCGGCGCTGCGGTCTGTATCAAGGCTGTCGAAGCGGCAGTCCTGCGAGCCCAGCTCTATGTTGCGCCTTCGCGCCGGAGCCGCGGTATACAGTTCAATGGCCTCCGGAGAAGGATTCGCGCAGCAGATGTCGTACCTGGCCGCCGCCTCTGAGAGGGCCATGCCGTCGACACGGCGCACATCCCCGTTCACGAGACCGCCCTTCAGCAGTTCACCGAGTATGCCAAGGACTCCGCCGGCCCTTCCCACGTCTTCGATGTGGTAGCGGTTCGTGTTCGGAGCCACCTTGCAGATGCAGGGCACCTTGCGGGAAAGGGCGTCTATATCCTTCATGGTGAAGTCGGTACCGGCTTCGCCGGCGACCGCGAGAAGATGCAGGACGGTGTTCGTCGAGCCTCCCATCGCTATGTCGAGTGTCATCGCGTTCAGGAATGCGTCCTTCGTGGCTATGTTCCTCGGGAGGACGGACTCGTCGTCCTCCACGTAGAACTTTCTCGCGTTTTCAACTATCTGCCTCGCGGCCCTGAGCATAAGTTCCCTGCGCATGGCGTGCGTGGCCAGGATGGTCCCGTTGCCGGGCAAGGACAGGCCTATGGCCTCTGTCAGGCAGTTCATGGAATTGGCCGTGAACATGCCGGAGCAGCTGCCGCAAGTCGGACAGGCGCTCCTTTCAATCGCTTCCACCTCCGCATCGGAAACCGACGGATCCGCGGAACGTACCATGGCGTCGATGAGGTCGAGACGCTCCTTGCCGAGGAGGCCGGCTTCCATCGGGCCGCCTGAAACGAAAACGGTCGGGATATTGAGGCGCATCGCCGCTATCAGCATGCCCGGAGTCACCTTGTCGCAATTGCTTATGCACACCAGGGCGTCCGCCTTGTGGGCGTTGACCATATACTCGACGCTGTCGGCGATCACTTCCCGGGAAGGCAGCGAATAAAGCATGCCGTCGTGGCCCATCGCGATGCCGTCGTCGACCGCGATCGTGTCGAACTCGGCCGCAAAGCAGCCCAGACGCTCTATCTCTTCCTTGACTATGCGTCCCGCGTCGTGCAGGTGCACATGTCCGGGGACGAACTGGGTGAATGAATTGGCAATCGCTATGACAGGCTTCCCGAACTGGGACTCCTTCATTCCGTCGGCACGCCAGAGGGACCTGGCGCCGGCCATCCTACGACCTTCAAAGGTCACACTACTACGCAACTTCATAAACTAACTAAATCAAGAAACAATAATCGTGAAAATAATCGGAAAAAACAATATTTTCCCTATATTTGACCGCACAAAACGTTGGTTGGAACCATAATTTCAGTCTATGAAGGTCATAAAGTTCGGAGGAACCTCCGTAGGATCCGCAGGTCCGCTGCGCAATGTAAAGGAAATAGCGGAGTCCCGTGACGGGAGTCTGGTGGTAGTCGTATCCGCCCTCGGCGGAGTAACCGACACCCTGCTCGAATGCGCCAGGAAGGCGGAAAAGGGAGACGAAAGCTATAAATCTGTATTCGAAGGAATAAAAGAACGTCATCTCAATTTAATTTCAAGTATACTTGGAGGCAGCTGCGACGGGCCGGTCTCCGAAATTCCGGGGATGATGAAAGAACTGGAGACCCTTTTGGACGGCGTCTCCACTCTCGGCGTCCTGCCACCGAAGACGGCTGCGCAGATCGTAAGTTTCGGGGAGCGCATGTCCTCCCGTATAGTTGCTGCGATGCTGGACGGGGCTGTCCTCTTCGACCCCCTCACCTTCATCAAGACAAGGGTTGTCGAAGGTCGTACGATGCTCGACGGAGAAAAGACCGAATCTCTCGTAAAAAAAGCATTCGAGGGATTCGACAAAAGCCATGGTATCGCCGTCGTACCGGGATTTATCTCAACCGATACTTTAAGCGGGGAAATAACCAACCTGGGTCGCGGCGGATCCGACTACACTGCGAGCATAATAGCTGCCGCCCTCGACGCCGAAAGCCTTGAGATATGGACTGACGTCGACGGTTTCATGACCGCGGACCCGAGGATAATCAAGACCTCTTACGTCATAGACGAACTCAGTTTCGCCGAGGCGATGGAACTTTGCAACTTCGGCGCGAAAGTGATTTACCCGCCGGCATTATACCCTGTCTATCCGAAAGATATCCCGGTTCATATAAAGAATACCTTCAATCCTTCCGCAAAGGGTTCAGTGATACGCCGGGAGTCTTCTCCCCTGACCCGCGCCGTGACCGGCATATCCTCCATCGACAACGCATGCCTGATAACCGTATCCGGCGCCTCGATGGCCGGAATCATAGGCGTGGACAGCCGTATATTCAATGTACTCGCGCACCACGGCATCAGCGTGTTCCTGGTCTGCCAGTCCTCATCCGAGACCAACATCTCGCTCGGAGTGATGGAAGACTGCGCCGACCTGGCCTGCGAACTGCTGGAAAAGGAATTCGAACATGAGATTTCCGAAGGTTCGATGTCCCCTGTCCAGATCCATCACGGGCTCGCCACGGTCGCAATCGTGGGCGAAAAGATGAAAAGGAACGCCGGTATCGCAGGAAAGCTATTCAGCGTACTCGGCCGCAACGGCATAAGCATCATCGCCTGCGCCCAGGGAACCGAAGAAAGGAACATCTCCTTCGTAATCGAGAAAAAGCACCTCAGGAAGGCCCTGAACGTCATACACGACAGTTTCTTCCTCTCCGTATACCAGGAACTTAATCTCTTTATCTGCGGCATAGGAACAGTCGGAGGCCAGCTCCTCGGGCAGATTTCCGCCCAGAGGGAGAAGTTGATGAAGGAAAGGAACCTGAAGCTCAACGTGGTCGGAATAGCCCGCAGCAACAGGGGCGTCTTCGACCGCGACGGGATAGACCTTTCGGGCTGGAGGGAAGCCCTTGCCGGTGGACGCGAACTCAATCCGGCCACCCTCCGCGACGAAGTGATAGGGATGAATATCTTCAACTCGGTCTTCGTGGACTGCACGGCCAGTTCCGAAGTGGCATCCCTTTACAAGGATTTCTTCGAACACGGTATTTCCGTCGTGGCGGCCAACAAGATAGCAGCGTCCTCTGAATACGGGAATTACGCCGCCCTGAAGGCCCTGGCACGCAAACGCGGGGTGAAATACCTTTTCGAGACCAACGTGGGAGCGGGACTTCCGATCATCAACACGATAAACGCCCTTCGCAACAGCGGAGACAAGATCCAGAAGATAGAAGCCGTAGTCAGCGGCACGCTCAATTTCATCTTCAACACCCTCTCGGAAGACATCCCCTTCAGCCAGACGGTCAGGATGGCCAAGGAACAGGGCTTCTCGGAACCGGATCCAAGGATCGACCTCTCCGGCAAGGACGTCATCCGCAAGCTCGTTATCCTCGCCCGCGAGGCCGGGTTCGTCGTGAACCAGGAAGACGTGGACGCCCGGCTGTTCATTCCGAAAGAATTCTTCGACTGCCCGATCGAGGAGTTCTGGGAAAAACTCCCGGGGCTAGACGCCGCTTTCGAGAAGGAACGCAGGCGCCTTGCCGCCGAGCACAAACGCTGGCGCTTCGTCGCAAGGATCGAGGACGGCAAGTACTCGGTCGGGCTCGACGAGTTCGTCGAAGGCCACTCCTTCTACGTGCTCGAAGGGTCGAACAACATCGTGCTCCTGACGACCGAACGCTACCACGAACACCCGATGCTGATCCAGGGTTACGGAGCAGGCGCATCGGTCACTGCAGCAGGCGTTTTCGCTGACATAATCAGCATCGCAAATATCGCGTAACGATATTAACATATTTGTTACCCGTCTTAACATCTTTGTTTCGCACACTTATAATCAGTGCGTTAATCTAACACGGAGTCTTCAAGACGATTATTTATAAACAATAGGCCCCAACTTATCAACAAGCCCCTTTTCCGGCTTTGAAACTGCCGGAAAAAGTCTTAAATTCGCACTCCGTTAGTTGTATTTTCAGGGGCTATGAAAGTCAGTATAATCATGGGGTCCAAGAGCGACTGGGGCGTAATGTCCGCCGCTTGCGAGACGCTCGATTCGTTCGGGGTTCCGTACGAAAAGAAAGTGATAAGTGCACACCGCACTCCGGAGTTCTTCCTCGATTACATGAAAGGCGCGCGCGGACGCGGCGTCGATGTCGTGATCGCGGGTGCGGGCGGAGCGGCCCACCTCCCGGGGATGTGCGCGGCGATGACTTCCCTCCCCGTCATCGGGGTTCCGATCAAGAGCGCCGCGCTGAACGGACTCGACTCCCTCCTCTCAATTGTCCAGATGCCATCGGGCGTGCCGGTTGCGACGATGGCGATAGACGGAGCGAAGAACGCAGCCCTCTACGCCGTCTCGATACTCGCCCTGGGCGATGAGGATCTGGCCGCCCGGCTGACCGAGTTCCGGAAAAAACAAGCTGAAAAAGTCCTCCAAACAGAGCTTTAGCAATGAAATACCACCGCATTTTCGTAGAGAAGTCTTCGGAGTTTCAGGTAGAGGCACGCAGCCTCAGGAATGAATTCAACGAAAACCTTTCTCTGAACCTCCGTTCCCTGCGGCTTCTCAACGTCTATGACCTTTTCGGGTTCACGGACGAGTTGCTTGAACGCTGCCGCTACCGGGTGTTCGGGGAGACCGTCACCGACACTGTCATGGACGAATGTCCCCTGGAAGGCCGCAAGTACCTGGCAGTGGAGTACATCCCGGGCCAGTTCGACCAGAGAGCGTCTTCCGCCGTGGACTGCGTCCGCCTGATAGATCCGGACGCGGAAGTCTCCATACGTTCTTCGCGCCTCATGATCTTCGACGACGACCTGTCCGAAGAGGATCTCGACATAATCCGCAAATACTACATAAACGCGGTGGAATGCCGTGAAAAGGATCTGGGGCGTCTCTGCCCCGATGAGACCGCCGAAGTCCGCCCCATCGCCCGCCTGGACGGGTTCACGTCCTGGTCCACGGAGCGCCTGGAGGAATTCCGCCGCGACTGGGGCCTTGCGATGAGCCCGGCCGACCTCCGGGAGATAGTGCGCTACTACAAAGAAGAAAAGCGCGACCCGACGGAAACGGAAATCCGCATCCTGGACACCTACTGGAGCGACCACTGCCGCCATACGACCTTCACGTCCGAACTTACCTCCATCAAGATAGACGACTCCTTCATCCGCAGCGAGATCGAATCCGAGCTCGGGGAATTCCACGCAATGCGCAAGGCCCTCGGCCGCGAAGGCAAGAGCCTCTGCCTCATGGAACTGGCCACGATAGGTGCCCGTTATCTCCGAAAGCAGGGACTCCTCGAGGACCTCGAACAGAGCGAGGAGAACAACGCCTGCAGCATCTTTGTCGACGTGGATGTTGACGGAAAGAAGGAAAAGTGGATACTACAGTTCAAGAACGAGACCCACAACCACCCGACTGAAATCGAGCCCTTCGGCGGCGCGGCCACCTGCCTCGGCGGGGCCATCCGAGATCCCCTTTCCGGAAGGGCCTACGTCTATCAGGCCATGCGCGTGACGGGCGCCGGAGACATCTGCGCCCCCGTTTCGGCGACCCTGCCCGGCAAGTTGCCGCAGAGCGTAATCACCCGCAAGGCGGCCGCCGGATACTCGTCCTACGGCAACCAGATAGGCCTTGCTACAACCCAGGTCAGCGAAATTTACCACGACGGCTACACGGCCAAGCGCCTCGAAGTCGGGGCCGTGGTCGGAGCCGTGAAGGCGTCCTCGGTGCGCCGCGAAAGCCCCGCACCCGGAGATGCCATCCTGCTTCTCGGAGGCCGCACGGGGCGCGACGGCATAGGCGGAGCCACCGGGTCCTCGAAGAGCCACACCGGCAATTCCCTGGAAACCTGCGGCAGCGAGGTCCAGAAGGGCAACGCTCCCGAAGAAAGGAAGCTCCAGCGCATGTTCCGCCGTCCCGAGGTCACGCGTCTCATAAAGAAATCCAACGACTTCGGCGCGGGCGGCGTCAGCGTGGCCATCGGTGAACTCGCCCCCGGCCTCGACATATGGCTGGACCGCGTGCCCGTCAAGTATTCCGGCCTCAACGCCACGGAAATAGCGATCAGCGAGTCCCAGGAAAGGATGGCAGTCGTAGTCGAAGCGAAGAACCTCGAAGCCTTCAAGGCCTTCGCCGCGGCCGACAACGTGGAAATCACGCATGTCGCCGACGTGACGGACAGCGGGCGCATGCGCATGTACTACGGCAGCGAGAAAGTCGCCGACCTGTCCCGTGAATTCATCGACAGCGCCGGCGCGAAGCATTACGCCCAGGCTGAAATAGGGCCCGTGGAAGAAAAGGACCCCTTCCGCCGCATAATCGAAGGCGGGAGCACGGCGGAGAAGATGCTGAGCCTGATGAAGGACAGCAACGTCGCCTCCCAGAAGGGCCTTGCGGAGATGTTCGACGCCACTATCGGCCGCTCCACTGTCCTGATGCCCTTCGGAGGCAGGCGCCAGGCCACTCCCGCGCAGGTTTCCGTGCAGAAGCTTCCTACAGACGGATACACGGATACGGCCAGCATGATGGCCTACGGCTACAATCCCTTCCTCAGCAGCTGGAGCCCGTACCACGGCGCCGCCTATGCCGTGGTCGACGCCTGCTCGAAGGTTGCCGCCGCGGGCGGAGACTGGTCCCGCATGCGCTTCTCGTACCAGGAGTACTTCGAAAGGATGACCTCCGATCCCCACACCTGGGGCAAGCCTCTCGCCGCCCTGCTCGGTGCGCTCAAGATGCAGAGGACACTCGGCCTGCCGTCCATAGGCGGCAAGGACTCCATGAGCGGATCCTTCGAGGACCTGAAGGTCCCTCCCACCCTGATCGCATTCGGCATCACCACCGTGGATGCATCCAAGGTGATTTCGCCCGAATTCAAGAAGGCCGGAGACAGGCTGTATATCCTCCGGCACACACCCCGGGCGGACTTCATGCCCGACACCGACGCCCTTAAGGAAAACTGGTCCCGCGTGCACCGGATGATCGGCGACGGCAAGATAGCCGCGGCCTGGTCCGTAGGATTCGGCGGAATCGCCGAGGCCGTCGCGAAGATGGCCTTCGGCAACGCGCTCGGAGCAAGGATCGACCTGGCCCCCGACGGCATTTTCGACTGGAACTACGGCTCGATAATAGTGGAATCCGGGACCGGCCTCAGCTCCGAAGGATTTGAAGCCATAGGTGAGGTGACTGGAGAAAACTTCCTGGAAATAAGCGGAGAAAAAATATCTCTCAAGGAGCTTGAAAAGGCCAACGTCTCGCGCTACTCGAAAGTCTTCCCTCAGGTCTGCAAGCCCCAGTCCGACATGCTCTTCGGCAAGACGGAGTCTTCCTCCGGCAAGAAGGCCGCCGAATACGAAGGCCCGGCCGTGGAGCACCCCCTGGTGTACATCCCCGTCTTCCCCGGAACGAACTGCGACTACGACACCGCCAAGGCCTTCCGCGTCGCGGGGGCCGAGGTACACGCCGGTGTTTTCCGCAACCTCAGCGGAAACGACGTGCAGGATTCCATACGGCGCATGCGCGACGAGATCGATGCCTGCCACATCCTGGCACTTGCCGGCGGCTTCTCCTCCGGCGACGAGCCCGACGGAAGCGGCAAGTTCATCGCCAGCGTGCTGTGCAACGCCGAAATCTCGGCGGCAATAGACCGCCTGATTTCCCGCGGCGGCCTCGTGCTCGGCATCTGCAACGGCTTCCAAGCCCTTGTAAAGAGCGGACTTCTCCCTTACGGCAAGGCCGGTTCCGTGGTCCGGGAATCCCCCACCCTTTTCCGCAATGACATCAACCGCCACGTCTCCCAGATGGTCACGACGCGCGTCTGCACGACGGCATCTCCATGGCTCAGCGGCTTTGCGGAGGGCGATCTCCACACCATAGCCGTCAGCCACGGCGAGGGCAAGTTCACCGTGGACGGGGAGATGGCCCGCACTCTCCTCGAGAACGGCCAGGTCGCATTCCTGTACGCCGATCCGCAGAGCGGGGAGCCAACAATGGAATCTCCGGCCAATCCCAACGGTTCGCGCTGCGCCATCGAAGGGATAGTCAGCCCCGACGGACGCATACTCGGCAAGATGGGCCACTCGGAGCGCTACGAGCAAAATGTCTTCAAGAACATCTCCGGCAACAAGCGTCAGGGCATTTTCGAAAATGCGGTCAATTATTTCAGAAAGGTTAGATAGTAGTGTAATATGGAAACAAGGTCAATATTGTTCGACGGGAACGAGAAAAAGGTTTTCGCAACCGATGATCCGTCCCTCGTCATCTTTCATTTCAAGGACGTTCTGACCGCCTACACGGGGGTCAAACGCGCTGTCCTGAAGCGGAAAGGCATCGTCAACAACGCTGTCTCTTCGTATCTTCTCTCCTTCCTCGAAAAGAACGGCGTCAAGACGCATTTCGTAGAGAAAATTTCGGACCGGGACCAGCTCTGCCGCAAAGTGGATCCGATTCCGCTCGAAATGATAGTCTGCAACTATGTCAACGGCCCTCTCATGGAGCGCCTCGGCATGGAAGAAGGCACCAAGCCTTCCGAGACCATCATAGACCTCCGCTACAACCGCGACGACCTTGGCGAGCCGATGATCAACGACTCCGAAGCCATAGCCCTCGGGATAGTCACGAAAGAAGAACTGTCTTTCCTCTACGCGACCGCGCACAAGGTCCTGAGCCTCATGGACGGACTTTTCAGCGGCGCGGGGCTGAAACTCATCGACGTCAAGCTCGAGTTCGGGCGCGACTCTTCCGGCGACATCATCCTCTGCGACGAAATCAGCCCGGACACATGCCGCATCTGGGACGCCTCCGACGACGAGAAACTGGACAAGGACCGTTTCCGTCTGGACTTCGGCGACATCGTAGCTTCATATACCAAGATTGCCGTCAAACTCGGCGCTTTAACTGAATAATACCATGGGTGTCATCGGTGTATACGGCGTCAAGGACGCCTCCCAGATCCTTTATTACGGACTTCATACCCTCCAGCACCGCGGTCAGGAAGGTGCCGGGATAGTCACCTTCGACCAGGCCGGAGTATGCCGCCGCCATCGCGGCCAGGGCCTCATATCCGAAGTGTTCAACCCCGCAATACTCGCCTCCCTGCCCGGGGAGATCGGGGTTGCCGGAGTCAAATATGCCAACATTTCCAAGGCCGGCACGGACAATGTCCAGCCGCTTGTCTTCCACCACCACTCGGGCGATTTCGCCATAGCCGGCGACGGTAACCTCGTGAACGCCGACAGGGTCGCCTCCTATCTGGAGACCCGCGGCAGCCTGTTCCAGACTTCCACCGACAGCGAACTGCTGGCCTACCTTATCAAGAAGGAAGGCAACAACCCGAGGATATTCCAGATCACCAAGGCGCTGAACATGCTTGAAGGAGGTTTCACCTTCCTCATCGCCACCCGCAACCGTCTCTATGCATGCCGTGACAAATACGGGATCAAGCCCCTCTGCCTCGGAAAGCTCGGGGACGGCGGATACGTCGTCAGCAGCGAGAGCTGCGCCTTCGACCTGATCGGCGCCGAGTTCGTGCGCGACGTCGAGCCCGGCGAAGTAATCACCATAGACGACCAGGGCATACGCTCAAGGCTCTATTCGAAATTCCAGCGCCACAAGATGTGCGGCATGGAGTATATCTATCTCGCCCGTCCCGACAGCGACATAGACGGCTGCAACGTCCACGCCTACCGCAAGGAATCCGGACGCCGCCTCTACCGCGAAGCACCGGCCGACGCCGACATCGTCATCGGCGTGCCCGACTCCAGCCTCAGCGCCGCGATGGGATATGCCGAAGAGAGCGGCATCCCCTACGAGATGGGTCTGATCAAGAGCAAATACGTAGCGCGGACCTTCATCCAGCCTTCCCAGGAAATGCGTGAGAGGGGCGTCAAGATGAAACTGTCCGCCGTCCGCAGCATAGTCGGCGGCAAGAGGATAGTCCTCGTGGACGACTCCATCGTGCGCGGCACGACCTGCCTGAAGATAGTCAACCTGCTCCGCGACGCCGGAGCCACGGAAGTACATGTCCGTATCGCCAGCCCGATGATGAAGCATTCCTGCTTCTATGGCGTGGACACATCCACCAGCGAGGAACTGCTCTGCTCGCACCGCACCCTCGACGAAGCCTGCAAGGCCATCTGCGCGGATTCCCTCGGCTACCTGAGCCCTGCCTCCGCGATAGCCTCCTGCCCCGGACGCACCGACATGTGCCTTGCCTGCTTTACGGGAGAATACCCTACCGTACTCTACAACAACGGAACCGAAGAAGAAGAAACCGAAGAATAAAATGGCCCAGTCTTACGAAAACGCGGGGGTTAACCTCGAGGCCGGCTACGAAGTCGTACGCCGCATCAAACAGCATGTCAATTCCACCGCCCGCAAGGGCTCCATGGGAGGGATAGGATCATTCGGAGGGATGTTCGACCTCTCCTCCCTCGGAGTAAAGGAACCCGTGCTCGTCAGCGGCACCGACGGAGTCGGAACGAAACTGAAGATAGCCTTTGCGCTCGACAAGCACGACACCATAGGCATCGACGCCGTGGCCATGTGCGTCAACGACGTTCTGGCCCAGGGTGCCGAGCCCCTCATTTTCCTTGATTACGTGGCCATAGGGCACAACATCCCCGAAAAGGTCGAACAGATCGTCGCCGGGGTCGCCGAAGGCTGCCGCCAGGCCGGATGCGCCCTTGTCGGCGGAGAGACTGCCGAAATGCCCGGGATGTACTCCGACGGCGAGTACGACATAGCCGGATACACTACAGGCGTCGTCGAAAAGTCAAAGCTCATCGACGGCAGCAAGGTCTCCGTCGGGGACGTCCTCGTCGGCATCGCCTCCACCGGAGTCCACTCCAACGGCTTCAGCCTGGTCCGCAAGATAGTCGCCGACGCCGGTCTCAAGTACACGGATGAAATCCCGGAATTCGGCGGCAGAAGGCTCGGAGACGTCCTGCTGACCCCGACCCGCATCTATGTCAGGCAGGTCCTGGACGTGATCCGGCACTGCGACGTGCACGGCGTGGCCCACATAACCGGAGGCGGCTTCGACGAGAACATCCCGCGCATCCTCCGTCCCGGCCAGGGCATCGAGATAGAGGAAGGAAGCTGGGAGATACTCCCCGTGTTCCGCATGCTCGAAAAGTGGGGCGGCGTCCCGCACCGGGAGATGTTCAACATCTTCAATATGGGCATAGGAATGGTCCTGGCCCTCAGCCCTTCGGAGGCCGCCAAGGCCATCGACATCCTCACCTCGCACGGTGAGAAGGCTTCCGTGATCGGAAAGGTCAGCGGCGAGAGCGGCGTCAAAATCAACTTGAAATGAAGAAACTTGCTGTATTCGCCAGCGGCAGCGGGACCAACTTCGAGGCCATAGCCGCGGCCTGCGCGGACGGGAGGCTCGATGCCGAAGTCGTCCTGATGGTCTGTGACAAACCCGGAGCCATGGTCATTGAAAGGGCTGCGCGCTTCGACGTGCCGTCCTTCGTCTTCAACCCGAAGGACTACCCTTCCAAGGCTGACTTCGAAAAGGATATAGTCGGCCGGCTGGATGCCCTCGGAGTGGACCTTGTCTGCCTCGCGGGGTACATGCGCATAGTCGGGGACGTGCTCCTGGGCGCGTACGGCGGGCGCATCATCAACATCCATCCTTCCCTTCTCCCGTCCTTCAAGGGCGCCCATGCCGTTGAAGACGCGGTCCGTTACGGAGTCAAGGTCTATGGCATCACCATCCACTATGTAAACGCCGACCTCGACGGCGGCAAGATCATAGCCCAGCGAGCCTTCCCTTATGAAGGCAATGACCCGGAAGAAGTGCACCGCATAGGCCAGAAGATTGAACACGAACTTTATATAGAAACCATTAAGAAATTGATATGAGAGCATTAGTAAGCGTTAGCGACAAGACGGGTCTCACCCCGTTCGTAAAGGGCCTGGCTGCCTTGGGCTGGGACATTATCGCGACCGGCGGCACGCAGAAGCTGCTGGAAAGCGAAGGTGTGAAGACGATAGGCATCAGCGAAGTCACCGGTTTCCCGGAGATCCTCGACGGCCGCGTCAAGACCCTGCATCCCAAGGTGCACGGCGGCATCCTCGCCCGGAGGGACCTTCCCGCGCACATGGAGACCCTGAAAGAGAACGGCATCGGGACTATCGACCTCGTCTGCGTGAACCTCTATCCTTTCCGCCAGACCATAGCGAAGGAAGGTGTCACGATGGAAGACGCTATCGAGAACATCGACATAGGCGGACCTTCGATGGTCCGAAGCGCGGCGAAGAACTGGCGCGACGTGACCATAATCTGCGATCCGGCGGACTATGACACCGTGCTCGCCGAGCTCCGCCAGAACGGCCGCACCAGCGACGAAACCCGCCTCAAGCTATCCGCAAAGGCCTATACGCACACCGCCGAGTATGACATGTGCATCGCTTCGTGGATGCGCGGCAAGGCCGGCCTGAACGAGAAACTTTTCCTCGAATACGACCTCAAGCAGGGTCTCCGCTACGGAGAGAATCCCCATCAGGCGGCAAAGTTCTACGCCACTGCGGAGCCTGTCCCCTTCTCCCTCGCCCATGGACGCCAGATCCAGGGCAAGGAGCTCTCATACAACAACATCCAGGACGCCAACGCGGCCCTCAACGTAGTACGTGACTTCGAAGAGCCGTTCTGCGTGGCCCTCAAGCACATGAACCCCTGCGGCGCCGCCGTCGGCAAGACTATCGAAGAGGCCTGGCAGGCTGCCTACGAAGCCGACAAGGTCAGCATCTACGGCGGAATCGTGGCCGTGAACCGTCCCCTGACCGCCGAAGTCGCCGCCGGCATGAAGCCCATCTTCCTCGAGATAGTGATAGCCCCGTCCTTCACCCCGGAGGCGCTCGAAATCCTTTCCACGAAGAAGAACCTCCGCGTGATGGAAGTCGACATGACCCGCTCCGAGGCCCCCGTACCCCAGTACATCAGCGTCAACGGCGGCATGCTCGCCCAGCAGCTGGACACCCAGGTCGAGCAGGTCACCCCTGAAATGTGCGTCACGACGGTGAAGCCCACGGCCGGACAGATGGCCGACCTCGAGTTCGGCTGGAAGATAGTCAAGCACGTGAAATCCAACGCCATAGCAGTAGTCCGCGACGGCCACACCATAGGTGTCGGCGCCGGCCAGACCAACCGCGTCGGTTCCGCCCGCATCGCCCTTGAGGAGGCGAAGGAAGCCGGTTTCACTTCCGGGCTCATCCTCGCTTCCGACGGCTTCCTCCCCTTCGACGACACCGTCGCCCTCGCCGCCGGATACGGCGTGACCGCCATCGTTCAGCCCGGGGGCAGCATCCGTGACGAGGATGCCGTCAAGAAGGCAGACGAACTGGGCATCACTATGCTCTTTACCGGAGTAAGACATTTCAAACACTGATTTATGAAGACAGTTCTCGTAGTAGGTTCCGGCGGACGCGAGCATGCCATCGTGCATGCCCTCAGCCGTTCCCCGCAGGTAGGAAAGATTTATTGCGCCCCCGGCAACGCCGGGATTGCGGACCTGGCAGAATGCGTCCCTCTGAAGGATACGGACGTTGCCGGATTGCTCGCTTTCGCCCGCACGAAGACGGTCGACTTAACCGTAGTCGGCCCGGAGGCATCCCTTGCCGCCGGCATCGTGGACGCCTTCCGCGCTGAAGGACTGGCCATTTTCGGCCACACGCTCGCCGCAACCCGCATCGAGAGCAGCAAGGAGTTTGCGAAGCAGATCATGGAGCGTCACGGCGTTCCGACGGCCGGCTACCGCAGTTTCTCCGACTTCCAGGAAGCCCTGGCCTACGTTTCCGAGCGTCCTTTCCCCGCCGTGCTCAAATATGACGGGCTGGCCGCCGGGAAGGGCGTCGTGATCGCCGAGACCCTTAAGGAAGCCGAAAAAGCACTTAAGGACATGCTCCTGGACGAGTCATTCGGCAAGGGCAAGGTCGTCGTGGAAGACTTCCTGACCGGTCCGGAGTTCTCCTTCATGTGCTTCGTGGACGGGGAAGAGGTTTATCCAATGCCCCTCTCGCCGGACCACAAGCGCGCCTTCGACGGAGACAAGGGGCCCAACACCGGAGGGATGGGTGCCTATACCGGACTCCCCTTCATCACGGAGGAAGACCGGCAGTTCGCTTTCAAGGAGATCCTCTGCAAGACGGCTTCGGCCATGGCCGCGGAAGATTGTCCCCTTTCAGGCGTGCTGTACGGCGGTCTCATGAAGACGCCTCAGGGCGTCAAGGTGATCGAGTTCAACGCCCGCTTCGGCGATCCGGAGACGGAGGTGGTCCTGCCGCTGCTGGATTCGGACATCTACGACGTGTTCGAAGCGGTCGCGCTCGGGCGTCCTGCCGGAGAGCTGAAGTGGTCGCAGGATGTGACCCTCGGCGTCGTGCTGGCCTCTAAGGGCTATCCCGGGCATTATGACAAGGGCGTCGGGATCGTTCTTCCTGCCGACGGCACCTTCTACCACATGGGCACGAAGCGCCTCGAAGACGGCAGCCTCGTCACCAACGGAGGCCGCGTGCTGATGGCCGTCGCCCGCGCCTCCTCGCTCGAGAAGGCACGCCAGGAGGCCTACCGCAGCGTCGACGCAGTCCGCTGCGCCAACCTCTTCCACCGCCGCGACATCGCCCACTGGGCGCTGTGACCCGCCCCGGCCTGGGCACCTGCTGCAGCAGTACCCGGCCGCAACAATCCCCCGCCCCGGCCCAGATGGCGCACGGCAAGTATTTGAGCACCAACGAATTAACGCTTCGGCCTTGCGTAAAACGACGCAAGGTCAAGCTATATTATGTTAAGTTCGATCGCTCCGGGAGCGATAGTCGTCGGCTCCGGGAAGGACCTTCTCCGGAGCAGCTCCATTCGAAACATGGTTCCAATTAATTGCTTATATTTGTATCTGTTATGAAAAAATATCTGTCAATCATGGCGTTTTCGCTTCTTTCCCTGTTTTCGTGCAGGGGGTATGAGAATCTGGGCGTGCAGGCTTTTGAAACCAAACTTGCCGGCGACGGTACGGTGCAATTGCTGGATGTCCGCACTGCGTCGGAATTCGCAGAGGGACATATCGCTCCCGCCATCAATATAGACTGGTATTCAAGCAACTTTCTGAGGGATGCGGAAACTTCCCTCGACAAGGCTCGTCCGGTGCTGGTTTACTGTCGTAGCGGAAGGCGCAGCGCCTCGGCTGCCACGGCCATGGAAAAGGCCGGGTTCAAGGTCTTCAACCTTTCCGGCGGGTACCTTGCCTGGACCGCTGCAGGAAAGCCGGTTACGAAGTACGAAGTCGAAAGGTTCCTTACCGACAGCGGCACTCCTGTCGAAATCACCCTTATCAAGCACGGCTCGCTGGAGATCCGCTACAAGGGCAAGTCCATCCAGGTCGATCCCGTCACGAAACTCGGAGACAAGGTGACCGATTACGCCGCCGAGTTCCCCAAAGCTGATTTCATCCTGGTGACCCACGAACACTTCGACCATCTGGACAAGGCGGCCATCGCTGCCTTGACCGCTCCCGGCACAAAGCTCATAACGAACGCGTCCTGCGCCGGCAAGCTGGGCTACGGAACGGTGATGAAAAACGGAGACTCAACGAGCGTCGCCCCGGATATGACACTTGAAGCCGTTCCTGCCTACAACACGACGGCGGGACACACGCAATTCCACCCCAAGGGCCGGGACAACGGCTTCGTGCTGACAATCGACGGACTGCGAATCTACATCGCCGGAGACACCGAGGATATCCCTGAGATGGCCGGGCTGAAAGATATCGACGTCGCTTTCCTTCCTGTCAACCAGCCATATACGATGACCCCGGAGCAATGTATCAAAGCCGCTAAGACAATCTCCCCGAAGATCCTTATCCCCTATCATTACGGGCAGACAGATATCAGTTCCCTCTCTGCCGCCCTCCCCGGCATCGACGTCCGCATCCGGCAGATGCAGTAAAACGCCGGAATCCGCATAAAAAGCTCCACCCCGGCACGTTTTTTTAAACGACTGGCTATCATCTGATTAACGATTCAGCCTTGCGTAAAATGACGCAAGGCTGAGCTATATTATGTTAAGTTCGAGCACTCCGGAAAGGAACCTTCACTCCATCGGAATTTCCGGATGCTGGACGGAAAGGGGAAGTCCTTCCTGGGAGAGATAGAACATGTTCAGGATGACGGGTTCGCTGCCGCGGTTCTCCCCGCGGTGGATCGTACCGACCATCTCGACGACTGTCTCCCCGGCCCGGATGACCTTCTCCGTGCCGTCAAGACCGATAATGGTAAGTTCACCCTGCTCCATGATTCCGAAATTCATCACGGGATGGTGGTGCCATTCGAGTTTCTGGCCGACAGGGAACACATAGCGCATGCAGACAAGTTCCGGCTTCCCTTCCGGGTAATCCGGAAGCTCGGCTCCGTCCCAGCTGTGGCTGGTACGGAACAGTTCGGTTTTCTTTACTTCATTAACTGCGCCAGCGTTGCTCCCGCCGGACGGCTTGCAGGAGGAAATCATCCAGATGCCGCATACTGAGACGCAGGCGGCGAGTAACAGTTTGACAATCCGTATCATTTCTATTACAGGTTCTTGGCCCTTACCACCTCATCCAGGAAATCAGGTTTTTCTCCGTCATTTGCGGACCCGGTCCAGGAAGCACTCTATGGTATTCTCCATCAGCATGGTGATGGTCATGGGGCCTACTCCGCCGGGAACGGGGGTTATCCAGCCGGCGACCTTCAAGGCGGATTCGAAGTCGACGTCCCCCACCAGCTTGCCGTCCTCTCCCCTGTTGATGCCGACATCAATCACGACCGCCCCGTCCTTTACCATCGCTCCGGTGACCATCTTCGGCCGGCCTACCGCGACCACAAGGATGTCGGCATCACGGCAGACGGCGGCGAGGTCAGCAGTGCGTGAATGGGCTATCGTGACGGTCGCGTTGCGATCCAGAAGAAGCTTCGCGACGGGTTTGCCCACAATATTGCTGCGGCCGACCACGACGGCCTTCTTTCCGGCGATCCCGATTCCGGTCGTCTCTATCATCTTTATTATGCCCTTGGGCGTGCAGGGTACGATGCACTTGCGTCCGAGCCAGAGTCGCGAGACGTTCTGCGGGTGGAAGCCGTCCACGTCCTTTTCGATAGCGATGGCGTCGATGACGCGGTCCTCGTCGATATGCTCCGGCAGGGGCAGCTGGACAAGGATCCCGTCCACGCCGTCATCTGCGTTCAAGCCTGCTATCACCTCCAGCAGACGCCCCTCGGTGACATCCTCCGGCAGTTCGATAAGGCGGCTGCCCATACCGGTGACCTCCGTCGCTTTGATCTTGCCGCGCACGTAGGAGCGGCTCGCGGGGTTGTCCCCGACTATGATTACAGCCAGACAGGGCACCCTGCCGTATTCCTCGCCCAGCCGGGCGACTCTCCCCTTCATTTCCTCCTTCAGGGAGGCGGACAGGGCTTTTCCGTCGATGATGTTGCTCATAAAACTAAAGGCTTCCGCCTCCGATGAAGGCCCTCAGCAGCGAAGTGCGCGGGACATCCTTATCGGAGACGGGTGTGAAATAATGTATGAACTTAAGCAGCCTGTGCGCCTCGGAATACTCGGGGCAATCCTTGGGCACGGATGCAAGTATGGGTTCGGCGTGGTTCCGGAGGACGGCGAATTCAATCAGGTAAGCCGAGTTGAACATGGCATCTGCGGTCTCCTGATAGGGATATATCCACTGCTCCTCGGCCTCGCGGACATTGGGCCACTGGCTGATGGTCTCCCGCGCGGAGAAGGCGCCCTTGTTGTAGTCGCGGATGATGCGGCGAAGGAGCCTGTTGTCGCTCGTGGGCACCCAATTGTGGTAATCCAGCGGAATGCTCGTCAGAGTCGAGATGAACACCTTGAACTGGCTCCCCGGGTCCACATGCGGTATCAGTCCAGGATTCAGGGCATGTATCCCTTCGATTATCAGGACGTTCCCTTCGGTCAGGCGAAGGTGCTTCCCGCGGTATTCGCGGCGTCCGGTGACGAAATCATACTCGGGGACATCCACCTCCTCCCCCTTCAGGAGCGCCAGCACATCCCTTTCAAGGGCGGCATGGTCCACGGTCTCGAAGTTGTCGAAATCATAGCGCCCGTCCGGCAGCTTGGGGGTATCCACCCGGTTGACGAAATAATCGTCGGTGGAAAAGGACACGGGACGCAGTCCGCAGGCCTTCAGCTGCACGCTGAGGCGCTTTGTGACCGTGGTCTTGCCGCTGCTGCTCGGTCCCGTTATCAGCACGACGCGCACGGGATCCTTTTCGGCGCGGCAGCGCCTGTCTATCTCCTCGGCGATCTGCACCAGCTTTTTCTCCTGCAAGGCCTCGGCCACCTGGATCAGCTCCGGGGCGCTTCCCCTCTCGCACGCGAGATTGACGTCCCCGACGCAGCTCAGGTTCATGAACCCGTTCCACTTCATGTCCTCGGAAAAGACCTCGAAGGTCTTGGGCTGGGGAGGCATGTCGCAAAGCTCCGTCGGGTTGTCCCGCTTGGGAACACGCAGCAGGATGCCGTTCTCGAAGGGTTCGACGTCCCATACGTCGAGGTAGCCCGTGGAAGGGACGAGCCGGCCGTAATAATAATCCACGGTGTTGCCGAGGGTGTAATAGTCGATATAAGGCTGGCCGCAGGTCTCGAGGAGCTTCACCTTGTCCTCATATCCCTTTTCGCGGAATTTCTCTATGGCTTCGGATGTGCGCACCTCATACCTGTGGAACGGAAGGTCCGTTTCGACCAGCTCCCTCATCTTCTTGCGGATGGCGGCAATGTCCTTGCCCGACGCCCCTTCCCCGCCGGCCTTGGTCAGCTGGCAGAAATATCCGTTCGAAATCTGGTGCTTGATGTGCATGCTGCTCCCGGGGAAAAGATCCCGTGCGGCCTTGCACAGCAGGAAACTCAGTGACCGGCAGTACACCCGCCGCCCCGAGGCGTTGCGATAATCCACGTACTCGACGTCCTTGTTGTTGTATACCTTGAACTTAAGGCCCTGCGAGACGTTGTTCACCTTCGCGGACAGGATGCGGAAAGGAGACTCCGGAGCGAATTCGGGCAGCATGTCCAGAAGGGACGTGCCCGCCTCGAACATTTTCGTCTGACCGGTATTCTTGCAATAGATCTGGACCATGGCCGATTTTTGATGCACAAATTTAATCATAAAATACCGCAAATTGCTATCTTCGCGTAAAGGAATTATCCACAACCGAATGAAAGCAGCCAGAATAGCCGTCGTGGGGGCCGGAGCGGCCGGATGCTTCGCCGCAATCGAGCTCGGACGCCTGTTGCCGGGATCTGAAGTGCTGGTCCACGAGGCCGCTGCACTGCCCATGGCGAAGCTCGCCCGGACCGGCGGCGGCAGATGCAACCTGGGCAACACTTTCTCGGACGTCCGCTCCCTGAAGGAAGTCTATCCCAGGGGTGACAGGCTGATGGAAAGGCTGTTCCATTCCTTCGGGCCGGAGCAGGCAGCGGACTGGTTCAGGGGCGAGGGCATCGCCCTGCGGCAGCAGGAAGACGGACGCATCTTCCCGGCAAGCGACGACGCCATGCAGGTCGTACGGAAGTTCCGCTCCCTCATGGACGGACTCGGAGTAAAAATCCTGACTCATAGTAAAATAAACAACATTGCAGAACTGGACGCCGACCGCATCCTCGTCACCACGGGAGGCGGAGCGCTGGCCCTCCTTGACGGAACGGGACTCGAAACCGTCCCTCCAGTCCCCTCCCTTTTCACCTTCAAGATACAGGATCCGTCCCTGCGGGCCATGGCTGGGAATTCCGTCGGCAAGGCAAGGCTCAAGCTTGCCGGGACCCCGTTCACCTCGGAAGGACCGCTCCTCCTTACCGACTGGGGCGTCAGCGGCCCTGCCGTCCTGAAACTCAGCTCATACGCGGCAAGGGCCCTGAAGGAAAGCTGCTACAAAGGACAGCTGTCAATCTGCTGGACCGCCGGAAGCGAGGAAGAAGCCAGGGTCTTCATAACCCGGACGGCAGCTGCGCACCCTAAGAAAAAGGTCTCCGGAACCCCTCCCGAAGGGATATCCTCGCGCATCTGGGAGCACCTTGTCTCGAGAAGCGGGATAAGGCCCGGCTGCCGCTGGGCCGAACTCGGCATCAAGGGCGCCGCACGGCTTGCCTCCACGATGACCTCCGACCTCTATGAGATCGACGGCAGGGCCCGCTTCAAGGAAGAATTCGTCACCTGCGGAGGCGTGGCGCTGAAGGAGATCAACCCCTCCACCATGGAATGCCGGAAACGGCCGGGGCTGTTCCTTGCCGGAGAAGTCCTGGACATTGACGCCGTGACCGGAGGATTCAACCTTCAGGCCGCGTGGAGCACAGCCTGGACCGCGGCGCACGGCATTGCCGGCTCCCTTGTATGAAATGCCGGGATTTTTTAGTAAATTTGGAAGATTAAACCTAAAGATATGTACGACGCACAAAAAGGACTATATGTCGCCCACGGCCCCCAGGGCCCCATATCCATCTGCGGAAAGATGGCCAACAGACACGGACTCATCGCCGGCGCGACCGGCACCGGAAAAACCGTAACCCTGCAGGTTCTGGCGGAGACCTTCAGCCAGGCTGGCGTTCCCTGCTTCATGGCGGACATGAAGGGAGACCTCTCGGGCATAAGCCAGCCCGGCCACACCAGTTCGTTCATCGAGAAACGCTGCGCCGAGTTCGGGATCGACAATCCCCTCTACGCCGCCTGCCCGGTACGTTTCTTCGACGTCTTCGGCGAGCAGGGCCATCCCATGCGCACCACCGTGTCAGACATGGGTCCCCAGCTCCTTTCCCGCCTGATGGGGCTGAACGAGGTCCAGTCCGGAGTCCTCGACATCGTGTTCAAGGTCGCGGACGACAAGGGGCTCCTCCTCATCGACATGAAGGACCTCCGCTCGATGCTGGGCTATGTCTCCGAGCACGCCGGCGAGCTCCAGCAGATGTACGGCAACGTCAGCGCGGCGAGCATCGGAGCGATCCAGAGAAGCCTGCTGAGCCTCGAAGCCCAGGGCGCGGAGAAGTTCTTCGCCGAACCGTCCTTCGACATATTCGACCTCTTCCAGACCCAGGGAGGGAAAGGAATCATGAACGTGCTGGCGGCGGACAAGCTGATGCTCAACCCGAAGCTCTACTCGACCTTCCTCCTCTGGCTGCTTTCCAGCCTCTACGCCCAGCTTCCCGAAGTCGGGGACATGGACCTTCCCAAGCTCGTGTTCTTCTTCGACGAGGCCCACACCCTTTTCGAAGACACGCCCAAGGCCCTCGTGGACAAGATCGAACAGGTCGTGCGCCTTATCCGCTCCAAGGGCGTTGGAGTATATTTCGTGACGCAGAACCCCACCGACATCCCGGAAAGCATACTCGGCCAGCTCGGCAACCGCGTCCAGCACGCCCTGAGGGCATACACCCCCAAGGACCAGAAAGCCGTCCGCTCGGCTGCGGAGACCTTCCGCCCGAATCCGGCCTTCAAGACCGCCGACGCGATCATGGAGCTCGAGACCGGCGAAGCCCTCGTCTCCTTCCTCGATCCGAAAGGCGCACCGTCCGTCGTGGAACGCGCGCGCATCCTCTTCCCCCTCAGCCAGATAGGCGCCATCACCCCCGACCAGAGGCAGCACTGCATCAACGCCTCGATGCTCTACGGCAAGTACGACCGCGTCATTGACAGGGAGAGCGCCTTCGAAGTGCTCCTCGCCGACCAGAAGAAGGCCGCCGAGATCCAGGAAGCCCAGCAGAGGGCCATCGAGGAGCAGAAGGCTGAGCAGGCAAAGGCCGCGGCGAAGCGCGCCAGCGTCGGAAGCAAGTTCGGCGGCATAGGCTCCAAGGTTCTCAAGGCCGCTATGGGAGCAGCCATCACCAGCGTCACCACCGCAATAGGCACACAGGTTGCGAATTCGGTAACAGGCAACAAATCAAAGTCAAAGGCCTCAGGAAAAACCGTTGCCAACAAGGCTATCAAGAGCGCGACCAGCTCCGCTACCAGGACCCTTACACGCTCCCTTCTCGGCAATCTCCTCAAATAGGATGAAAAGGATAGCTTTCGCCCTTCTGATAGTCCTGGCCCTTCCCTGCTGCGCTCCGAAAGGAAACGCAGGCGGATCCGGAGAGACCGCCGAAGAGCTCCCGCCGCCCCTCGGGTTCAAGACCGAAGATTTCGTCTGCGAACAAACTACCGTCCGCAGCGGAGAAGCCTTCGGAGCGCTGTTCTCCCGCCTCGGACTGGGAGTTTCGACCTCATACAAGCTTGCAAACGCCTGCGGCGACGCTTTCGACGTCCGCAAGGTGCGGGCCGGCAACAAGGTCTCTGCATACTACTCCCCGGACACCCTTTCCAGGGCCCTGGAGTACGTGGTATACGAAAACGACCGCATACGCTCCACCATCTTCAAGTGCCGCGACTCCCTTGCCGTATGGACATACGACAAGCCGGTCACGACCGAGCGCAAGGCCACGGACGTTACCATCAAATCCTCCCTCTGGAACGACATGCTCGAGGCCGGAGCGTCCCCGGACCTCATCCTCGAGCTGGCCGACATCTATGCCTGGACGGTGGACTTCTTCGGGCTTCAGCCCGGCGACCGCTTCCGCGCCATCTATGACCAGAGGGTCTGCGAGGGCGAAGTCATCGATATTTCGAAGGTTGACCTTGCAATCTACAACAGAGGCTCTTACGAGGCTCCGGCCATACGCTTCGACCAGGGCGACGGCGGCAACAAATACTGGAACGAGAAAGGCGGCAGCATGCGCAAGGCCTTCCTCAAGGCCCCGCTCAAGTTCACCCGGATAAGCAGCGGATTCTCCTATGCGCGCAAGCACCCCGTGACCGGGAAAGTCAAGCCGCACACGGCGGTGGACTATGCCGCTCCGGCAGGCACTCCGGTCCACGCCCTCGGTGACGGGACCATACTCAGCGCCGGCTGGGCCGGAGGCGGCGGAAACACTATCAAGATACGCCACAACAGCGTCTATACGACAGGATACCTGCACCTTTTGCGCTTCGCCAAGGGCATCAAGGCGGGAGTGCGCGTGCACCAGGGCGACGTCATCGGGTATGTCGGCTCCACGGGGGTCTCGACAGGGCCGCACCTCGATTTCCGCGTATGGAAAAACGGCTCGCCCGTCAATCCGCTGAAGCTGGAATCCCCTTCCGCCGAGCCCATCAAGGCTGAAAACAAGCCAGCGCTGGATTCACTTTACAAAGTCTATAGAGCGGAACTGGAGCAATGACAGTCAATCCCGTAGCACGATTCCGGTCCCCTGTCGAAGGGAAATTCGGACTGCCGCGCCAGAGCGGACTCGCCCCCGGACTGAGGGGCGAGATCGTTTTCGAGCCGCAATACCGCAACCCGGATGCCGTGCGCGGACTGGAGGGCTTCGACCGCATCTGGCTGCTCTGGCAGTTCGACCGCAACCCTGAGACCGATGCCCTGACCGTGCGCCCGCCCAGGCTCGGCGGCAACGAGCAGGTGGGGGTCTTCGCATCGCGCTCCCCCTTCCGTCCGAACGGGATAGGCCTTTCATGCGTGCGCCTGCTGGGCGTGGACATGGAGACGGCTGAAGGACCCGTGCTGCATGTGGCCGGCGCCGACCTTGCGGACGGGACCCCGGTTCTGGACATAAAACCCTACCTGGCCTATGCCGACGCATTCCCGGATGCACGCTGCGGATATGCGCAGAAAGCCCCCGGGGCGGTCCTGAAGGTCACGGTGCCGCCAGGGATCAGCGACCTTCTCGGAGAAGATGCCGCCGCCCTGGAACAGATTCTGAGCCTCGATCCGAGGCCAGCCTGGCAGGACGACCCGCAGAGAATCTACGGCTTCGTCTTCAAGGGCCGCGACGTCCATTTCCGTATCGAAGGGGACAGGCTTGAAGTTCTTGATGCGGAATTAGCCCGAAAGTAATTATATTTGCAGTCTCTATGACGAAGATAGACGAAATCCTCGGTTCCTGCACGCGCGACGAACTGCTCGCGATGACGGACTACCTCGGCGCTCCCCTGCGGGAATCCGCGCCGAAGAAGGTCATCGTTTCCGAACTGTCTTCGTACCTGAGCAATTCCCCCGTCGTCTGGCTGGGCATGCTCCCGGAAAACGACCTGCGCCTCCTCAAGAGACTTGTGGACGCCGGTCCGGACAAGCACGTCCTCATACTTCGCCCCGACTATCCTTCCGTCGTGGAAGCCGTCAAGATCGTTAGCAACGACCGTGAAGAAGACTACGACACCGTGGAAGTATGGCTCCCGGAGGCCATGCACCAGATTGTCGCCCCGCATATCCGGAGAGTCATCTCCGCCAAGGAAAAGGACGGTTCCTTCGCCCTAGAACGCATAGTCATGGGCTATATGAACGCCTACGGGGTCATTCCCCTGCATACCTTCGTGAACCTCCTTTTCGACCATCTCGGAGACAGCGACGAGATGCTGAAACTCGGCTCGCGTGTCCTTTCCTGCCCGCTCATGCGGCTGTATCAGGAGATGTACCGCGGCGAGGCATATATGGTCTCCCCCTTCGTCGAGAACGTCAAGGAGATCATGGACTACCGCAAGAATTCCTTCAAGACCCTGCGCAAATACGCCGACGGACCGGAATGGACCAGGGCGGAAAGGGCCGGCGACGACGCTCCGTTCTGCGCATGGGGCATGGACACTCCGGAAGGCAAGGCACTGAAGGAAATGCTTGTGGACCTCGGTTTTTCCGGAGATGAGCTTCAGGAGGCCATCCACACCGTCTGGATCGACAGCCAGTTCGCTGTCGACGACGAAGCCACGGAAGTGCTCTTCTCCGTCGTCACCGACCGTCAGGAGGAACTAGGCTCCTTCGAACTGTTCAAGCAATGCATCGACGTCGTGGTCGATTACGCGAACTCCATCCCGAAATGGCTCCTGAAGGGACACACGTCCAACGAGACCGGGATGATGAAGATCACGGTCCGCGTCGACGAACTCATCAAGGAATACAACTACGACGAACCGGGCCTGAACCTCTACAAACTGGGGTTTGCCGTACGTCCGGTCGCGCCGGATGCGCCTTGCCCCTGCGGTTCAGGCCTGTCCTACCGTTTCTGTCACGGGAAAGTTCTCAATTAGCCTGCGAAAGCGCGCTCTGGAGCAGCTCTGAAAGGGTCGGATGGGCATGTATTATGTCCTTCAGCTCACGGGCCGTCATCCCCTTTGCAACCGCATCGCTCATCTGCTGCACCAGCTCCGAAGCCTGGGCTCCGAGCATGTGGCAGCCAAGGACGCGGCCGCTTCCCGCTTCCGTGACGATCTTGCAATAACCGTCCGTCGCATCCATGGAAACCGCCTTCCCGTTGGCCCTGTAGAAAGATTTCAGGCACTTGACAGCGATTCCCTTTTCCTTGCACTCCTCCTCGCTGAGACCGACCGTGGCAGCCTGCGGAGAGGTGAACACCGCCGCAGGCACGACGCTGAAGTCGATTCCGTCCGTCTCGCCGAGGATATGGTGCAGGGCCCTGCGTCCCTGGAAGGTCGCCGCGTGGGCGAGCATCATGCCTCCGACGAGGTCGCCGACGGCGTAGATGCCGGGAACGGAAGTCTGCATGTTCCCGTCGACCTTGACGCCTTTCGGGGTAAACTCGATTCCGGCTTCTTCAAGGTTCAGGCTTCCGAGCGCAGGCTTGCGTCCCACGGCCATGAGCACCTTGTCGGCCTCGACCGTAAAGGTCTCGTCCTTTTTGGTATAACTGACCTTCCAACCCGGGGCAATACCCGTCACGCAAGCTGAAGTTTCAATTGAGATACCCCTTTTTGACAGACTCTGTTTCAGGCGTCTCGAAAGGTCCTGGTCGAAACGGGGCAGGATGTCCCTGCAATACTCCAGGACTGTCACTTCGGAGCCGAAGCTGCGGAAGATGGACGCGAACTCGAGACCTATGACTCCCCCTCCGATGATGCAAAGGCGTGCGGGAATCTCATCGATGTCGAGTATCTCCTTCGAACCGAGTATTCCGGGCAGCGAGGCACCTTCGACAGGAAGGAGCGCCGGGACGGAACCGGTCGCCAGGATGACGGCGTCGCCCTCGATGGTCTCATCCCCGACGCGCACGCTGTGGCCTCCGGCGAGCGATGCATGGCCGTAAACGAGCCTTATGAGCTTGTGCGAAAGAAGTCCTTCGACTCCGGCGCGAAGCTGCTCCACCGTCGCCTGCTTGCGCCGGCGGACAGCCTCGAAATCAAAGGCCGGCACGGCTCCGAACACGTCGGAAGTCCGGCTGAACTCGTCTTTCAGCTCGGCATAATGGCAGAGTGCCTTGGTCGGGATACAGCCCTCGTTCAAGCAGGTGCCGCCTACGGGGCCGTCGCTTATTATCGTGACCCGAACCCCTTTTGAAGCGGCCTCCAGGGCGGTTTCATACCCGCCCGGCCCGGCTCCGATGATGATTATGTGCATGGTCTCAGCTGAATTTCAGTACAGGCTGGCGCGCCGCGGTAGTCTCGTCCGGACGGCTCACCGGCGTGTTGTGCGGGGCTCCGTGCAGGATATCGGGATCTTCGGCCGCCTCGGCCGCAATCTTGCGCATGGCGTCGATGAAGGCATCCAGGGTCTCCAGCGACTCGGTCTCCGTCGGTTCTATCATGATGGTCTGGTGGAAGAGCAACGGGAAATAAATGGTCGGAGCATGGAAGCCGTAATCCAGCAGGCGCTTGGCGACGTCGAGCGTCGTTGCGCCCTCCTTTCCCTCCCGTGCGCCGTCGTCGATCAACCCGTCGAAGACGAACTCATGCTTGCAGACAGTCGGGATAGGAAGCTTGTAGCAGTCCTTCAGGGACTCCTTCACGTAGTTTGCCGCAAGGCTGGCGAACTTACCGGCCATCTTGATGTTCTGGCGGCCGAGCATCAGGATGTAGGCGTAAGCGCGGAGAATCACTCCGAAATTGCCGTGGAATCCGGACACGCGGGGTTTCTGCAGGAACGGGACCAGCTTTTCGGCCACTCCGACGGGCCCGCTTCCGGGGCCGCCGCCACCGTGGGGCGTGGAGAAGGTCTTGTGCAGGTTGAGATGCATTATGTCGAATCCCATGTCTCCGGGACGGACCATCCCGAGCAGGGGGTTCATGTTGGCGCCGTCATAGTAGAGAAGGCCTCCGCAGCCGTGGACCAGGGTCGCGATCTGCCCGATGTTCCTCTCGAAGAGGCCCAGGGTATTGGGGTTCGTCAGCATGATGCCGGCGATGTCGTCCCCGAGCAGTTCCTTCAGGGAATCAAGGTCCACAAGCCCTTCAGGAGTGGATTTCACTTCCACAATCTCCAGTCCGCAAACCGCAGCGCTGGCCGGATTGGTGCCGTGCGCGCTGTCCGGGACGATGACCTTCGTACGGCCGAGGTCGCCGCGGGACATGTGATACTCGCGCATCAGCATGAGGCCGGTCAGCTCGCCGTGGGCCCCGGCGCAGGGAAGGAAGGTGAAATGCTTCATCCCGGTGATGGCCGCGAGGGCCTTGTCCATCCCGTCGAGGACCGCCTGCGCCCCTTTCACGGTGCTTTCGGGCTGCAGCGGATGCAGGCCCGTGAAGCCGGGCAGGTTGCAGACTTCCTCGTTGATCTTGGGATTGTACTTCATCGTGCAGCTCCCCAAGGGATAGAATCCCGTATCCACGCCGAAATTCATCTGCGAGAGATTCGTGTAATGGCGCACCACGTCGGGCTCGCTGACCTCCGGCAGCGGAAGATCGCTCCTGCGGCTGAGCTTTTCGGGCACGGGAACCTCTTCCAGACCGTTTTCAGCAAGGGAAAATGCGCTGCGTCCCGGACGGGAGAGCTCGAAAATCAATTTGTCGTAGTATTTCATTTGCGGACCTCCTTCACTATTTTGACGAGCCCGTCGATTTCTTCCTTTGACTTCTTTTCGGTCACGCAGAAGCTGACCAGTCCGTCATCCGACGACAGGGCGGCAAAATAGCCGCCGTCGAGAAGGGCCTGCTGGAGAGCGGCCGTATCCACGAGTGGCTTGAGGCAGAATTCCTTGAGGAACGGAGCGTCGGGGAACGGATCTTCGAAAAGTCCGGTCGCGAGCAGTTCGCGCTTCAGGTAATGGGCACCGGCTGAAGACAGGGCGTTCACCCTCTGCATGCCTTCCGGACCCATCAGGGACAGGTAGACCGTGATCCACAAGGCCATCAGGGACTGGTTCGAGCAGATGTTGGACGTCGCCTTCTCGCGGCGTATGTGCTGCTCCCGGGCCTGCAGCGTCAGCACGAAGCAGCGCTTGCCGTCCTTGTCGGTGGTCTGCCCGACCACGCGTCCGGGGAGCTTGCGCATCAGATCCTTCGTGCATGCCATAAAGCCAACATAAGGGCCTCCGTAGCAGAGGGGTATGCCCAGGGACTGGCCGTCGCCCACGGCGATGTCGGCGCCCCATTCGGCCGGCGTCTTAAGCACCGCCAGGGCCGAAGGGTCGCAATAGACAGCCGTCATGGCCTTCGCCTCACGGACTGCATCTGCAAGGCCTTCAAGGTCCTCGATAATGCCGAACCGGTTGACTGAAGGAACCAGCACTCCTGCGACGTCGCCTCCGCCGAGGCGGGCCACGATGGCCTTGAGATCAGTCTTCCCGCCCGCTGGTGCAATCTCCTCAAGTGCGACTCCGGAATAGCGGCAGTAAGTCCGCACCGTGTCCAGCACGTTCGGAAGCAGCGCTCCGGAGACTATCACCGTGTTCTTTTTCCTTGCAGATGCAACGCACATGCGCACCGCCTCGGCGGCGGCAGTCGGACCGTCGTACATCGAGGCGTTGGCCACGTCTAGCCCGGTCAGGGCGCATATCATGCTCTGGAACTCGAAAATGTACCGGAGAGTCCCCTGGGATATCTCGCTCTGGTAGGGAGTGTACGCCGTCAGGAACTCGCTGCGGGACGTGATATACGGAATCACGGACGGTGTGTAGTGGTCGTAAGCGCCGGCCCCGGCGAAGACCTTGAGCTTCGTGTTGCGGGAAGCGAGCCCCTCGAAGAAGTCGCGCACCTGCTGCTCAGACATTGCGTCCCCGAGTTCATACTCCTTGCGGTAGATGAACTCCTGAGGCACATCGGCGTACAGGTCGTCCATGGAGGACACGCCGATCCTTTCCAGCATCAGGCGGACATCGTCATCCGTATGCGGGAAATAAGAGAAAGTCCCCATATTTGGCTTATTTTGCTGTTTGGGCGTACTCGGACGCGTTCATAAGTGAATCCAGTTCGGATTCGTCGGACATCCGGACCTTGATTATCCAGCTGGCGTAGGCGTCCGCGTTGATGTTCTCGGGATGGTCGAGAAGTTCCTCGTTGACGGCAACGACGGTGCCGGAAACGGGGCTGAAGAGCTCGCTGGAGGCCTTTACGCTCTCGAGCGCTCCGAATTCTTCTCCCTTTACGACTTCATCATCCTCTTCCGGCATGTCGACATAGGTGATGTCACCCATTTCAGACTGCGCGAAATCGGAAACGCCGATGATGGCCACGTCTCCGTCAACCTTTACCCATTCGTGCGACTCGCTGTAGAGGAGTCCTTCAACTGTTTTGCTCATTTCTTATAATTGGTTTGATAAAATCTTTTCCCAACGACCTTCCCGGGGAAAGTCTTCTTGCGGATGCGTATCTGCACCTCCGTCCCAAGGGCGGAATATGCGCTGTCCACGAGGGCGAAGCAGATGCTCCGGTCGAGGCTTATCGAATGGTACCCGGTGGTGACCACGCCTATCTCCTTCTCCCCTGCTTCGACGGGATAACCGGCACGCGGTATGGCCCTGTCCTCTATTTCGATGCCCACCAGCTTCCTCGCGGTCCCGCCGGCCTTCTGCGCGGCGAGAGCCTCTTTCCCGATGAACTCATCCTTGTCCAGCTTGCAGAACATCCCGAGGCCCGCCATTATCGGAGAAATCGCCTCGCTGAGCTCATCCCCGTAGAGCGGCAGGCCGGCTTCGAAACGGAGCGTATCGCGGCATCCCAGCCCGCAGGGGGTCACTCCGGCCGCAATCAGCTTTCTCCAGATGTCCACTGTCCCTTCTGGCGTCGTGTACAGCTCGAAACCGTCCTCCCCGGTGTACCCGGTGCGGCTGACAATCAGCCTCGCGCCGTTCCAGGAAGAGTCCATATATGTATAGAAAGACAGGCCGGCGGCATCCTTCAGGCCGAGGACCTCGCCGAGGACCCTTTCGGAATCGGGTCCCTGGACGGCCACCTGGCCCCAGAGGTCCGACTCGTTTACTGCCTTGACGTCGAATCCTGCGGCATTCTCAAGGATCCACGCGTAATCTTTCTCTATGTTGGAAGCGTTCACGACGAGAAGGTACTCGTCCTCTTTCTCCTCCTTATAGACGAGAAGGTCGTCCACCGTACCCCCGTCGGGATAGAGCATCATGCCGTAGAGTATCTTTCCGGCAGGCATCCCGGCGACATCGTTCGTGAAGATGTGGTTGACGAAGCGGCAAGCGTCCGGACCGCTCACGAAGATCTCGCCCATGTGGGATACGTCGAAGACTCCTGAGCGGGTCCTTACCGCGTTATGTTCCTCTATTATACCGGAATACTGTATGGGCATGTCGAAGCCTGCGAAGGGACTCATCCTGGCGCCCAGGGCGATGTGCTCGCCGTGCAGGCAGGTCTTTCTCAATTGTTCTTCCATAATTCTTCAAATTTATGGATTTTCACGACAAAAAGCAATCAAAAACGTCCTTTGATAAAAGATTCTTCAAGATAATCCCGGCTGATCAAATCCGCCGCTTCCATATCCCTCTCATCCAGAAACAACTCCGAGTCGGTGAAATGTCCGGCGATGACCGTCTTCAGCTCTGGCAGGGACTTTCCAAGCAGCGGCTTCAGGTTCGCCACCCTCTGCCGCACGGACTCGATTCCGTGCCTGTCAAGTTTCTGCCGCGAGGGGGTGATGGCGGAGACCATGGCCTGCAGGTCCACATCGTACAGGAGCGTGCCATGCACGATGCTCCCCGTCCCCGTCCCGAAGCAGGCGTTGCCGGAGACCTTGCGGCCCGCGACGAGCACGTCGTTCCTGCTGGTCGAAACCGCATCCGCGCCCAGTTCCCTCAAGGCGGCACAGAGCGTATCCAGATATGCCTCGAACGCCGCCTGCACGTTGGTCTCGCGGCTGACATAAGACAGCATCAGGTTCCCACGGTCGGAATAGACGCAGCCGCCCCCGCTCTTGCGGCGGAACACGGCCACGCCGTGCTCCCGGCACCACTCCAGGTTGACCTCGGCCTCCATGTCCTGGTTCCGGCCGAAAATCACGGTGGGAGCGCTGCTCCACATGAAGAAACCTTCCCCGTACGTCTTCGCGACATGTTCCTCCATTGCCAGGTAAAAGACAAGAGGCCTGTCGGCGGCGCCGGGAATCAGAAGATGTTGCAAGGCCGTCCTATTTGAGGAGTTCGAGATCTTTCTTGAGGATCATCTTCGGATCCATCATCGACACTTTCTGGAAGAGCATCACCCTGCGGCCGAGGGAAAGGAAGACCTTGTCCTCATGCTTACCCTTCCTCCACCACTTGTAGAATCCGACGGGATCGTTCTCGTAAGGGATGCGGGCGACGATACCGGTACTGTAGCCCGGATAGTCGATCACGAGGTTGAGACCCATGAACTTGCGATAATAGTCGGGGTCCGCCCGGCGCAACTTGCTGACAAGCGGGTTTAGCACTTCGTACTGGTCTACCTGGAGGACTTTTTCGCGGGCTATCATCTTATGGATCCGAACCGGATCGACACTGATCCAGTTGCCCATCTTCAGAGTGACGGGGCCATCTTCTCCTTCGAGAGTGAGCTCATCTTTCGAATAATAAACCTTTTCGGGGTCCAGAGGATAGCTGGGTTCTATGGGCATGGGTCCGGTTTTTCACTGGCAAAATTAGGTATTTATTTTCAAAAAAACTAACTTTGAAAGTTCATCAGATGCCATCATGCGCCATTTTTTGACATTATTTTTAATTTTTTTGCTATCATTTTTCCCTCGCGACGCCCGCGCGCAGCGCCCGGGACACGGCCGCACGCACACGGATTTCCTCTACGAAAGCGTTGATCCACAGGCGGACAAGGAGGCCCTGGAGAAGATGCGCGCCAAGATGGCCAAAATACGGAAAGCCCGCCCGACCGTGGCCCTCGTGCTGTCCGGCGGAGGCGCGAAAGGAGCCGCCCACGTCGGGGTGATGAGATACCTCGAAGAAGCCGGCATTCCCGTCGACATGATAGCCGGAACAAGCATGGGAGGCCTTATGGGCGGACTTTATTCGCTCGGTTACCCGGCCTCGTTCATCGATTCCCTGCTGCGCTCCATCGACTGGAACCTCGTGATGAGCGATGCCGTACCGAAAACCAGCCGCACCTATACGAACCGCCGGCGCTCGGCCCGCTATGCCCTGAACATCCCCTTCGATTATGGCCGGCAGCTGTGGACTGCCGAAGCCGGCAGGAACGAACTGCTTTCCCTGCCCGAAGGGCTCCTGTACGGCTACAACGTGGAAAACCTCATCTCCAGCCTTACCGTGGGATATCAGGATTCGCTGGACTTCGCGGATCTCCCCATACCCTTCTTCTGCGTTTCCAGCGACCTTGCAAGCCTCAAGGAATACAACTGGACACGCGGCTCGATAATCGACGCCATGCGCTCCACGATGTCCATCCCCTTCCTTTTCCGGCCCGTGCGCACGAAAGGCATGGTGCTGACCGACGGAGGCACGAGGAACAATTTCCCCGTCGACATAGCCAGGGCCATGGGCGCGGACTACGTCATCGGAGTCAACCTGCACGTCTCGAAGGACTATTCCGAGATCAGCGGCATGGGCAGCTTCGTCTCGCAGCTTATCGACCTGACCGGCGTGGACACGTACACGCGCAACGTGCGCGGAGTGGATGTCCTTATCGAACCGGACCTGTCCGGTTTCAACATGATGAGCTTCGACAAGGAAAGCATCGCCACCCTGATCCAGAACGGCTACCGCAGCGCTGACGACCACGGCGGCGAGCTGGCCGAAATCAAGGCGCGGCTCCGCTCCGCCGAAGGAACGGTTCTCGCCGCTCCCCCGGCGACCGACATCTCCTCCCGCCCGGTACAGGTAGAATCCATAATAATAGAAGGGGTCACTCCGCAGGAAGCCGCCTTCTTCAAGGACAAGATGCACCTCAAGGCCGGAAAGAGCTACACCCGTCAGGACATAGAAGAAGAGCTGTCCTTCTTCTACGCCAGCGGGGTATTCAGCGATGTCTCCTACCGCCTGCTGGGCAGCTCGGAGCCATACAGGCTCGTACTGACCTGCAAGCGCGGCCCGGCGCACCTTGTCAGCGCGGGAGCCCGTTTCGACACGGAAGAACTCGCCGCAGTCATCCTCAACGTGGGGCTGAACGCCAACCGCCTCAGCGGAAGCAGCTACTCCCTGACTGCCCGGCTGGGCAACAACCCGAAACTCACCGTCGGATACTCCTACACCCCGACCAGCGGCTACATGATAGGAGCGGACCTCACGACCGCATACACGGCCGTCGGCATGAAGTCGATCATGGAAGACGAACTCGTGCGTCCCCGCTTCCAGATGTGGCACAATTCCGTACGCGTCTACGGCTCGAACACCTCCTGGATACGCGGGACCAGCTCAGTGGGGCTGGAGTACGAGAATGTCCCCTACCTGCGCATCCTCGGAGGAGGGGCCTCCGAGCCGGAACGCGCCTCCGAACGCTTCGCCCTTTCGGGCTTCTACAACTTCGTCTACGACACGATGGATGACAGATACAACCCGGAAAGCGGCATTCGCTTCAGCGGAAGGGCCCGCTACCTCTTCAGCGGCAGCACGGCCGGAGAAAGCCTCGATCCATACCTAAGCACTTCCATCTCCTTCCTGGCCGCCAGGCGCATCGGGGCCAGGTTCACCCTGCTCCCCTTCCTCAACTACAGCTTCCGCAACCGCGAGAACTGCTTCATCCGGCACGGGAACTATCTTGGAGGCGTATTCCCCTACCGCCATTTCGAGAATCAGCTTCCGTTCATGGGCTACAACGGAGTTTTCGCCGCCGGCAGCAACCTCGCCCTCGCGGACCTGGACCTCCGCTACAAGATTGCGCCCAAGGACTACATTACGGCTAGTCTCGGCTCCTACATGACAGGAGGATCGTTCTCCGCCCTGACCTCATCCACGCCTGTTGTCGGAATAGGACTCCAATACAGCCACTCGACCGCATTCGGTCCCCTCAAGGCCAACATACACTGGTCCTCGGACACGGCTGCAGTAGGCATCTACCTCAGCGCCGGCTTCGATTTCTGAACAAAAACCGAAGAAAAATTTGCTGGACGCGAAAAAATGACTAATTTTGCAGTCCCAAAAGAAAAATGGTGCTGTAGCTCAGATGGTAGAGCAAAGGACTGAAAATCCTTGTGTCGGCAGTTCGATTCTTCCCAGCACCAC
>JAEEIQ010000019.1 GCA_016281435.1 Bacteroidales bacterium
AGAGGCCGGAGGGGTTCGAGGACGAGATGCTGAGGGAACTGTACGACGCGGCGGCATTCGCCAACATGGACATCGCGAAACAGACGAAATACGAAACGTATATGAGAACGGAATTGGACATAATCGCCGAAAAAGCCTACGCCCGGGACGAGGGCCTCGCCGAAGGACGTGCCGAAGGACTCGCTGAAGGACGTGCCGAAGGTGAGGCAAAGGGACGCGAAGCATTGCTGGAAACAGCCCGCAGGATGCTGGCGAAAGGGATCGACTCCACTACGGTTGCAGAATGCACCGGCCTGTCATCAGAAGCCATTGCCAACCTTTAACTCGCAGCAAGCGACCGCGGTGAGTAAAACACCCTGATCCACTCACGAAAGGCTGTTCCAGATAGCCGTGGTGAGTAAAACCGGCCTTTCCACTCACGGCGGGCGCTCCCGTGAGGCTCCGGTGAGCAGAACGGCCCTTTTCACTCACGGCAGGCCGCATTTCACGGAACCGGGGCCGTTATTCAGTTTTTTTATTGCTATATTCGCGAAATAATATGAAAAGGTTATTGATCATCCTGTTGCTGTCCGTGTCAGTTCTTTCTTTCGCCCAGAAGAGTGTCCGGTACCGGGCGGACGTCGAGCTGAACCCCGGTCTGGGCCTTATACAGATGGGGGCGGAACAGGCGGAAGATTTTGGCTACGAGATTCCCTTGCGGTACTTGTATGCCGGGGCCGGGCTCGGCACCGTGCAGGGCATTGAGATAAAAGACCGCATTTTCCTCGGCGCCGGGCTGAACATTATCGGCAGCGCCGTGTTCAACGGCAACGGCAGCTCCACGGCGGGATTCGGCTTCGGGTTGTTCTTGCACGGCGAGTATGCGTTCGGGGATGCTGACAGCCGTGTCCGTCCCTTCGCCGCGGCCCGCTTCGGATTCAAGGGATGCGAAGGTTTATCCTCTCCTACCTGGACTTTGGGCGGGGGAGTACGTATCAGGAACCGCCTGGACCTGGGTCTCAACTATTCGCAGGGCCGCACCACGGAGAGCGAATATGATTCCGAAACCGGCACCACGAAGGTTTACCCTCTTTTGTGCCACATCCCTTATCTCAGGATAGCATATCTTTTCTGATATCCCGAAGTTTTTTCGTATCTTTGGACATAGTGCAAAGGCTATGGAAGGAGAACGGGAATATTTGAGCCTGCAGGATCTTCTCGGAGTGGTCCGTGAGGCCGTCGAGGATGCGCTGCCGGGCCGGGTCTGGGTGAAGGCCGAGCTTTCCGCGGTGCAGGTCCGCACGAACGGCCACTGCTATCTCGAGCTCTGCGAGCAGGGGGACGGCGGCATCGTCGCGAAGGCCCGCGCTGTGATCTGGCGCAGCCGCTACACGGCCCTGGCCAGCTATTTCAAGGAAGCCACCGGGGGCGACCTGATCCCTGGGATACAGCTGCTGCTGCGGGTGCAGGCCTCGTACAGCGAGCTCTACGGGCTAAGCCTGACTGTCGACGAGATCGAGCCTGAATACTCCCTCGGGGCGGCGGAGCTGCAGCGGCGCAAGACTGTCGAGATACTCGAAAAGGAAGGCCTTCTTGACAAGCAGAAGGAGCTCCGGATGCCGGATCTTCCGTACCGCCTTGCCGTGATTTCGGCGCCCGACGCGGCCGGTTACGGGGACTTCCGCCGGCATCTTGAAGAAAACGCGTACGGTTTTGCGTTCGACGTGCAGCTTTTCGAAGCCACGATGCAGGGGGAAAGCGCGCCGGAATCGATAGTGGATGCGCTGGAGCGTATAGAGACTGCGGGGGGCTTCGATGCGGTCCTTATCATGCGCGGCGGAGGCAGCAGTCTTGACCTTGCCTGTTTCGACGACTACGGGCTCTGCTTTACCATCGCGAATTTCCCGGTCCCGGTGCTGACCGCCATAGGCCATGACCGGGACAGGCATGTGGCCGACATGGTCGCCTTCGCTTCGGTGAAGACCCCGACCGCGCTGGCCGATCTGTTCATAGACGCTTTCGCCGCTGAGGATGAGCGCATAAGCGGCTATTCGACGCGCCTGCGGCTGGCCTTCCGTTCGAAGGTCGCCGAGCTTGAGTCGCAGCTGGACATCCTCATGCAGCGCATCCGCGGGGCTGACCCGAGGATGGTGCTGAAGCGGGGCTATACCCTCGTCGTCGACTCCCGCGGGGTGGTCGTCAAGAAGGCGTCCTCATTCAAGGCCGGGGACGCTCTGAAAGTCATGTTTGAAGACGGAAATCTGGATTGTACGGTAAATGGAAAAGTTTGACTACGGGAAGGCGATAGCACGCCTCGAGCAAATCGCGAAAAAGGTCGAGGACCCCTCGACCGCACTTGACGACATCGACGCCTGCCTCAAGGAGTCGGACGAACTCATCGGCGCCTGCCGGAAGTACCTACGCACCGTCCGTGAAAACTTGGAGAATCTTGATAAATGAAGAAGATATACGAACTTGATCCTTGGCTTGAGCCGTTCAGGGGGGCGATTGACGCCCGCCACGCCCGCATCCTCTCGGAGAAGGAACGCATCGCCGGCGACGGGCTCCTCTCCGAAGGGGTCAACAACCATCTTTACTACGGACTGCACCGGGAGGCGGACGGCGGCTGGGTGTTCCGTGAATGGGCCCCGAACGCTTCGAAGATGTATCTCATCGGGGATTTCAACAACTGGAAGCGTACGGAAGGCTATGCCCTGAAGCCGGTGGGGCAGGGGAACTGGGAGCTGCGCCTCCCGGCGATGTTCCTGCGCCACGGCCAGCTTTACAAGCTCTGGATGGAATGGCCCGGAGGAGGGGCGGAAAGGCTTCCCGCGTACGTCACACGCTGCGTGCAGGATCCTGAGACCAAGGTCTTCAGCGCGCAGGTCTGGGCCCCGCCCCAGCCGTACAAGTGGCGCTCGAAAAGCCCGGGGCCGCGTCCGAATCCCCTGATCTACGAGTGCCATATCGGGATGAGCGGCGAGAAAGAAGGCGTCTCGAGCTTCGACGACTTCCGGCGGGACGTGCTCCCGAGGGTGAAGGCCCTGGGCTATGACACCCTGCAGATCATGGCCCTGCAGGAGCATCCGTACTACGGGTCCTTCGGCTATCAGGTCTCCAACTTTTTTGCGCTGAGCTCGCGCTTCGGCACTCCGGAGGAGTTCAAGGCCCTCGTGGATGCGGCCCATGCCGACGGGATCGCAGTCGTTATGGACATAGTCCACTCGCACTGCGTCAGCAACGAGGCCGAGAGCCTCGGCCGCTTCGACGGACGGGACGACCTGTACTTCTATCAGGGCCCGCAGGGGTACCATCCGGCATGGGGCAGCCGCTGTTTCGACTACGGCAAGGACGAGGTGAAGAGGTTCCTGCTGTCGAACTGCAAGTTCTGGATGGAAGAATATCATCTTGACGGATTCCGCTTCGACGGGGTCACGAGCATGATTTACTGGGACCACGGGCTCGGAACGGACTTCGGGAACTATGAGCTTTATTTCAATCAGGGCGTGGACGAGAACGCCGTGGCCTACCTCGGCCTCGCGAACATACTCATTCATGAACTGAACCCGGATGCCCTGACGATAGCGGAGGACGTCAGCGGCATGGCCGGGCTGGCGGCGCCCCTCGGGGCCGGCGGTGTCGGGTTCGACTTCCGCATGGCCATGGGCGTCGCGGACCATTGGATCAAGTGGATAAAGGAGCTCAGCGACGAGCAGTGGTCGATGGGGGAAGTTTGGTGGGAACTTACCCGCAAGCGCGACGACGAGAAGACCGTCAGCTACGCCGAGTGCCACGACCAGGCCCTCGTCGGGGACAAGACCCTGATCTTCCGCCTGGCGGACAAGGAGATGTACTGGGCCATGGACAAGGGCTCGCAGAATCCGGCCATAGACCGCGCCGTGGCCCTGCACAAGCTGATACGCCTGGCCACGCTCGGCACGGCCGGGAACGGCTACCTCAATTTCATGGGCAATGAGTTCGGCCACCCGGAATGGATAGACTTCCCCCGCGAGGGGAACGGATGGTCCTATGCCCACGCCAGGCGCCTGTGGTCGCTGTCCGATTCGGATGCTCTGCGCTACAAGCCCCTGCGTGCCTTCGATGCGGAAATGATTGGTTATGTGCGCCGCAGCGGATTGCTGGAGGCGCGCCCGGAACTGCTTCGCGCGGATGAAGAAAAGAAAATCTTGATTTTCAAGCGAAAAGATAGTATCTTTGCATTCAATTTCAATCCGCAGGGGTCTTTCCCCGACTACGGATTTGCTGCACCGGCAGGAAGTTATAGGAAAGTTTTCGATTCGGACGACCCCGAATTTGACGGCTTCGGCCGCCTGAGTCAGGACAAAGACCACATCACGGAGCCTGACGGGACACTGAGACTATACATCCCGAGCCGGTGTGCGCTTGTTTTGGAGAAAGTTTAGGTTGATATGGCATTCTTGAAGTTCAACAAGGCGGAGCTGGTGAATCTCTCGTATTCGCTGAAGAGGGAGATCATCCTTGCCAACAAGACCGGGGCGTATTGCAACACCTCGATCATCACCTGCAACACCCGCCGCTACCACGGGCTGCTGGCGGTGACCCTCGACCGTTTCGGCGGGGGCAAGTTCCTCCTGCTGTCCGACCTCGACGAAACGCTCATCGTGGACGGCAAGCAGTTCAACCTCGGCATACATTGCTACGGGGATATCTACGAGCCGCGCGGCCACAAGTACATCGTGGACTTTACCGCCGATCCCGTGCCCCAGATCACGTACAAGGTCGGCCAGATCCTGCTGCGCAAGACCCTGGTGCTCGCGCACGACGCGGACCAGGTGCTGGTGCGCTACGAGCTCCTGCAGGCTCCTTCCGGGGCAAGGCTGCAGCTGCGCCCGTTCCTGGCGTTCCGCAACATCCACGCCCTGACTTCGGAGAACCCGGCCGCCTGCCCGGCGGGCACGCCCATCCCCGGAGGATGCTCTTTCAAGCTGTATCCCGGATTCCCGGAGCTGCACCTGCAGACCTGCTGCCCCGCCTGCGAATTCCGCGAGCAGCCTTACTGGTACAAGGGTGTGACCTACTCGGACGAGTACCGCCGCGGCTTCGACTGCCGTGAGGACCTGATGGTTCCCGGCTGGTTCGAATGTCCCCTGGAGGAGGGCGACAGCATCGTCTTCTCCGCTTCGATCATCCCCGGCGAGCCGGCCTCTCTGGAGCGCCGTTTCGAGGAGTGCATCACGCATGCCGGGAAAGTGGCGAACGCCCGCGAGCAGCTCGAACGCTGCGCCGACCTGCTGATATGCAACCACAACGGGCGCAAGAAGATCACCGCCGGCTTCTCGTGGATGGACACGGGCCTGCTGCGCGAGACCCTGCTTGCCCTGCCGGGACTGACCCTGTACCGCAGGGGAGGGAAGGCGGAGTTCGAGCAGATACTGGACAACCTGATCGCGGATGAGCAGGAACGCCTGTTCCGCCGCACGACGCAGGTCGAGGCTCCGCTCCTTCTGGCCGTAGCCCTGCAGAAGTATATAGCAGCCGGCGCTTCTCCTGAGAAGGTCTGGAGAAAGTACGGAATCATCGTCCGCGGCATACTCGAGAGTTATCTTCCCGGGGAGCGCAAGGAAGTCGCGATGCAGCCGGACGGGCTCCTTTGGGCCCAGATGGAAGGGGCAGCCCTGTCCTGGATGAACGCATACATAGACGGCCGTCCCGTAACCGAGAGGGCAGGCTATCAGGTCGAGACCAATGCCCTGTGGTACAACGCTATCTGCTTCGCCCTTGGGATGGAAGCCTCCTACGGCGAGACCGGAGGGGCGTTCAATGTCAAGTGGGAGCCCGTACGCGATCTCGTGCGGGAGAGCTTCCGCGCCCGTTTCTGGGACCCGTCAAGGGGCTTCCTTGCAGATTATGTGGATGCCGCCGGACCGCACTGGGATGTGCGCCCGAACCAGTTGATAGCCGTATGGGTGGACAATTCGCCGCTTGACGAAGAGGTGATTCCTTCCGTCCTGCGGGTTGTGGACAGGGAACTGGTGACCCGCCGCGGCATCCGCACACTCTCCCCGAGGGACGAGCGTTACAAGGGCGTCTACGAAGGGACCCAGATAGACAGGGACCTTGCTTACCATCAGGGAAGCACCCGTCCCTTCCTTCTGGAATACTATATCGAGACGGCATTCCGCATCCGTGGGGCTGCGTTCGCCGGCAAGGCCGAATGGCTGGTCGAGGGTTTTTATGAGGACCTTGGAAAGCACGGCGTCGGCGCCTTCTCCGAGCTTTATGACGGAGATCCCCCGCACGAGCCGCACGGGGCCATCTCATCGGCCCTGAGCACTGCCGCCCTGCTGAGCATAGACCGAATGATCGGCAAATACAAGGAGGACAGGAGATGAGAGTTCTGATGTTCGGATGGGAGTTTCCTCCCCATATCGCCGGCGGTCTCGGCACTGCCTGCGAAGGAATAGTCAAGGGATTGGCGCACAACGGGGTGCAGACCCTGTTCGTGATGCCTCACGCCTCAGGCGACGAGGACCAGAGCGCGACTACCATCATCAACGCATCCGACGAACCGGTCACGCACGTCAGCAAGGCTGCAAGCGACCTGTCGGAGATGGTGAAGTTCGAGTACGTGGACTCCAACATCGTCCCGTACGTCAATCCCGAAGAGTATTTCGAGGCAATAGAAAAGATGAAGAAGGAGCACCTGGAGAATACCGTCATCGGGTTCGGCCAGAAGTTCACCTTCTCCGGGAAATACGGGGCGAACCTCCTCGAGGAGGTCTCACGCTACGCCCTCGTCGGCGGCTCGATAGCCTACCGGCACAGGGACGAGTTCGACCTGATCCATGCCCACGACTGGCTCACGTACCTCGCCGGAATCGCTGCGAAGGAACTGACCGGAAAGCCCCTCGTGGTCCATGTACATGCGACTTCCTACGACCGAGGGACGGACGACATGGTGGACACCCGCGTGCTCGACATCGAGACCCGCGGGATGCAGGCGGCCGACCGTGTGATCACGGTCAGCGACCTTACGCGCAACATCGTCATCAACCGCTACGGCATCGACCCCGCGAAGGTCGTGACCGTCCACAACGCCGTGGATTTCAGCGGGCGCGAGGACATCACCGTCGAGCGCGGCATCAAGGACAAGGTCGTGACCTTCCTCGGCCGCATCACCTTCCAGAAGGGCCCCGAGTACTTCATCGAGGCTGCTGCGAAGGTCCTCAAGCGCACCCGGAACGTTCATTTCGTGATGGCCGGGAGCGGGGACATGATGAACCGCTGCATCAAGCACGTGGCTAAGCTCGGCATCTCAGACCGCTTCCATTTCACGGGCTTCCTGCGCGGCGCGGATGTGCAGAAGATGTTCGCAATGTCCGACGTGTACATCATGCCCAGCGTCTCGGAGCCGTTCGGCATCTCGCCGCTCGAGGCCATGCGCTCGAACGTGCCTTCCGTAATCTCCAAGCAGTCCGGAGCCGCCGAAGTGCTGAAATATGCCTTCAAGGTCGACTTCTGGGACGTTGACGCCCTCGCGGACGACATTTACGCCCTGCTGCAGTACCCTGCGCTGGCGGACTTCGCCTCGCGCAAGGGATTCGACGAGGTCAACCGCCTGAAATGGAACGAGGCCACGGCGAAGATGAAAACGATTTATGAATCACTGTTAAAATAGGTTTTATGGACAACAAGAGAAGCATCTGCCTGTATTTTCACGTACATCAGCCCACGAGGCTGCGTCCGTACCGCTTCTTCGACATCGGCAAGGATTCGCACTACTATGACGATTTCACCGACAGGACCATACTCCAGCGCATTGCGCGCAATTGTTATCTTCCGATGAACCAGGTGCTGCTGGATGCCATCCGCGAGCACAAGGGGGCCTTCAAGGTGGCCTTCTCCGTGACAGGGTCCGTCCTCGAGCAGTTCGACCGCTATGCTCCGGAAGTAATCGACAGTTTCCGCAAGCTCGCCGACACGGGCTGCGTGGAGTTCGTCTGCGAGACCTATTACCATTCCCTCGCCTCGCTGGCGTCCCCGGCCGAGTTCCGGCATCAGGTGCTCAAGCAGAAGACGGCCCTGGAGCAGTGGTTCGGCGTGAAGCCGGTCACCTTCCGCAACACAGAGCTGATTTACTCCGACTCGATCGGGCAGGCCGTCCACGAGATGGGATTCAAGACCATGCTGACCGAAGGCGCGCGTCACATCATGGGCTGGCGCAGTCCCAACCATGTCTATGAGAACGATTTCGAGCCGGATCTGAAGCTGCTCCTGCGCAACTGGCAGCTGAGCGACGACATCGCCTTCCGCTTCGACGACCGCAGCTGGTCCGGATGGCCCCTGACTGCCGAGAAGTACCTCGGCTGGCTCAAGGAGGCCGACGGGGAGGTCGTGAACCTGTTCATGGATTATGAGACCTTCGGGGAGCATCGCAGCGCTGACAGTGGCATCTTCGAGTTCATGAAGGCCCTTCCTGGGGCCGTCCTCGCCGACGGGGAGTTCGGCTTCGCCACCCCTGCTGAGGCAGCCGCGAAGTACCCGGCCGTGTCCCCGCTTTCCGTGCCCGAGCCCATCTCATGGGCCGACGAAGAAAGGGACGTCTCCGCATGGCTCGGAAACGAGCTCCAGCAGGACGCCTTCAACAAACTCTACGGCCTTACCGAGAAGCTCGGCATCCTCGGGAACCCCGTCCTGTGGGAGGATTTCGGCCACCTGCAGGAGAGCGACCACCTTTATTACATGTGTACCAAGTTCTTCTCCGACGGAGAAGTGCATAAATACTTCAACCCGTACGACACTCCGTACGAGGCGTTCATCAACTACATGAACGTCCTGAGTGATTTCACGATACGGGTAAATGACGCGATAGCTGAGAAATAAACGATGTTTGAAAGATTGACAGAATCTCCTTCGTGGCGGTCCGTTATGGTGACCCGCCACCTTCCCGAGGCCCTTTCGGGTCTCGAAACCCTTTGCAAGAACCTGTGGTGGTGCTGGAATGACGATGCGAAGGCCCTTTTCAAGACCGTGGACTACGACCTTTGGCACCGTTCCGGCCACAATCCCGTCGAGATTCTCGACAAGGTGAGCCTCCGCCGTTATGAGGAGCTCGCTTCGGATCCGGAATTCCTCGCCAGGCTGAAAGCCGTGATGGCTGAGTTCGACGCCTACATGGCCCGGAAGTCCGAGCGTACCGAGCCGTCTGTGGGTTATTTCTGCATGGAGTACGGGCTTGACGCTTCGCTCAAGATCTATTCCGGCGGACTCGGGATTCTTGCGGGCGATTACCTGAAGGAGACCAGCGACATGAATGTCAACCTCGTGGCCGTAGGCCTTTTCTACCGCTTCGGGTACTTCAACCAGAAGTTGACCCCGCAGGGCAACCAGGTAGCGGAAAATGATCCGCAGGACTTCATGAAGACCCCGGCCGAGCCCGTACTGAACGGGGACGGAAGCTGGAAGACCATCAAGGTCGAGCTCCCGGGCCGGGACATGTACGCCCGCATCTGGAAGGTCGCGGTGGGCCGCACCGACCTCTACCTTCTGGACACTGATTTCGAGGCCAACCAGGCTGAGGACAGGCAGGTCACTCACCACCTCTACGGAGGCGACTGGGACAATCGCATGAAGCAGGAGCTCCTGCTCGGCATCGGCGGCGTGAGGGCCCTGCGCGCCCTTGGCCTGAACCCTACCATATACCATTACAACGAGGGGCACGCGGCTTTCGCCGGACTCGAAAGGCTTCGCGAGTACATCTCCTCAGGCAGCCTTTCCTTCAACGAGGCCCTCGAACTCGTTCGCGCTTCCGGGCTGTACACGACCCATACTCCCGTTCCCGCCGGGCACGACGCCTTCACCGAGGAAACGATGGGCCGTTATCTCGGCGCATGGCCTGGACTTCTCAACCTGGACTGGAGGGCTTTCATGGGCCTCGGGAAGAACAACCCCGACGACCATGGGCAGAAGTTCTCGATGAGCGTCCTCGCGACCAACCTTTCGCAGAACGTGAACGGCGTGTCGATGCTTCACGGGGCTGTCAGCCGCGACATGTTCGCATACCTTTATCCGGGGTATCTCCCGGAGGAACTGCATATCGGCTACGTCACCAACGGAGTCCATTATCCTACCTGGGCCTCGAAGGAGTGGAAGGCCATCCACGCACGCGTGTTCGGCGAGGAGTTCAAGACGCACCACTACGACAAACGCTGCTTCGACGGCATCTACGAGATCTCCGACGAGGAGGTGTGGAACACCCGCAAGCTCCTCAAGAAGGAACTCGTGCGCATCATCGAGGAGAGGATTTCCGATCCCCAGCTGAGCGGCCATTATTCGCCGAAGCAGATCGTTACCATCAAGGAAAAACTGCGCGACGACGTGCTGACGATAGGTTTCGCCCGCAGATTCGCCACATACAAGAGGGCTACGCTCCTCTTCAGCGACCTCGACAGGCTCGACGCTATCGTGAACAATCCGAAGCGCCCCGTCCAGTTCATCTTCGCCGGCAAGGCTCATCCTGCCGACGGCATGGGCCAGGACCTTATCCGCCGCATAGTCGAGATCAGCAAGGATCCCCGCTTCATCGGACGCATAATCTTTGTTCCCGGGTACAACATTTCCCTTGCCAAGCGTCTCGTGCAGGGGGTGGATGTGTGGATGAACAATCCCACAAGGCCGCTCGAGGCTTCCGGAACGTCCGGCGAGAAGGCCGCTATGAACGGGGTCATGCACTTCTCCGTGCTTGACGGCTGGTGGGTCGAGGGCTACAAGGAAGGCGCCGGATGGGCCCTTCCGCAGGAGCGTACCTATGACGACCAGAACTATCAGAACGACCTCGATTCCGCGACTATCTACCAGATACTCGAGAACGAGATCGCCCCTGCCTATTATGACATCGATCCCGCGACCGGGCGTTCCGCGCGCTGGATAGGCTACATCAAGAATACCGTGGCCAAGGTTGCCAGCGAGTTCACCACAAACCGCATGCTGACCGATTACTGCGAAAAGTATTACGTCCCGCAGTGCGGACGCTTCCGCAGCCTCGCAGCTTCCGACTTCGCCCAGGCCCGGCAGATTGCCGCATGGAAGGAGAAGATGGTCGCCGCATGGGACGGTGTGAAGGTTCTCTCCTGCACCCAGCCGGAGGCCGCCTATGACCTGTCTAAGGGCCAAGGGATGACTTCCGAGGTCATTGTTGAGACGGGTTCCGTCGATCCCGCGGACATCGGGGTGGAGATCCTCTTTACCGCGCTTGACGCCAAGGGGCGCGCCCATATCCAGGACCGCTGCGAATACAAGCTTGTATCCTTCGAGGACGGCCAGGCCCGGTATCAGGCGTCTGTCCTTCCGGAGCGTACCGGAATGTACCAGGTGGCCACCCGCCTCTATCCGAAGAACGACCTGCTGCCGCACAGGCAGGACTTCCCCCTGGTCAAATGGCTGTAGTCGCCACGGGCTTCTTTGACGGTGTCCATCTCGGACACCGTCGGGTTATCGGGGAACTTGTCCGTCTCGCCCGCAAGAGGGGAGAGCAGGCCGTCGCCGTGACCTTTTCCCAGCACCCGAGGGCCGTTTTCCAGAGGGATGCGACTTCGCTCCGGCTCCTGACTTCGCCTTCCGAAAGGCGTTCCAGGTTGCTTGCGCTTGGAGCCGACCGCGTGGAGGAACTGCCGTTCACGCCGGAGTTCGCGTCCATGACCGCTGCGGAGTATATCCGTGACGTGCTCGTGGGCCGCTTCGGTGCTTCCGCCGTGGTTCTTGGGTATGACAACCGCTTCGGCTCGGATTCCCTTTCGACGGATGAACTGGCCGCGCTCCTGCGCTCTTCGGGCCTTGAGTGCGTGCTGGTCCCGCCCCTGCAGGCCGGCGGCGCGACCGTGTCTTCGACGAAGATACGCGCGCTTCTTGCCGGCGGGCAGGTGGAGGATGCCGCAGCCATGCTCGGTTACGGGTACGCCCTGACCGGTGTGGTCGTGCCCGGGAAGCAGCTGGGCCGCACGCTCGGCTTCCCGACGGCCAACCTGCAGCTCAGCGATCCGCTGAAGCAGGTCCCCGCCCGCGGGGTGTACCTGACCCGCTCCGAGGTCATGGGACGGAGTTTTTTCAGCATGACCAATGTCGGGGATATAGTTGAGACTAACATTTTTGATTTTGACAAGGATATCTACAGTCTGGAGCTGACGGTCACGTTCCTGCGGCGTGTGCGCGACATGCACTCTTTCGGGAGCCTTCGGGAACTGTCCGCCCAACTCGCCTCGGATGAGGAAACGTGCCGCCGGATGGCACTCGAGTTTTGACGGGAATTCTTGTAAATCAGAAAAAAATGCTATCTTTGCACTGACACGGGTTCTGCCTTTGAGGCAGGACTCCTTTTTAGTTGAATAATAACACTTGAAAATGGCAGATACCCATTACATCACGCAGGAAGGTCTTGATAAGTTGAAGAAGGACCTTGCCGATGCAATCGCCCAGCGCCCGCATATCGCCGCGGCCATCGCCGAGGCCCGCGAAAAAGGCGACCTTTCCGAAAATGCTGAATACGAATCGGCCCGCGAGGCCCAGGGGCTCCTCGAGCTTAAGATCGCCAACCTGCAGAACATGGTGGCGAACGCTAAGGTCATCGACGAGAGCCGTATCGGAACGGACAAGGTTCAGCTCCTGAATAAGGTTAAGGTGCAGAATGTCGCCCTTGGCGCCACGATGGAGTTTGTTATAGTCGGCGAGTCCGAGGCTGATTTCGCGCACGGCAAACTCGCCGCGACGACCCCTATCGCGAAGGCCCTCCTCGGCCATTCGAAGGGGGAGACCGTCGAGGCCGTGGTCCCTTCGGGAGTGATGAAGTTCAAGATTCTCGATATTTCGATATAATGGCGACTATTTTCACCCGCATCGCCGCCGGCGAGATTCCGTCCTACAAGGTGGCCGAGAACGAGGATTTCTATGCTTTCCTCGACATCAATCCCCTGGCGGAGGGGCATACGCTCGTGATTCCCAAGAAAGTTGAGGACGACTACATCTTCAATCTTCCGGCCGATGTCTACGAGGGCCTCTGGGCTTTCGCTCGCAAGGTCGCCGTGGCGATGAAGGCAGCCCTTCCCTGCAAGAGGATAGGCGTGGCCGTTCTCGGGATGGAAGTTCCCCACACGCATATCCACCTCGTGCCCCTGCAGACCGAGGGTGACCTCGATTTCCGCAAGGCCCGCCCCGCCGTATCCGACGAGCGGAAGGCCGAGATAGCCCGAGCAATCCTTGCCGAATATGAGAAGCTTTAGGTTGTTTGCCATATTCGCGCTTTCCGCGCTTGTCCTGGCTTCCTGCGGGAAGAGCACCCGCGTGTCCGGGGTCCTTGAGGGGGCTGATGGAAGGCAGGTTGTGGTCAAGCTCCTGGATGTGAATGTCTTCACCGTCCTGGATACTTTGAAGACCAACGCTTCGGGTGAGTTTTCCTGCAAGGTCGACGTGCAGGAGGGGCAGCCGGAGTTCATCTATCTCTTCTACGGGGATACGAAGGTCGCTTCGCTCCTTCTTTCCAAGGGGGACAGGGTTTCCGTGAAGGCCGATACCCTCGGGAACTATACCGTGGAGGGCTCCGAGGAGTCCGTACGCCTTCAGGAGGTAGAGCAGCGTTTTGCCTCCTTTGCTTCCGAACTGACCGGACTTGTCGAGGAGTATGACGATCCTTCCTTGACTAAGTCGCAGAAGGAAGCCGTGAATTCGGAGATTACCAGGCTCTTCATCAGGCACTACCGCGAGGACGTGCGGTACATCACCGCGAATTCCAAGTCCCTTACCTGCATTCCCGTCTTGTATGAGAGCCTGAACGAGTATTCTCCCATCTTCAACCAGCCCACCGACGCCCTGCATTTCCGCAGCGTGTGCGACTCGCTGAAGACAGTCTATCCCGAGTCCCGCTATGTCAAGGCCCTCGATAAGGAAGCGACCCGCAGGGAGAACCTGCTGCAGCTCGGCTTGCGCATAGACCAGGCTGAGGCTGTCGGCTTCCCGGACGTGGTTATGCCCGACATGAAAGGCGAGAAGGCGGCCCTGAGCGCCGTGTCGTCGAAAGTCGTGATGCTGCATTTCTGGGATGCGGCCGACGCAGAGCAGAAGATGCTCAACCTCGATGTCCTGCTGCCCGTGTACGAGCAGTTCCATTCGCGCGGATTCGAGATCTACTCGGTATGCCTCACGCCCGACAAGGGCCAGTGGGCTTCCGTCGTTAAGGCGCAGAAGCTTCCCTGGATCAATGTCAACGACGGTCTGGGCGCTGCCTCCACCGCAGTCCGGACCTACAACGTGACGACCCTCCCGACCTCGATCCTGATTGTCGACGGCGCAGTCTACCCGACCTCCATCAAGGGCGCCGACGGCCTTCGCCGCGAGCTCGGCAAACTGCTGAAATAAGCGCCGTACTGCCGCCTCCCTGGCGCTGTCCCAGCTTACTGGTGGCACAATCGTCGGGATTTGGTCCTTCAACTTGACAAACACCTGCGCGATGGCACTGGCCAGGAAGTTGTTCTGGGACTGGTGCAGCGCGCAGGTCGAGACTTTCTGACGAGACCTGCGCGCGGTGTACCGCCCATAGGCCATCGAGAGGTCTCCATGGCGCGCAGGTGATTTACGTTTAGGGCTTGCTAGAAGGCTTTCTTATTTCCCGTGACTTGGCCGGAAGGTGACTGCATATATATTGAGCGGAAACCGTGGGCCCGGGGTCAGAAGAGTTTCTTGCGGCTGACTGTGGCGACGAAGTCCTTGAGGTAGAAGGGTTCGAAGTAGGCGGTGTTTTCGAAGCGGCCCGCGTCGAAGGCGGCTTGCGCGGGGAGGGCTATCGAGACGGCCCTGGGGAATGCCTGGACGAAGGTCGCGCCGTGCGAGCGGACCGTGGCTGCCGCCGCACCCGGGCCCGCGATCCTGCCTGGGGCATTGTCGCCTTGTGCAACGGCTCCGGCCATTGGCGCTCCGACCGCCGCCGCTTCGTCGCTTGCCGGCGCCTTCTCCCCGCAGATCACCGGGCGGCATTTCAGCGCGCCGTCGCCGATGAAAAGGACAGGGCCTTCCGCGAGGAGGTCGGCAAAGCTCCCTTCCTCCACGACAAGGGGCGCCGTTTCCGTCAGCTGCCTGCCTTCCGGCGAGAACACGGCCGAATACACTTCCATCCTGCGCGCATCTATCATCGGCACTATGGCCCTGCACCCTTCGGGCACCAGTCCTTCACCGATGGCCTGCCAGACGAGGACCTCCAGTGAACTGACGGCAAGAAGCGGTATCCCTGCACCGAAGCAGAGGCCCTTGGCAGTGGACGATCCGACGCGAAGGCCCGTGTAGGAACCGGGGCCCTTGCTGACGCAGACCGCGTCGCAGTCGCTGACCCGCAGCCCCCTTTCCGCCAGAATCTGCTGCACGTAGGGGGCCGTCATCGCGGCATGCGCCCTCGGCTCGGAGCTTTCCCGGGAAGACACGATGACCCCGTCCTCGGCGAGGGCGGTGGAGCAAAGGGAAGTCGAAGTTTCAATCAGTATTATGCGGGCCATAGGCAGCTTGTCATATGGGAAATACTTTCGGAAGCCTCGTGGAAGAGCTCCTTCAGGAACGGGAACACCTTTAGCGCGAAGCCTTTAAGGGCCCCGTAGACGGGTGAGTCGGCGAGGACTTCGGGTTTCACGAGGGACCACTGTCCGTTCAGCGCTTCGAAGACCGTGATGAGAAGGCCCAGCACGAGGGCGGCCTTGAAGACGGCGAACACGAAGCCGAGGACGCGGTTGAGCCATCCCAGCATCGCCAGTTTCAGCACGCTTGTCAGCAGTCTGCCGACGAGGTGCAGAAGCACGATCGCCAAAATCAGTATCACGGCGAAGGCTATTATCTGCAGCAGCTTGCCGTCCAGGTTGAAGGACGGGGCGAGCCATGCGGCGACTTTTTCAGAAAAGCGGAATGCCAGCCAGGCGCCCAGAATCACGGACGCGAGAGCGACCACTTGTTCGACAAAGCCCTTGCTTATCCCCGTTATCAGGGCGGGTATGAAACAGACCAGCAGAATAATGTCCAGAGTCCCCATATTTACAGGAAAAATGTGTATCTTTGTGGGATACAAAAGTAGTCAAAAAAATATGACATTCAAAGAGTATAAAGGACTGGACCTGGTTGGTGCGGGGAAAGAGATTCTGGAGCGCTGGAAAAAGGAAGATGCGTTCGGAAAGTCCCTTGCCTTGCGTGAGGGCGCGCCCGAATTCATTTTCTTCGAAGGTCCTCCTTCTGCCAACGGAATGCCTGGAATACACCATGTGATGGCGCGTTCGATCAAGGACTCGATCTGCCGCTACAAGACGCAGACCGGATTCAAGGTGCGCCGCCGCGCCGGCTGGGACACCCACGGCCTGCCCGTCGAACTCGGGGTCGAGAAGAAGCTCGGCATCACGAAGGAAGACATAGGCAAGAGTGTCAGCGTTGAAGACTACAACCGCGCCTGCCGCCAGGAGGTGATGAAATACACCGCCGAGTGGCGCACGCTCACGGAGCGGATAGGCTACTGGGTCGACATGGACGATCCGTACATCACCTACGACAACCGCTACATCGAGACCCTCTGGTACCTACTGAAGGACATCTACGGCAAGGGCCTGCTCTATAAGGGCAAGTCCATCCAGCCCTATTCCCCCGCCGCGGGGACGGGCCTCAGCACCCACGAGCTTAACCAGCCGGGCTGCTACCGCGAAGTCAAGGATACTACCGTCTGCGCGCAGTTCAAGGTCATCGGGGAGGAGGACCTTTATTTCCTCGCATGGACCACGACCCCGTGGACCCTCCCCTCGAACACCGCCCTCTGCGTAGGCCCGAACATAGATTACGTCAAGGTGCGCAGCGCCAACCCCTACACCGGGACCCCTGCGACATACATACTCGCCGAGGCGCTCGTCCCCGTCTGGTTCAACGGAAAGGTCCCCTTCGAGGTCCTTCCGGGCAGGATGAAGGGCAGCGAGCTCGTCGGAATGCGCTACGAGCAGCTGATTCCATGGTTCCGTCCGGACGAGGGCGCGTTCCGGGTGATCCCCGGCGATTACGTGACCACCGAGGACGGTACGGGCATAGTCCACATTGCGCCGACCTTCGGTGCGGATGACGCCAAGGTTGCCCGCGCCGCCGGCGTTCCCGGGCTCTATGTCACGGACAAGGACGGCGCCCCGCAGGCCCAGGTGGATCCGAGAGGCCGCTTCTACCGGCTCGAGGACCTGGATCCCGCGTACGCCGCGGACAGGGTGGATGCGTCCTACCGCGAGTGGGCCGGCCGCTGGGTGAAGAACGCATACGACCCCGACGCCACGCCGGAGACTCCGACGCTGGACGTGGATATCTGCGTGATGTTGAAGGGCGAAAACAAGGCCTTCCGCATCGAGAAGCATACCCATACATATCCGCACTGCTGGCGCACCGACAAGCCCGTGCTCTACTACCCCCTGAATTCCTGGTTCATCAAGGCTTCCGCCGTGCGCGAGCAGATGATGAAGCTGAACGAGGACATCGTCTGGAAGCCGGAAGCCACCGGTACCGGCCGCTTCGGCAAGTGGCTGGAGAACATCCAGGACTGGAACCTCAGCCGCAGCCGCTACTGGGGCACCCCGCTGCCCGTGTGGCGCACCGAGGACGGGAAGGAAGAGAAGTGCATCGGGAGCGTCGCAGAGCTGTACGCCGAGATCGAAAGGTCTGTCGCGGCCGGGATCATGGAATCCAACCCCCTGGCCGAGAAGGGCTTCGACCCTGCGGACATGTCGAAGGAGAACTATGACCGCATAGACCTGCACAGGCCCTATGTGGACCGCATATTCCTTGTCTCCGACAGCGGAGCGAAGATGACCCGCGAGACGGACCTCATCGACGTGTGGTTCGACTCCGGAGCGATGCCGTATGCCCAGACGGGCCTGCGCGGCAAGGACACCCCCGATTTCGGGGCCACCGCCGACTTCATCGCCGAAGGCGTGGACCAGACCCGCGGATGGTTCTACACCCTGCACGCGATCCATACGATGGTCAGCGGCACTCCCGCGTTCAAGCGCGTGATTTCCAACGGTCTCGTGCTGGACAAGAAGGGGGAGAAGATGTCCAAGCGCCTCGGCAACGCCGTCGATCCGTTCAAGGCGCTCGACACCTACGGGCCCGACGCGCTGCGCTGGTACATGTTGACTAACGCCCAGCCCTGGGACAACCTCAAGTTCGACGAGAACGGGGTCGTGGAGGTCAGCCGAAAGTTTTTCGGCACCCTGTACAACAGCTACTCCCTGTTCGCCGTGTATGCGAACATCGACGGATTCGACCCCTCCTCAAAGGCTCCGGCAGCCAGGCCGGAGTTCGACCGTTGGATGGAAAGCCGCCGGAACAGCCTCGTTCGCGACGTTCTCGCCTGTTACGAGGACTACGACGTCACCGGAGCCGGCCGCCTTATCCAGGATTTCGTCTGCGACGACTTCAGCAACTGGTACGTCCGCCTGAACAAGAAGCGCCTCTGGGGCTCCGGAATGACGGACGACAAGGCTTCCGCCTACAGGACCATGTATGATGTCCTCAGGACCGTGGCCCTGCTCTCCGCCCCGATCGCCCCGTTCTTCATGGACAGGCTATGGACAGATCTCGTGCCCGGTTCGCAGTCCGTACACTATGAATCCATGCCTTCTTTCGACCCGGCCCTGATTGACGCGGCCCTCGAAGGGAGGATGGCCCTCGCGCAGAAGGCCTGCTCGATGGTCCTTGCCCTTCGCAAGAAGGTGGGCATCAATGTGAAGCAGCCCCTGCCGCGCCTGATGATTCCCGTGCTGGACGAGGCTTTCAAGGACAGCCTCGAGGCCGTCAAGGATGTCATTCTCGCCGAAGTGAACGTCAAGGAGGCGGAACTGATATCCGACACCGTGGGGATCATTACGAAGAAGATAAAGCCCAATTTCCGCAACCTCGGCAAGGTTTACGGCGCGAGGATGAAGGAGATTGCGGCCGCTTTCCAGAATCTTTCCCAGCAGGAGATCGCCGAGATGGAAGAGTGCGAGGACGACTATATCCTCGGGCTCCCCGGCGGCGACGTCGTGCTGGCCAAGACGGACTATGAGATCCATTCCGAGGATATGCCCGGATGGCTCGTAGCTTCCGAAGGCCCGCTGACCATCGCGCTGGATGTAACCCTTACCCCCGCCCTTATCGAGGAAGGAAACGCGCGCGAACTCGTGCGCCCGATCCAGAACCTCCGCAAGGAGCGCGGTCTCGAGGTCACGGACCGTATTCGTACCGAAATCTTTGCCGAAGGGAAGGCTATGGAAGAAATCAGCGCCTCCCTGGAGCATTTCAAGGAATATGTCGCATCCCAGACACTTTCCGTCGATGTTTCCCTCAAGCCCTTGTCCGAGGCCGGTGAGGATGCTGCGGAAGTCGAGTGGAATGAGGATACCATCAAAATCAGAATCACCCGTATTTAATCCACAATCTTATGGCAGAAGAGAAAACCCGTTATTCCGATGAGGAACTCGCCGAGTTCAAGACCATCATCGAGGACATGCTGAAAAAGGCGAAGGCTGAGTACAACACCCTCCGCCAGGTTGTGATGCACAACGGAACGAACGATATCGAGGACACCTCGCCGTCGTTCAAGACTGTCGAGGACGACGGGGCGAACCAGCTCTCGAAGGAGGAGGCCAGCCAGCTCGCCCAGAGGCAGTATAAATTCATCCAGAACCTGGAGTCCGCCCTTGTCCGCATCGAAAACAAGACCTACGGCATCTGCCGTGTCACAGGGAAGCTGATCCCTAAGGAGAGGCTCCGTCTCGTCCCCCACGCCACGCTGACCGTCGAGGCCAAGGAAATGCTTTCCAAGAGCGGAAAGAACTAGCCTATGAAGCTTTCCAAAGGGAAGAAGCTCCTGATATTGGGAATAGCCCTCGTGGTGGCGGACCAGGTCATAAAGTTCCTGGTCAAGACGAACATGACTCTCGGCGAGCAGTTCAACGTGATCGGGACCTGGTTCCGCATCCTTTTCGTGGAGAACGAGGGGATGGCCTTCGGGATGAAGTTCGGCGGCTCTGTCGGGAAGTTCTTCCTGTCGCTGTTCAGGATAGTCCTTTGCGGGCTGTTGGTCTGGTGGATATCCTCCCTGAACAAGAAGAAGGACACCCCGGCCGGGGTGCTCGTCGGGTTGACGCTGATTACCGCCGGCGCAGTCGGGAACATTCTCGACTGCCTCTTCTACGGGCTGATCTTCTCGGCCTCCGGGTGGAACGAGGTTGCAGTCATCGGGGGACATTACGCTCCCTTCATGTTCGGCAGGGTCGTGGACATGTTCTATTTCCCCATCATCAATACCACGTGGCCTTCATGGCTGCCCCTGATCGGCGGGAAACCTTTCACCTTCTTCGACCCGGTCTTCAATTTCGCGGACAGCTGCGTGACCGTGGGCGCCTTCTACCTGCTGCTGTTCCAGTATAAATTCTTCGCCCGCAGCGAAGACAAGAAAACAAAATAATGCAGAAAACCTGGAGATGGTTCGGTCCCAAGGACCCCATCACTCTTTCCATGCTCCGCCAGATCGGAGTAGAGGGCATCGTCACCGCCCTTCACGATATCCCCAACGGGGAAGTGTGGCCCCTCGAGCGCATAGTCGCCCTCAAAAAAGAAATCGAATCCTACGGCATGGTCTGGTCGGTGGCAGAAAGCCTGCCGGTCAGCGAGGCCATCAAATACGCCGGTCCGGAGAGGGACGCGCTCATAGCCAACTACAAGCAGAGCCTCGCCAACATGGGACAGGCAGGGGTGAAGACCATCTGCTACAACTTTATGCCCGTAATCGACTGGATACGCACTGATCTCGAGCTGCCCCAGCCGGACGGGACGTCCACGTTGTACTTCGACAAGGTGCGTTTCGCCTATTTCGACATCAACATCATCGGCCGCAAGGGCGCCCGTGACGACTGGGATGCGGAGACCCTCGCCAAGGTGGACGACCTGGCGAAAAGGATTACGCAGAAAGAGATCGACGACCTCATTTATGTCATCATCGTAAAGACCCAGGGCTTCATCAACGGCAACGTGAAGGAAGGCGACCTCGACCCGGTCGGGATCTTCCGCGGGCTTCTGAAGCAGTACGACGGCATCTCGAAAGACCAGCTCCGGGAGAACCTTCGCTACTTCCTCGAGTCCATCATGCCCGTCTGCGACGAGTACGGCATCGACATGTGCATCCATCCGGACGATCCGCCGATGCAGGTGCTCGGCCTGCCGCGTATCGTCACCGATGCAGAGGACATCCGCTGGCTTCTGTCGGCCGTCAATAATCCGCACAACGGGCTGACTTTCTGCGCCGGCTCGCTATCTTCCGGGGCACACAACGACTGCGTCGCCATGGCCCGCGAATTCGCGGACAGGACCCGCTTCGTGCATCTGCGCAGCTGCGACGTCTTCCCGAACGGGGACTTCCAGGAGGCATATCACACCGCCGGCAGGGCCAATCTCGTCGAGTTGGTCCGCATATTCGAAAAGATGGATCCGGCGTTGCCGATGCGCGTGGACCACGGCAGGACCATGCTCGGGGACGAGAAGAAGGGCTACAACCCGGGCTACGGCTTCCACGGCCGCATGCTCGCCCTCGGCCAGGTCGAAGGCATGATGGCCGCCGTGCGGCAGCTGGGGTAGCCGGGCTGGTATATTCCGGCGGCTTCCCTCGGTGTGTTTGCCGCGGAGGACAGCCCATTGATCAAATTCACCTGTCAGGGGTATCTTCGCCAGAATAGTTTCAGGTGCCATTCAGGCAGACAGGCTCGCCAAAATCGGCGAACCTGTCTGCATCTCCCGGCCCTGAGTGCCCCAGCCGGGTCCTCAGCTCGCAGGTGAATGTCATTTACAACTGTTTAGTTCCTGAACGGGAAGACGGGGAGGCCGACGGCGTTGTAGACGGTGCCGCCGACGCACCAGGCGCCGTAGCAGAGGCTGACGTGGGCAGGGGCGCTGACGCTGGCGGAGCTGAAGACGAGCTTGTCGCCGCGTATCGTGACGTCAGCGTTGTACCATGTCCCGTTGCTGCCGGCGACCTGGCCGTAGAGTATCTTGGACTCTCCGGCAGCGAGGTGGAGGCCGGTGGCGTTGCTCAGGGTGACGATGGCTTCCTTGCCGGAAACGGCCATGGAGACGAAACGGGGAGCGTCGGGGCAGATCGAAGTGGTCTTGTAGGTCTTCGCCTCGGCCATCAGGACCAGCCTTTCGGCGGGAGTCCTCTTGTCGGGGTAGTGGACGGTCGGACCGCCGCAGTCGTATGCAGGAATCACTCCGCTGTTCGGGATCAGGGCCTGCCCTTCAAGCTGGGCCTGCTGGAACTTCGCCCATTCGGCCGGAGTGGTGCTGACCGTGGTATTGTACGATGCCAGCTGGACATAGTAGAAAGGCACGCTGCCCTCTTCGAGGCCCCTGACTTCCAGCCATGAGCGGACCATTTCCTTCTGGAGCCTCGGGTAGGAGCCGGAGTTGTCCTTGTTGCTTTCGCCCTGGTACCAGAGTATGCCCCTTGTGGTGTAGGGGAGAATAGGGAGTACCATCCCGTTGTAGATCTGCGCAGGAATCTGCTTGTCGGTATCGCCGGGCTTTTTCCCGAGGTCGGTGATGTCCTTCCACTCAGAGGCGGGGAATCTCTGCAGCGAGTTCAGGCTCATCCACGCTTCGATGCGGGAGCCGCCATAAGCGCAGCCGATGATGCCAATCGGAACATTGAGGTCGCGGCCCAGCTTGCGGGCGAAGAAAAATGCTATGGCCTGGATGTCCGGGGCCTTGGCGGCGCTACAGGCGAACCAGGAGGCGGATTTGGTCTGGAACTGAGGCTCGTCGGTCAGCTGGTAGGCGCATTTGAAATAGTGGAACCAGGGGAGGTCGGCGTCCTTGAGCTCCTCTTCCACGTCCTTTATGGGCTGGTAGTTGCTCGCTCCGGGGGTGCCGAAGCCGCCTATGCGGTGCTCCATGTTGGACTGTCCCGCGCTGAGCCATACTTCGCCGATGAGTATCTTGCTGACGGTCTTGCTGCCTTTCTGGCTGTCGGTAATGGCGATGCTGTGCTCCGAGAACGAGCCGGCAGGAGTGGTCACGGCAATCTTCCAGATGCCGTCGAGGCCCACCCGTCCGCTGAAGCTTTCGCTAGTCCAGGAGGGCTTCACCGTGACTTCGGCACGCGGAGTGGCCTTGCCCCAGATGGTGGCCTTGGCCTGCTGCTGGAGTATCATCCCGTCGCTGATGATGTAGGGGAGCGTCAGGGTGCTTGAGCCGGCTGTGACGACAGGGCCCAGGTCGGGCTCTTCGCCCTGGCCGGATTCTTCCTTGTCCTTGTCTCCGAAGATGCTGGTATAAGTCGAGCCCTGGCTTCCGTTATCCTTCCCGCAGGAAGACTGGCCGAAGCAGAAGGTGAAGGCGGCCAGCAACAATATTGCGCGTTTCATTACAGTTTTCCGTCGAAGTAGTTGATCAGGTCGTAGACGTTGAAGTTGACTTCACGCATGAACTTGCCGAGGATGGGGTACATCTGGTAAGTGTAGTCGTAGAGACCCTTGTTGGCTGGACAACTGTCATTGTCGGGGAAGTCGTCATCCTGGTACTTGAACCAGGTCCATCCGACGCAGTTCTTCGCTTCGAGAAGGCCGAGGGTGAAGTGCTGGTAGGCGTAGGCGCGTTCTTTCTGGGTCGGCACGCACCAACCGGCTCCGGAACTGTTCGGAAGGTCCGTGTCTTCGACACCCTTGGTATAGAACTCGGTAACCATGAAGGGCTTGCCTGTCCATGTCTCCCATTCCTTGACCTTGTCGGTGAGCTCCACGGACCAGCGGGAGTAATAGTTGATCGAAACTATGTCGCAGTACCTTCCGGCCGCTTCGAGGATCTGACGGACGTATTTCGGGCTGCCGTGCAGGCGGGTGCCGACATACATGAGGCCCGGGTCTGCGGCCTTGACGGCCTCGGAAACCCCCTTGTAGTATTTCTCGGCAAGCATTCCGAGGAATTCGTTGTTGAGATCGGACGTGACCTTCGAGGCATCGGCGGCGAGCCCCTTGGACTGCATGAATTCGGCGGCGCTTTTCTTGGCGAGGTCGTTGGCGTCCGTCAGCTGCAAGCAGCTCTTCAGCAGGGTGCTGGTGAAGTTGATCTCGTTGTCGGAGAAGAAGCCGAGGACGTATTTGTTGCCGCGGTAGTTGGCGAATTCGCTGCCGGCAAGGTACTCCTTGCACCAGGAAGCCCAGTCAGGGTGCATTACGATAGTCGCTTCATAGGCGTCGCTGCCTCCCGGCCATTTGCCGCCGTTCTTCGCGGAGCGGAACTTTGAGAGGAAGCCGAAGGAGGGGCAGAGCACGAGAGGTGCTTCCGGGTGGGCCCTGTTGTATTCGACCATAGGGGCGTATGCGTTGGTGCAGAAGGCTCCGGTCGCGTGGATGCCGGTCTCGGCCAGTTCTTTCTGCATCGTAGCGATCCAGGTCTGGTCATTGCCGCCGAAGCGCTGGTTGAAAGCCGTGGCATTGCGGGTGGAAGAGCCGTGGCGGAAGGAAGTTACACCGCGCTCGTAGTGCACGTATCCGTCGGGATCGATGATCCACCAGCGGCCATCGATCTTTTCGGTGCGGAAGCGGCCGGTCGCGTTGCGTTTTTCCATGGTCAGGGTGCTTCCCCACTTGTTCGTGAGGGTCTTATATTTCTCGTAGGTCTTGGTCTCCGGCTCGTAACCCTGCATGTAGTGGACTATGCGGGCCTTGCCGGAGGACCAGGAAGCGACTTTTCCGCCGGGAATCTGGTAATTATCCTTCGTGCTGATAGCCGTGGCGTTGCCGGATTTGTACTTTACGGTTATAGGCTGATAGCGGTGAATGGAGTTCGAAGGGGAATAAATCTCCAATGCGCCGGCTGCCGGATACTCGTAATCGTCCGTAGCCTGCTCGACTTCGCGGACATATCCCTCAACCTGCCCCTGGGGCTTTTCATCCTTGTCTTTGTCCTTGTCTCCGAAAAGTGAAGTGTAGGTGCTGCCTTTCGGCTCCTTCTTTTCACAGGATGTGAGTGTGAGCGTCATCGTCATGGCCGCGAGCGCCAGAATCTTGTAGAATTTCATATATGAACGGTTATTCGTATAATCTTATGATGCAAAAATATGCTGAAATTATCATTTTCAATCGCAGAATTGTACATAAAAGTAGAATTATCGGGCGCGTGTTGGCGGCGGACCGAGCAGGGACTTGCGCATTCCGCCGAAGTCCAGGACCGCCTTCTGGATCACTACACCGGGGTCGCCGCACCATATCCTCAGGGTGTGCCGGCCGGGCTCCCGCACGTTCAGGGTGACTTTCTTCACGCAGCTGTTGTGCAGGACGTTGTCCATCCATGCCTGGGCATATTCCGAGGAAGAAATAGACGGAGTCTTGACTTCCGCGCCGTCTATGCTGACCCCGTAGCGCTGCTCACCGTCGGCGGGGCCGGTGCCGGCGTAGTCCGTGGTCGCCGAGTCGCGGCCGTGCAGGGGGAAGGTGGGCAGGGCCCATGTCCATACGTCCACGGAACCGGCGTTGAAGCACCAGAAATCGTATTCGAGGCAGGGGGCCATGTCCTTGAGGTCCTGGTGCGGCTGCAGGGCAGAGCCCATCTGCACTCCGGCCCCTTCCGCGCCGAGGCCCGGGGCTATGGTGAAGCTTATCCCGTTCTTTTCGGTCTTGCGGTGGAAAGATGCCGCGGGTATGCTGACAACGCCGTTGTCTTCTATGAAAAGGCCTGAGACTTCTTCTCTCGAGGGGGCGGCCGGGTTGAACACCGAGACGAGTATCCCGGCGCTGCTTCCGGCGCCCTTGACTGCAATCCGGCCGGCGAGTTCCGAGCAGCCGGCCGGCAGCTTGTCCCAGTCAATTCCGACGCTGACGGTCTCCGAATCGCGGCAGGTCCCGGCGCTGCGGCTGAGGCGTATCCAGGGCTTGTCGGCTTCGGCCGTCCACTGGAAGGATCCGGAGCCCGCGTTGCAGATTTCGAAGCTGTAGGAGCGCTCCGGGAAGTATCTGTTGAAGCAGGGAAGGCTGTGGAAGGCGGAGGTGCCGATGGAAGTGCGGTCGCCTTCGGCCCGGATCGTGAGGGCGGCGGGGCCAGTGACGGGGGAGTCGTCCGCGTCGGGCTCACGGAAGTAGTTCGCCGTGACTCCGTGCGCAAGGGATGCTATCCCGGCCCATTTTCCTCCGAGAAGGGCGTTGTAGCTATCCGTGACGGATACTAGCTGCCGGTAGCTATCCTTCGCGAGGGCTCCGAGCGTGGCTGCCGGAGCGAGGCCCTGCCTTCGGTAGAGGCGGCTTCCCTGCGCGGCCAGATGCATGCGGTTCATCAGGGCTGCGCCTTCGACGGGGTAGTGCACGAGCTCGAAATAGGGGGCCTTCTTTTCTTCGGGGAGTGCTTCGAATATGGCTTCGCTTTGGTTTCTGAGCCGTTCGTAGCGGGCCATGCGGCTCTGCGCCTCGCGGTAGGAGGAGAAGGAGAAGTCCGTGTCCGTGACGCTCGCCTGCTTGTTGTATTTGCGGTTCCATTCCATGCCCCAGCCCATGAATTCGGGCTTCGCGGGCAGGGCCAGCAGGTAGTATTCCTCGCAGAGGGCCTGCAGGGCTTCCAGGTGCTCCTGTCCGAACATGGCGGCGAGCCAGCGGGCCTTGTCCGTGGCGACGGAGTCGAAGTCGAAGGCGTCGATGTCCCTGGCCATGCGGAGGAAAAGATCCGTGCCGTATTCGCAGAACTTCAGGTCCCCGGCGTTCAGGAGCCATATCCTGTCTGCCCCGGAGGCGTAAGCCTTCGAGAGTTCCTCGTACATCAGCGCAGGGGATGTCGTATCCAGCCAGAGGTAGTCGTGCGGCCCGCCGTGGTAGGAGACATGGTAATAGACTCCTGCCCGTCCGCCGCGAAGGCGCTCTGCGGGGTTGCTCAGGCGCTTGAGGTAGCCGTAGTTGTCGTCGGGCCAGATTATGGTGACTTCGTCGGGGAGCCGGAGACCGCGCTCGTAGATCTCGAGAACTTCCTTGTAGGGGGTGAAGGCCTGAGGGATGTCTTCGATGGGCGTATCGATGTATTCCTTGAGTATGGCCCTCTGGTCCTCGAGGGCCTGCTCGAGTATGCGCTTTCGGGCCTCCAGGGAGGTCGAGCCTTCCATAGCCTTGTCGTGCAGGCCCCTCAGGGCGAGGGTATAGACGTTCTCGTAGGCGGCGTTTTCGCTGACGCGCTTTCGCAGGACGCCGTTGATCCGGTCCTTGTTGGTCTCGTAGTTCCAGGGGCCCATCACGGTCTTGTCCCACTCGCGGGCATTATTATATAGGAGGGGCTCGCAGTGCACGGATCCCATCACGATGCCGTAGCGGTCGGCCACTTTCTTGTTCTCGGGATTCTCGTTGAAGGCCTTCGAACGGCGGTGCATCGCCGGGCAGAGGTAGTTGGCCCCGAGGCGCAGCAGGAGTTCGCAGACGCGGGCGTATGTCTTAGGGCCTATGCTGCCTTCTTCCGGTTCATAGGTCTTCGTGGCCCATGGCAGGAGGCCCCAGTCTTCGTCGTTGATGAATATGCCGCGGTACTTCACGGAAGGGGCGGGAGAGTCGAGGGGGGCGACGGCTGCGCGAAGGTCCTTCCTTTGCGGGACGGGCACGTCGGCCCACCAATACCATGGGGATACGCCTAACGCTTCGCTCACCGACATCAATCCGTAGGCGGCTCCCCGGCGGTCGCTGCCGGCTATCACAAGGGCCGTGGAGATGCCGGGGAAGGGGTTGCGAACGAGGCGGACGGCGTAGCGTTCCCAACTACCCGCTATACCGCTGACATCGATCTTCCCTTTCGCGGCGAGTTCCCTGATCGGTGCGCATCCTTCGAGCGTGCCGGCGATGACGACGGCCCGGGAGCGGCGGGGAAGAGCCGATACGCGCAGGGGCTTCCTGCCGCAGACCGCTTCGATGTCCGAAGCGAGAAGGTCTGCGGCGGTACTGACGGCCTGCGGATCGGAAGCATCAGTGAAAATCATTGCGCGGCCGAGGTCGAAGTCTTTTCCGGGCAGGGTGACTTGCGCCGTCGCGCAGATGGAAGCAATGGTGGATATTAAGATCGATATTACTTTTTTCATTCAGTGCAATGTCTTGATTTTCTTTTCGAAAATAGATTTAATTTCCCGAAATATAACAAAAAATTCTAACTTTACGGACGGATATTGATATCATTCGCATGAAAGCTTTTTCCAGACTTCTGGCCGCTACTGCCGTTTTGCTTTTTTTGTCACTTGCCGCAAGCGGCCAGACGGGCCTTCGCTTCACCCATATAGGCGCTGAAGAAGGTATCCCCAACAATGTCGTGACAACAGCATGCCAGGACGAGTTCGGGATGATGTGGATAGGCACGCAGGACGGGCTGATCCGCTATGACGGACGCGCCATGGATATATTCCGCCCTGAAGAGGGCAATCCTGAGAGCATATACAACAATAATATCAAATCCATTTGCTCCGACGCTGACGGAAGCATTTACGTGATTTGCAAATTTGCGCTTTGCCGCTATGACATGCGGCAGGAAAAATTCGTCACGATCCACAGGACTGACGTACAGTCCGTGATCTGTAACGACGGTGAAGTTCTTGCGGCCACGAGCGATATGGTTTATCGTGTGGAGAGTGACAGTATGGTTCCATACTGCGATTTTTCGTTGTACGGCGGGCGTATTACCGAGATTCTCCGATCTTCGGACGGAATACTCCATGTCGGCACCGAAGACGGCCTGTTTTCCGTCGACAGGAACGGGAAGGTCGTCGCCGAACTTGGCGGAATATGGGTTCTGACCATTTATGAGGACTCCCGTCACAACCTTTTGGTTGGCACGCGCGAGCACGGTCTGTCCGTATGCAGCCCTTCAGGAACTTGGTCGGCCATCCGCAAGGGCCCGGCCGCATCTGGAGGCCTGTGCTCGGACTTTGTCAAGGCTGTCTGCGAGGATTCTTTCGGGAATCTTTGGATCGGCACGCTCGACGGGCTCAACCATTACGACATGGCTTCACGGCAGATGACCGATATCCACGAATCGTATGGGAGCGAGCTGTTGTCGGTCAACAAGATAATCCTCGACCGGCAGAATTCGGTCTGGATATGCACCAAGGGTGGCATCTGCCTCTACAATCAGGAGAGAAACATCTATCGGGACTACCCGGAGGTCTTTTCCGACTCGAGGACGGCCGTGGTGAGCGACTTTGCGGAGAATGACGCATGTCTGTTCTTTGCCACAGAGGAAAACGGTCTTCTCCGCCTCGATAAGTCCAGCGGGCAGGTAACGCCGTTCCCGGCCTCCGGAAGGCTACCGTCGCCCAACATACAGTATTTGTATATGGAACCGGACGGGAAGGTGCTCTGGGTCGGGACACGGCTGGGCGGCCTTGTGCGCTTGGACCTTCGCACCGGCGCCATGCGCGTTTGGAGGCATGATCCAGCCGATGCCGGCAGCCTTCCGCATGACAATGTCGTGCGGATCAGCCCTTACGGTGAGCAGTTGTTTGTGGCCACGAACCGCGGGATCGTCAGCCTCGACAGGAGGACCGGCATGCTTTCACAACTGTCGCTTCCGGAGATCGTCAGCGGGCGATACCCAACTGATTTTTTCGTGGACAGGTCGGGAAATTGCTGGATTGCGGTATCAGAGGGTCTGCTCAGGCGTAACCTGGCGACCGGCGAAGACAGGGAATACTTCTTCAAGGACAAGGGAATTCTGGGCACCAGCCGCATCCATGTCTCGCTGGAAGACAGCAAGGGACGGCTGTGGTTCGGAACCTCGGGCAGCGGCCTGTTGCGTTACAATCCCGACACGGACAGCTTCACTTCCTATACGACGAAGAACTCCCTTCTTGCCAACGATTATATCTGGTCTCTTGCCGAGTCCCGTTCCGGGTACATCCTTCTTACTGACAATGCCGGCTTCAGCCGTTTCGACGCCGAGAGCGGAGTATTCCAGAATTATACTCCGGAGCAGGGCTTCCCGATGCTGTCCTATTTCTCCCGCGGGCTTTTCGTGGATTCCACCGGCGAGATATTCGTGTCCGGATACAAGAATCTCATTTCATTCCGTGAAAACCGGCTCCCGGTGCGTTCTTCTCCCCGCAAGATATGGTTCACTTCGCTGGATTCCGGAGCCGGGGTCATACGTCCCGGGGACAAGTCCGGAATCTTGTCTTCGTCGTTGTTTTATCAAAAGAAAATAGTCCTTAAAGGCGGCAACAATGTATTCGCTGTCGTCACATCTTCTCCGGATTTCCTGCACTCCAACAGGATGGAATTCCGGCTCGACGGATTCGACCAGTCCTGGATTCCGGCCTTCGTGGGCCACAGGATAGTCTATACGAACATGAGGCCTGGGAAGTACGAGCTGCAGGTGCGTTGCAAGGACCCTTTCTCCGGGGAAGTGACAGCGTCGAATTCCCTTTCAGTGCGCGTGCGTCCGCCGTGGTATTGGTCCGCTCTTTCACGTTTCGTGTACGCTCTCCTGCTGCTTTCGGTCGTGGTCCTGCTCCTGAATTTCTATCTCACACGGATGCGGCTGCGCAATTCCCTTGACGAGGAAAAGCGTGAGAAAGACCGCATCCAGGAGACCAACCAGTCCAAACTGCGCTTCTTCACCTATGTTTCCCACGAGCTGAGGACCCCGGTCACCCTTATCCAGAGCCAGGTAGACAGCCTCCTGGAGAAGAACAACGTGCCTCCCTTCATTTATAACAAGGTGCTCGGCATCGGGCGCAACCTCGGAAAGATCAATTCCCTTCTCGACGAGCTCCGCGATTTCCGCAAGCAGGAGCAGGGCGGTGAGATTCCTCTGACTTTCTCCGAAAACGACATCGCGTCCCAACTGGAACGGGTCTCGCTCGTATTCAGGGAGTATGCCCAGTCGAGGGGCATCAGTTTCTCCCTTGAGGACAGGCTTGGCGGACCGGCGCTCCTTTGGACGGACGAGTCTCAGATCGACAAGGTGCTGTACAACCTCATTTCCAATGCTCTCAAGAACACTCCCTCCGGGGGAAGCGTCAGCCTGGGGGCCACGCAGGACGAGTCGGGAGTGCGCATCACGGTTTCTGATACGGGGCGGGGGATACCCGGGAAGTACCTGGATTCGATCTGGCAGCCTTTCTTCCAGGTCCCGAACAGCCCGGCGGCCGAACTGGGGACCGGTCTCGGCCTCGGGATCACTAAGGGCATAGTCGAGGCGCACGGCGGCGCTATCAGTTGCAGCAGCACCGAAAACGTCGGCACGACCTTCACCGTATTCCTTCCGAAGGGGGATTCCCATGTGCCGGAAGGGAAAAAAGCCGCTCCTGCGCCGCCCGCCCCGGAAAAGCCGGCGGAGGAGGCTCCGGTCCTGGATGAGAAGTTCATCGAGGGGGTCAAGCGTTCGCGCGGCGACATCCAGCCTTCGATCCTCATTGTCGAGGATAACGAGGAACTCCGGGGTTATCTCGCCACGCTCTTCGCGCCCATCTATATGGTCACGACGGCCTGCGACGGCGCCGACGCATGGGAGAAACTATCGCATAACGTCCCCGACATCATACTGAGCGACCTTATGATGCCGCAGATGGACGGGAACGAACTGTGCCTCAAGGTCAAGAACAACTTCTACACCAGCCATATCCCGTTCGTAATCCTTACCGCGAAGGTGGCGGAGGAGGCCATACTCGAGTCCCTGCGCAACAGCGCCGACGACTACATCACGAAGCCCTTCAACCCCAAGATCCTGATCTCCAAGTGCAACAATCTCGTCAACACGCGCATAGGCCTTCAGCAGAAGTTCGCCAAGTCTTCTTCCGCCGGATCGGAGCTGCTCGCGACTAACGAGATAGACCGCGATTTCATCGACAAGGCCATGCGGGTGGTGAAGGAGAACCTGACGGATTCGGAGTTCGACGTCGGACGCTTTGCTTCGGAGATGGCCCTCGGAAGGACACTTTTCTTCACGAAGCTGAAGGGCCTCACGGGGCAGACCCCGAACCGCTTCATCACCACCGTGCGCCTGAAATACGCCCGTGAGCTGCTTTCGGACAAGGCCGGGCACTCGGTCAGCGAAGTCTCCTACATGTGCGGCTTCAGCACTCCCAGCTACTTCATCAAGACCTTCAAGTCCTTCTACGGCCTCACCCCCTCCGCCTTCAGGGACAAGCTCTGAATGCCCGTGAAACAAACAACTACCCCTCTTCCGGAGGGGTAGTTGTTTGTTTTTAGTGCCTGTAGTCAGGCACTTGGACTCCACGGCTCTTACTCGATCGTCACGACCTTGACGCAGCGGGCGTAGCGGGCAGTACCATTCTTGGATCCGTCGGACATGATGCCGACCTTGCCCCAACGGTAGTAGTAAGCCTTTGCACCGCCTGAGGTCTCGCGGCAAAGCCATGTGCTGTCGCCGGCGCCTCCCTTGCCTTCGAGTTTCACGCCTCCTGGTATGCTCAGCAGGGTGGCTTCGAAGGCGTTGCGCGCGGCGATTTCCGGCGCGGTGAGAAGATCTACGTTCTGTACGGTAGCCAGAGGCTGACCGTCAGCATCGAGGCGGGGTATGCCGTTGTATACTGCGAATACGGCGTCGAGTTCGGCAGCCACGGGAAGATACCACCCGGGGCCCATGTCCTCGCAGTATTTGACTGCGTAGTTGTTGGTGGCATAGTCGGACATGGCCTTGACTGCTGCATTCGCCTCCGCGGCAGTGAGAGTCCCGCCCGAGCAACCTGTATCAGTCGCAGCTGCGGACCACTGGTGCTTTTCAGCGACGGCGGAGATAACCTTATACTCTTTAGGATTCTCGGGATTCTGCCAGAAAATAATACCCTCGTTGTTGTAGACGGTTCCGTACTTGAGGTTGGGATTGCCGGGGAGGGTAACCTTCACATCCTCCGAAAGTGCGCCGGAAGTGACTGTGACGGTTCCGGTCTTCTCCGTTGTCCCCTCATTGGTGGCGATGATGCTGATGGTGAGGGTGGTGCCGTCGATCTCGGCCTTCAGCCAGCTCTCGTCGCCGGCGCTTACGCTGACTGCGGGAGTCTTGTTGGTGTTGATTGCAATTTCAGTCTTGGAACCGACCCAGCGGGTGTGGTACTTGATGTCGTCGCCGGGAGTGAGTTCCAGGGTCGGAGTGTTGCCTTTCTGGACGACATTTACGGAGGCGCTGACATCGCCGGCCTTGACGGTCACGACGGCTTCGCGGATGGTTTCAGCCGTATTGTCGGAAAGGACACTGATTTCCAGCTTGCCGGCATTGATAGTTGCGCTGAGCCATGAGGATGCGCCGTCGCTGACAATCGCGGTAAGACCAGTGAGTTCGGTATTGATGTCTACGGAAGCGGAAGACCCGCTTGCCTGCCCGAGTTCGACGTCAGTCTTGGCGAGGCTGAGGGCGTTCTTGGCCTGCTCCACGGTGACCCATTTCTCGGCGGTCACGCCTTTTTCACCCACTATGATGTGGACCTTTCCGGTCCTGGCCTCGGAATTGGGGTTCGCTTCCTTGGCCTCGATTGTTACGGTCGTGCCGCTGACCGTGACTTTCAGCCAGCTCTTGCAAGAGTAGTCGGCGTCGGCGTTGATGACGGTCTGGTCGGTGGTGACGGTGACCGTGGTTTTTGCGCCGGGAGCGGAAGCCACGGAGACAGCTTCCGCCGAGAGTTCCAGCTCGGGGGCAGTGTACTCGATGACATTGTTTGTCAGCTCATCGTTTTCGCACGCCGCGAACAGCAGCGCGGCGAGGGCGATGACGGATAAACGGATTTTTTTCATGGTGTTTTTAATTTATTGGTTGTTATTTGATTCCCAAATGACGGCGCCCGGAGTGACGCCGCAGTCGTTGTATGTGTCTATGGCATAGTAGTAGCGCTGGCCGCGGGTTAGTATGTGGACCAGCAGCGAGGAGTTCATCCATCCCTTGACCTGGATGGTGAGGTTCAGGTCGTCCGGGTCCACTCCAAAGCGTACGATATAGCCGTCCGCATCGGGGACCGGGGTCCATTTCAGTGAAGCGTAGCGTCCGTCCTGGAGGTCCCTTTCGACCCTGAGGTCCGTGACTTCGCCGGGCACCGGGCCCTTGCCGGAGCCGAAAACGCGCATGTCCCGCACGGCGAAGCTCTGCCCGTTCATTGGATGGACGCATTCGACCTTGACGTAGCGTGCCTGGACGGTGTTTTTCAGGACGTGGAAAGGATGCGGGTTGGTCTTCCTGGCGCGGCTTCGGTCGACGGCCTTCTTCCAACTCTTGCCGTCTACGGAAGTATAGAGTCGGTAAGCGGTATAGTCTTCTTCGAAGGTGTCGGGAGTGAAGTTCTGCTCCGCGAAGTTCAGCTGGATGGCGTTCACGTTCTTGACGTAGCCGAGGTCCATGCTGAGCCATGCTCCCTTGCCTTCCTCCGCGGCCCACCATGTACGTATGTCCTCGTCGGAGGCCTTTTCGGGGCCGAATCCTTCCTTGGAAGAGGAGGCGGTGCAGTCCTTGCCGTACGACAGGCACCACCAGCCTTTCAGGTTGCCCTCCGAGGCGTCGAACTTGCGATGCGGAAGAACCATGGGCCAGTCTCCCAGCGTGGTATGTACGGTCATCTTGCCTTCCGGGCTGAAAGTGACCGGGAAGAGGCCGAGCCGGCGTTCGAACTCGTTCGAGTTGCCGACCCACATCGTCGTGATCTCCCACCAGTTGCCGTAGCGGTCGGCGAAGACTCCGCTGTGGCCGGCGCTTCCGATGAATCCTCCGGCCTTCAGGGACACGGGGTTGTATGGCTCGAGGGTGAACGGTCCTTCGGGTGAGGGGGCGGTCATGACGGCGTCGCAGTACCAGATGCAGATGGTCCCGGGCGTCGCGTACTGCAGGTAGTACTTGTCCCCGACGCGGGTGATCCATGCGCCTTCCTCGCACGGGGTCATCTTGTAGCGGCCCTTCCATTCCGGAGCCTGTATTTCGTCGAAGATCTCCCTGCGGCCGAATTCATATCCTCCGTCGCAGTCATTCACGTCCCTGACCTTCGGCAGGATGGTCTCCTCGCTGCCCTCGATCATGCTGAAGTCCTTCGGATCCAGTTCGAAACGGCGTATCCCGTTGCCGAGGCCGTAGTAGACGAAGTACCGACCCCCGTCTATCAGGAGCGAGGGGTCGGCGACCTTCTTGATCGTCCCGCAGACCTTCCATCCGCCCTTCGAAGGGTCGGGGGATCGGATTATGTCGACGGTCTTAGCGCTCTTGTCGTTGTTGATCTTTATGAAGTACACGTACTCCCCGTCGTGCGCCACGGCCGGTGCCACATAGGTGCCGCCGGCGTTGTATGCGGAGTTCCAGACTTCCTTGTTGAACTTCATGTTTTTCCAACGGACCATGTCGCGGGACACGCGGTATCCTCCGATGTCGTGGGTGGAGAAGAGATAGTACTTGTCCTTGAAGAAGACAATTACCGGGTCCGCGGACGTGCGGCACAGGGGGAGGTCCTTCTTGAAGATGCCCCATCCGTAGTCCAGGTCGAGCGGATTGCAGTAGATGCTGTCTTCGCGGTTTCCGCCGCAGGATAGCAGCAGAAGCGTGGAAAACAGGGTTATGAGGAGTCGTTTTACCATATCTGCAGTACAGGTTTGAAATCGCCGCCCTGTCCGTCCAGGAGGGCGCAGCGGCCGTTGTCGTAGTCGTCTCCGGGCTCACGGAGCTCGCGCAGGAGGCAGAAAGTCACGCCGTCGCGCACGTGACGCCGGACCGCGTCGGTCACGTCCAGCCAGTGCCAGCCTGCTTCCTCTCCCATGGCCATCTGCCCGGCGAGGAACACTTCCTGTCCGGCACCGGTCATCCGCGATTCGGCGGGGTCGAGGTGCGGAGCCTTTTTCCAGGATTTCACCTTCTCGCAGCCGTCGAAGCCATAGACATGGAAACGGAACAGGCGCCCGTCACCGCTGCGGCCATGGACCCCGAGAAGGATGCGCCGGGCACCGGAAATCTCGTCCGCGGAGAGGCGGAATCCGGCATAGGCTGCCGAATTGGCTTCCCGGATGCGGGCATTCATCTCGATCCGCGGGGCCTTCCGTTCAGTTCTTCCGTCCATGCGGACAGAAGTGCAGAAAGCGGCAGGCTTCCGGACGGCGTCTCCTTCAGGGACGATGGTCAGCAGGCTTACGCTGCGGCCGCCGGCAAGGAAGTCCAGGCGGCCGTCGGCGGCAGGCAGCAGCACGGTGGCTTCACCGTAGCTGCCGCCGCTGACGCTCTCGCAGACGACGGGAGTCCTTCCCGTCACCCCGAGGGCATTGAGGTCCAGGTTTATATTGCAATCGGAGCCGCCCCTGCGGACAATCCACACGTAGCGGTTGCCCGTAGCGGGGTCTTCGGATGCCGTTATGTCGAGATCGGGATCGGAGTTGCTGCGCTCCACTTTCAGAAGAGGCCGCCCACCCTTGAATCCCTTGGCGAAGAGGCGCACTACCTCGGCGGTACGGTGCGCTCCGCTGACGTCGAAACTGCGTTCCGCCGTGCTCAGGGTCCCGGCCCCGAAGACCTTGACTTCGCGCAGGCGCGTTCCGGCTTCATCCTTGAAGCTGAGACGGACGGCATCGGCTTTCATGCCGGGGTCCACCGTGTAAAATACCTGAGCGTATTTGTTGTTGGTCTCGGAGGCTATCTTTTTCCATGCGCCGTTGCAGCGCAGATCGGTCGTAAACGACCTTGCTCGGTCCGGTGCGGTGAATTCCCCGCCTTCGGTGCCGGTATATATGGCAAGACCTCCGACGGAAACGGTCCCGCCGAGGCTTATTTCCACGGTCCCCGCCCCCTTGAAGTCCAGGGAAGTGGACTTGCTCCCGTCAGTAACTGCTGCGGGGCCGGATCCGGCCGTAGTCGAGACCGGGGCTCCGAGAGCGAGATTCTCGAAGGCGTCTTCGGCGAAGCGGCGGCCTTTCCACTGGTGGTGATGGCCGGACTTGATGCCGCGGGGGTAGGTGGAACTGGCGGTGTTCGCGAACTTGAAAGCCCACATCCCATAGCAGCCTTCGAGCATGTTCTCGGTGTACATCCCTGCCCATTCTGTGAAGAGGGACGGGGAGTCCATCGTTTCTTCCTTATCTATAAGGTATGCGTTCATCCACCTGCCGGTCTCCGTGTAGATCACGGGGATGCTGCGTCCTTCCGGGTGGTTCTCCCTGAGGAGGCGGTCCAGGGACTCGATGCGTCCCTTGTAGCCGGCGGCGGGAAGGTTGTAGGAGTGGATTGAGAAGAGATCGATTATGTCGCGTGAGGCTTTCTCGCCGAGATAACCGGTGGTCTGCTCCGCGGCTGCGCGGCGCCACCAGTCCCTGTTGTGGCCGGCGGTCACGGGACCGACGAAGCGGGAGCGGAGCGAAGTGCCGTAGAGGCGGTTCACGTCCTTAATGGCGCAGTCGGCCGCGTCCGCGGCAATCTTCGAGAGGGTCACCCACGCGTCCAGCGGCATGGGACCGGCATTGCGGTGGTTCGGCTCGTTGCAGAGGGCGAACATCTCGACTCCGCCGTTCTTTGCGCACCAGAAGGCCTGGCAGTAGAAGCGCTGCCAGAGGTCCCAGCGGTGCTGCCAGGAAGCATCGTACCACTTGCGGTCTATGCTGCTCTGTATGAGTACTTCAATGCCGAGGGAACGCATCACCCCGAGTGCGTGGCTGAGGACCATCGTGTTAGTCGAGGGTACCTCGCGGTCCGCTACGGCGTCCATCTTTTCCATCGGGATGTAGCGCAGGGGATCGGAGAGGAAGCGCGCCTTGGCGGCCTCGAAACTGTCCGGTCCGTTCACCGGTCCGAAATCCTGCATCCAGGAAGCATCCACGTAAGTCTTCAGGTCGGCCCAGATGCGGGCCGCATTGACTCCGGAGTACTCCCACCATGTGGCGGCGTTGCTGCCCGGCATCAGGTAACCCTGGTTGTAGCCGACATATTTCATCGTTTTCCCGGCTTTCTCCGTGCTGATTACGGCGGTGACGGGGTCGTTCCCTTCGGAAACGCCGGTCGCTGCAGCGGAAGATGCCAGACGTGGTGCGGCCATCGACTTGTCCTCTCGGCCGTACCCTTCTATTTCGCGTATGCGTATGGGCTCGCCGTCCGTGCACCAGAAACGGAAGCGGAAGGATGAGACAGGCTCCTTGAAGCGGAAGCAGATACGGTCGAGCCTGTTCTCGACGGTATTGGTCTCCGCAAGGTCGGTCCAGTTCGCGTCGTCCCAGTATTGCAGGATGAAGTTCTTGGCGCACCAGAATCCGGCGGCTTTTCCTCTCTCTTCCGGCCTCATTTCTTCAGGAAGGATGCCTGTATGGATCACGACGGAGTCCAGACGGACATAAACCGACAGGTTAATTTCCGCGAAATGAGGTGCTCCCTTCGAGGGTGCGGTCATCCAGGACGAGGAGCGGGAAGTCTTGCCGTCTATAATATTCTTTGCCGGGAACAAGCCGTCTTCGCTCGACACGACAAGCTCTGCTTTGCGGAACAGGTTTGCCTGCGCTCCCAGGGCGGGAGCGAGCAGAAAGAGGGCGGCTATGCAAAGAATTGTCTTTCTCATCCGGGCTTATTTGAATTCTGTCCTGAGGAGGACCGTCCTGCGGTCTCCGTTGATATGTACTTTGATCTTGCCGTCGGCGGGAAGGGCGCTGTCCGTGGAGACCTGTCCGTTCGCCGGGATCGTGAGGGTCGTCTTCTGCCCTCCGTTGACGTCGATGGAGACCGTGATGGCTTCGCCGGCGTTGTTCTCGAAGACCGTGGTCATAGTCGTGGTCCCGACGGGGGCCTTCGCGACGAAGTAGCCTTCCCCGATGCTGGCGCCTTTCTCGTCATCGACGAGGTCGTTGCCTCCAAGCGAAAAACTGAACGGCGCGAAAGGACGGCGTCCGCGGGGGAGATACTGTATGCCGGGTCGGGAGTTCCAGCCGCCGTAGCTGCCGACGTAATGGTAGCCGCGGGCATCCACCTTGAGCGGGTACTTCGCCCTGCGGTCCATGGGAACGATGGGGTAGGGGTTCACTACCAGGCCGTTGACCGCTCCGGTGACTATTCCCCTTTCAGATTCGTAATCGCCCCATTCAATCGTGCGGCCGACCTGGATGTAGGGTTCGGCCCTGGTCCCTGAAGAGGCGTAATTGACAAGGTTTACCAGCAGTTTTTCAGCTACGGGGTCGATGCCGCAGCGGGCTGCCAGGTCGAAGCCGCAGAACATGGCGGAGCCGTTGCCGTGAATGGTCTCCGTGAGGGCGGCGGCCGACAGGTTGCGGGTATAGTCCGCAAGAATCATGGTCCCGGCGAGGTCGACCCCGTGGGCGGTGAAGCCGCCGCGGACGGGATAAATCATGGGGAAGCCCTGCTTCGATTCGTCGAAGCCCGTGTAGTCGGACCAGAGCTTCATGCGCTCGTGCCCTATGCCAGAGAATACAGGGTGCTCCGGACGTTCGATATTTATGTTCATCCCGTCCATGTATTCATAGGAGGGAGAAAGGTATGTCGGGTCGTTGTTGCTGAAGTCCAGCGTCTTGATGCCCGGTTCTATCCATGAGGGGTCGAAATCGGGATTCTGCCGCAGGCACAGTATCCTTCCGCCTGAGGCCATGAAGTCCTCGAGACCGGCTTTTGCGGAGGCTATTGTTCCGTCCCAGGAATCTTCCCCGATTATCAGGGCCTCGCCGGAATCCAGCCTGGATCCGGGCAGCCAGGGCCTGGGTGAAAAGCCGAGTGAACGGAGGGCTTCGAAAGTCTTGCCGGAGGGATCGTAGATGCTGACCTTGCTGCCGGCTTCGGCCGCTCCTGTCCAGTCGGGGGCGGCGATGAAGAAGTTGAAGTTGTTCTTGCTGACCACCTTGCCGTCTGCGCCGGTGATGGCTCCGATGAGCTTGTATTCGCCTGTCGGCGTGTCAGCGGGTACGGGGATGCTGAAACGATGCTTCCAAGTCCCGTAATAAGGTACGTCGGGAACGGGAATCTCGCCGGAAGCGGTTTCGCGGCGGTCGGCGCTCTCGAGTCGCCATTCTATCTTCGCTCCCTGCAGGTCACGGCAGTAGTCGTCATCGTTGACTATGTGCGCCGTAAGGGGAATGTCGCTGCCGGCCTTGGCATTGGGATTCCAGCATTCCCAACTCAGCAGGACAGGCTGGTAGCTGACGCCGTACTGCCAGGCGGCGGGTTTGGGTTTCATCTCGGCGAAGCTGCGCACCTCATCCCAGTCGAAGAAAATGATGGTGAAGGGCATGACTCCGCTGATGTAGGGGTTTTGCGAACGTACGCGGCGGAACATTTCGGTCACGTTCTTCAGTACCGATGCCTGGTACTCGAGGGCGGCGTCCGCCTGCTGCGACGGGGTCAGATGCCCTGTCCAGCATTTCTGCGAGCCTGGCTGCTTCGTGCGGGAACAGAGGTTGTAGCGGCCGTCTATGCTTGTGTAGTTGCCTACGCATTCGGAGAAGGTGACTGCCTGGGTCTTGCCCGGGTTCTGCCACATCTGCACGTCGCGAAGGTTCAGGAAGGTCAGCCAGGAGTTGTAGTACCAGCCCCAGTAGCGGTGCACGTCATATACGTCTCCGGCGCGTCCGAGGCCGTAGCCTGCGTTGCCTATGTACTCGCGGGTGTCGTCCCAGTTGGTCTTGAGTTCCTTGTGAACGCGGCGCAGGAAGTCCATGTAGGCTTCGCCGGTCTTGCCGCGCGTTGCCATCTCATTGGACAGTGTGTAGATCACGACCGAAGGGTGGGACGAGAAATCCCCGAGGTCGGTGTCCTTGTAGATGGACAGGGACTTTTCAAAGTCCTTCGGAGGGCCCTGGGTGGTGCCTCCGGTCGGACGGCCGTAGCGTCCGCCGAAGATCATCATCCCTTCCTCGTCGCAGACGTCCATCCAGTTCTGGTTGTCGGGAATACGGATGATGTTGATGTTCATCCCCTTGAGGAAGCGGACGTAGTCGCGGGCGAAGGCCTTGCTTTCCTCGAGTTCCCTGGGTATTCCGCGGTTGGGCGGATTGATGGCGTTGCCGCGGAGGAAAATCTTCTTTCCGTTGAGCAGGAAGTTGCCGTCCACCATTTCGAAACGGCGGAATCCCGTACGCACGGTGGCGCTTTCCTTGCCGCAGCTGACCTTGATGTCATAGAGCACCGGGTTGACCGGACTCCATAGTTCGGGCTTCAGGCCCTTTACGGTGGCCCTGAAGCATCCGTCCGGGGTGAAAGAACCCGCAGACGACAGTTTCCCTTCCCAGATGGGGGAGCCTCCCCCTGCGGGGGTGATGCTGGCCGTGAGTTTCGCTGCGTCGGCCTTCCTTTCGAGGAAGATGTCGACGGTCAGTCTCTCGTCGGTGGTGAAGGGCATTACCCTCTTTATTGCGGGACCTGCCTGGCAGAGCGATGCTGCCAGAAGCAGGAAGCAAACTATTGTTGCGGGTGCTTTCATCTCAGATGGGATTATGGTTTACCAGCCGGGGTTCTGGCCGTATCCGGGCATCAGGTCGAGCTGCTTGAGGGGAATCGGCCACATCCAGTCGCGCTCGTCCTTGAAGTTCTTGCGGGGCTGGTCGTAGTCGCTCTCGAGCATGGGATCGTCGGCCTTGGAGTCGCCGGCATGGGCGCGTACCCTTTCGGCAAGGAGGCCGAGGCGTTTCAGCTGGTTCCAGCGGACGCCTTCGAAGTGGCACTCGCGGGCAGTTTCCTCAAGTATGTCCTCGAGGGTGAGGGTTCCGGTGAACTTGGCGTTGCCGGCCCTTTCCCAGGTCTTGTTGTAGTATTCCTTGGCCTTCGGGCTGGTGCCGCCGTCACGGTGGAAGTAGGCCTCGCAGCCGATGAGCGCGGTCTCGGCGAGACGATAGACGGGCATGTCCTTGAAGGACGTGGTCTTGTCGGGTTCGTCAGGATGGGTGTAGCCGAAATCCATGTACTTCTTTGTCGCAGGGTGGCCGCGTCCGATGTAGTTGGCCTTCGTGGGGACATAGTCCTGACCGTACTTGGCGTTCTTGGGATCGTTGAACTTGTAGCCATGGACGAAGAGGTCGGTGTATCGTCTGTCGTTGGCCTTGTCGTAGAGGCTGAGCAGGTAGGAGTTGGGATAGACCCTTCCCCAGCCGTATCCGCCGTACTCGTTGGTCATGATCATGCCGCCTTCGGAACGGTACATGGGTGTTACGACGAGGGACATCCTGTGGCCCTTGACGATGCCGCTGCTGACGGTGTTGCCGCCGCCGGGATTCTGCGAGTACTGGAAGCAGTAGAGGATCTCGGGGGAAGAGAGGTCTGCGCCGTCGAAGATCGTCCAGGTGTCCGTATCCATGTGGTGGTAGGTGTCTTTCGTGAAGATCTCGTCAACCTGCTTGATGGCTTCATCCCAATCTTCCTCCCACATGGCCAGCTGGGCACGGATGTGCTTGGCGACGGCCTTGTTAAGACGACCTCTCTGGGGATAGTTCCAGTCGAGGTACTTCTCGGCTTCGGCGAGGTCGGCCTTGATCTGGGTGAAGATCTCTTCCTTGCTGGCAGCGCGGAAGGTGCGCCCGAAAGCGTTGTCCACGGTCGTAGGATCGGTGTTGAGGTAGAGACGCTCGAACCTCTGGTAGAGGAGGAAATAAGATCTTGCCCTGAAGAGGCAGGCTTCGCCGTAAGGCCAGCCGACCTCGGGGTCGGACAGGTCGAGTTCCTTTGCTCCGGCTATGATTTCATTGGCCTTGCCTATGATGGAATAATGCCTGTTCCAGTACTGCTGGAAATGGCCGCTGTCGGATTTGTAATTGTCGAGACGGGCAAAAGAGGCCGCCGTACCTGCGCGGAAAATCATGAGATCCGTGCAGTAGTCCATCATCGTGACCACGTACACGTCGCCGTTGCCCTCGTTTTCGCTTGAGTCAAAAACTATGCCCCTGTCCTTCATATACAGACCGATAATTGCTTTCTGCAGCCCTTCGGCGTTTGTGAAAAGGAACTCGGAGGTAGGCGCAGTCTGCGATTCCGGGTACAGCCACTTGTCGGTGCAGCCGGAAAGAGTCGCGAGGGCCAGGATGGCCGCAGGGAATATTTTTAATATGGTTTTCATGTCTGTGCCTGATTTAGAATGAAACAGTGAATGTAGCATTGTACTGGCGAGGTTCGGGATAAGTTCCCGGAGATGTCTCAGGACTGTAGGAGAGATACTCCGTGAAAGTCAGCAGGTTGGTTGCAGCCAGCGTGAGCTTGGCGCTCTTGAGTTTCAGGGCGTTCAGGACCTTGGGTCCGAAGGTGTAGCCGACTGAAAGGGTGCGGAGCCTGAGGTAGGAGGCGTCGCGCAGGGAGGACTGCTGGTGGTAACTTATACCCTGGATGGACAGGGGGCGGGGAGCCTCGTTGGAAGGATTGGTAGGGGTCCAATAATCGACCTTGATGCCGTTCAACTTGCCGGCGAGGGAGCCTCCGGAATCGTAGTCATAGAGCCACTTGTTCTGCTTCATGGCGCCATAGACCCCATACCAGTCCATGTAAATGTTGAAATTCTTGTAGCGGAAGCCCATATTGAATGACCCGACGAACTTCGGATCAGTGGGAATGACCTGGCGGTCGTTCTCGTCGATCTTGCCGTCCTTGTTGTAATCCACGACCTTGACGCTTCCAGGTTCCACTATGTCGGACCTCTTGAGCGGACTGTCGGCGACTCCGTCTCCGTCGGAGTCAAAGACAAGATCCTTCAACACCCAGGCGCCTGTGTCCTTGTAGACATTCAGGTCAAAATCGTCATACTGGTAGATGCCGTTGGTCCTGTAGGTGTAGTAAACGTTGATGGGCTGGCCTATGAACCATCCGTTGGCCTTGTCGTCGATGGGCTTGCCATCCTCGTCGAGGTCGCCGGAGAGGCGGACTATCCTGTTGTCGAACTGGGAGAAGACGATTCCGGCAGTCCATTCGATGTCCCTCTTGCGTATGATGGCTCCGTCGATGTTGATGTCCCAGCCGCTGGTCTTGGTCTTCGCGATGTTGTCGGTCATGCTGGTGTAGCCCAGCGCGCTGTTGATGCGGCGGGTGAAGAGCAGGCCGTCGGTGCGGGTGTTGTAGTGCTCGATGGTTCCGTTCAGGCGGTTTTTGAAGAATCCGAAATCGACTGCCACGTTGGCGGATTTTGTGGATTCCCAGTGCAGGTTCTTGTTGGGCAGGGCGCTGCCGGGAGTGTAACCGTGGATATAGACGCTTCCGTCGTTTGTCGCGAATTCATATTCTGCGTCGGAGACAGTTCCCAGGGTTTCGTAGTTGCCGATGCCGTTCATGTTGCCGACGGCGCCGTACGAGGCCCTGAACTTAAGGTTGGAGATCTCCTTGATGCCCTTCATCCAGGGCTCCTGATTGATACGCCATGCCGCGGAGATCGAAGGGAAGGTGCCCCACTTCCTGCCGGCTCCGAAACGGGAGCAGCCGTCTCTTCGGAACGCTGCATTGACCATGTAGCGGTCCTTGTAGGCGAACTGGGCACGGGCCAGGTAGGAAATGATGAACAGCTCGGTGAAAGTATGGGTCTGGTCAGTGTTCTCGCCGTCCTGGATCATATGCCACCAGAAGGAATCCACAGGTACGTTGTTGGCTCCGAATCCCAGGGAACTCTGGGGCTGGTGCTCATAGGTGTGGGCCACGGTGAGGTTCAGCCGGAAATCTTTGTTGGTGAAGGGGACCTGGTAGGTGATGATATTCTCAAGCTGATACTTGAAGAACTTGGAATCCGTAATGGAACCTGCGGAACCTCCTCCGAAGTAATCTTTGGTCTTGTATGAACCCTTTTCCTGGAAGCGGTTGTAGTAGCCGAAGTTGAAGCGGTAGGACAAGCCCTTCAGGGGGTGGATGTCGATGTAGGTGTTGAGACGGGCTATGTCGGTGTCCGTCTGGCTCCTGTAGTACTGGGCGTTGTAGAGGGGGTTACGCGACATCTCGACATTGATGTATTTGGTCGGGTTGCCTTCTTCGTCGAAGGGAACGCCCAGGGGAGACATGGTGATATAACTGCTGAAGGACTCGGGCGCACCGAGGTTCTGCTGTTTGATGTAGTTGTTGCTGAATCCCAGAGTGAGCCATTTGCGGGCCTCCCAATCCAGATTGACGCGGAGATTGCCCCTTGTGAAGCGAGAGCCGATGTTGACCATGCCCTTGTGGTGCATATAGCCGGCTGATGCAGAGACCTTCACCTTGTCGGTGCCTCCGCGGACGCTCAGGTCATACTTCTGGATGAGGGCCGGGGAGAGCATGAGTTTCTCCCAGTCCGTGAATTTTCCCGACATGTAGCTGGCCTTCATCATTTCGTCCGTCAGCACTTCGTCTACGGTCAGAGCCTCTATTTCCTTAGGATTATCTATGCCCTTGTCATGGGCGATGGCCTGCCTGCGGAGTTCGAAATACTCGTCTGCGTTATAAAAGTCGAAGTTCCTCCAAAGGTGCTGGGAACTGATAGATGAGGTGAAGGTCACCGTGGCCTTTTCCTTGGTTCCGCGCTTTGTCGTCACTATGATGACGCCGTTTGCGGCGCGGGCGCCGTAGATGGCCTGCGAGGCGGCGTCCTTGAGGATTTCAAGGCTCTCGACATCGTCAGGAGCAATGGCATTGAACTCGGTGTCCGTGGTGATGATGCCGTCGACGACGTACATCGGGGTGTTGGAATTGTCCTTGACGGAGCGGATGCCCCTGATCTGGATGTTGGAGGTCGCTCCCGGTGCTCCAGAGCTCAGGGTGACCTGGACGCCGGCGGCGCGTCCGCGCATCATCTCGGTGATGTTGGTAGCGGGGGAAGCTGCAAGCTCCTCTGCCTTGATCGAGGTGACGGAACCGGACACGTCGGAGCGGCGCTGCACGCCGTAACCGACCACGACGACTTCGTCGAGCAGGTCGGCGTCAGGCTCGAGCGTGACGTCGATCACGCCGCGGCCGCCGATCTCGACTTCGAGGTCCTTGTAGCCGACACTGGTGAACAGAAGGGTGTTCTGCCCTGCGGGAACCGTGATGGTGTACTGCCCTTTGAGGTCAGTGGCAGTGCCGCCTCGTGTCGTTCCCTTGATGAGCACACCTGCGCCGATTACCGGCACTTTGCCGTTCTCGGTGACTTCCGAGACGGTTCCCCTGACCGTGCGGTTCTGGGCCTGGGCGCTTACGGCACCCACGGCCAGCAGTGCCAGCGCGACGGCAAGGGTCTTCATAAAGGTTGTTTTCATAAGTATTGAAATGGTTGTTAGTTAATTCTTGATCGCGTGGTCGGCGGGAACATCCGTTCCCATCCATACCTTCTTCGAAGTCCAGTCGGCGGCCGGGTTGCTCCAGAAAGGATCATTCTCGGGAAGTCCGAGGGCGATGAAGCCGGCGCAGACAAGGTAGAGGCTTCCCGTGGAGATGTATCTCTCTCCGATGTTCGGCTGATGTCCGGCAAAGCCGGGACGGAGCCATCCCCCTTCGTCGAATGTGCCGGGGGCGCCCATCTGCCTCGACATGACCGCAGTGATGGCGCAGCGGGCTTGTGCGGGGTCCATCGTGGCAGGCAGGAGATGCCTGTAGCATACGTCGGACAAGGCCTGGAAGGCGCCGAAGCGGTAGCACAGGGACCTTCCGACGACCGGATATGTCCCCTCGGGGGAGACGAGGCGCTCCTGGATCTCGGCGTAGCGGGAGTAGCGTTCCTTCTCGATATCCATGAAGTCCTTTCCATCCAGGTCCACGGTTATTCCGTGCTTTTTCAGGACGTCGAGGACCGTCATCATCATGGGCTGGATGACGAAGCTGTTGTAGTAGTCGATGTGCAGCGCGGCGCCGTCGCCGTACCAGCCGTCACCCTTGTACCAGTCTTTCTTGAAGCGGTCGAAGGCGTAGTTGATACGGTCCATGTCGCACTCTCCGGTGAATTCCAGCAGTGCGGCTTCGACCATGGCGGTGAAGAACAGCCAGTTGGTCTCGGAGGGCTTGATCACGCGGGAACTCTTCAGTTCCTCGGCGAGGCGGGCGCGGGTGACCTGGTCCAGACGGCCCCAGAGCTGGGTTGGGGCGCGCAGGAGTCCGTGGGCAAGGAAGGCAGCGTCGACGAGGGGCTGCCTGCCGACGTTGAAGTTGAGATGGTCCGGGGATTCGGGATCCACCGCATTGGTGATGGCCTTGCAGGCAAGGTCGATGTATTCGGCGCGCAGGCGTCCTTCGGGAGTGCCGTCAGGGCCGAGTTCCAGCCAGGGCGCTATGCCGACGATGGTGCGTCCGAGGCCTTCGAGGTGCGTGACTTCGAAGCGCTTCTTGAGGTCGGAGTTGATCGACTCGACGGGCATGTTCTTTTTCAGCGTGCCGGCTGCGAGATTGCCCAGCAGGGGCCTTGCGATGCGGTCGAGGTTGGTTATCCATATCTGGCGGTCGCGGTTGGAAGTCACGACGCTGAGCACGTCCACGACGGGACGGCCCTGCAGGAGGCGCTTGTAGCGCATGAGGGCCTCGACGTAATAATAGTCCGCATAGACCAGGGGTGTATCATACATTCCGCGGGGGAAATGGGCAGTGCTGTGCATCAGCACGTAGTTGGCGTTCTTCCCGAGCTTGGCGGTGTAGGCCTTGCCCGAGAGGGAAGTGAGGATCTGCTCGGCGAGGCGGAGGAACTTCGCGGAAAGGGCGCCGTCCTCGACGAACTGGCTGAGCTCGATGTAGGCGGAGGCCATTATCGCGGCGGCGGAAGCGTCGCGCGGCGTGGTCTTCGAAGCGGGGGCGTTGTAGTCCCAGTAGGGGACCTTGTCTTTCGGGAGCTTCGGATGATTCATCAGGTACTGCCCGATGTGGACGGCCTGATCGAGGTAACGGGAATCGCCGGTCTGGCGGTACATCATCGTGTATCCGTAGAGGCCCCATGCCTGTCCGCGGGCCCACGAGGAGTCGTCCGCAAGGCCCTGGGCGGTCTGGCGTCCGATGATCCTGCCGTCCTTTTCGCTGTAGTTGACGACATGGAAGGTGCTGTAGTCCGGGCGGAAATGGTTGCGCATCGTGGTGTTGGCGTGCGTCTTCGCGATTTCGTAGCAGGCGGGGTCCCCGGTGAGGGCGGAAGCGACGGTCAGGAGCTCCAGGTTCATCATGTTGTCGATGATCACGATGAAGTCCCAGCCCTGCTTCGGACGGGATTTCCAGGAGCGGGTGCATCCCACGGCCGGGTTGAACCTGGTCGAGAGGGAATAGCCCGCGTTGATCAGGGCATTCCTGTACTCTTCTTTTCCTGTAAGCCGGAATCCGTTGCCGTAGCTGCAGTTGATCATGAAGCCGACATCGTGGCTGTTCTTGTTGTACTGCTCGGGGGCCATCCTCTCCGTCATCACTTCGGCGGCGGCGCGCACGTCCTCGCGTCCGGTGTTCTCGTAGAGGTACCAGAGCGTGCCGGGGAAGAACCCGGCGGTCCATCCGCTGGACTTGGAGGTTACGAGCTCTCCGTCTTTGGTGGTGTTAGGAAGGGCGCCCGGCATGTCCTTTACGACGTCGTACATCAGCATGGACTGTTTCAGGCTGAAATCAAGCGCGGTTTCGACTATCCGCGGCATTTTCTTTCGGTCCGGCGTCGCAGGAGCGGCTGTGGCGCTTACGGCAGCCAGGACCAGAAGAATCAGGGTGAACGATTTTCTCATCGATATAGTTTTAGTAGTACAAAGAAAAGTATTTATTCGTGCAATCGATATAAAATTATCACGTATTTTTGGTAAAAACGTACAAAAAAAGAACCGGCCCGCAACGCGGACCGGTCCAGGGATTTTTAATCCTTCCAGGGGATTAGAACATGTAGCAGGCGCCGATGGAGAGGACGCGGTTGCTCATGACGTTGTCAGCGTCGGTTCCTACGTTGGTGAAGCCGAGGTTGTAGCGGAGGTCGATGCCGACGTTGGGGGTGACCATGTAGGTGGCTCCGATGGTCACGCCGGCGTCGAATGCGGTGTAGTTGTCAGGATCGTGCTTGGCCTTGTTGACGTTGTCGGAGGTGCTGGTCTTGGTCTCGCCGCCGATGCAGTAGCCGAGCTGGGGACCTGCCATGAGGGCGAGGTTGCCGCCGAGGAGCTTGTACTCGACAAGGATGGGGACATTGATGTAGTCGTAGGAGTACTTCCAGGTGGTCATGCCCACGAGGGGAACGTCAGCCTTGCGGGAAGCGCCCTGCATGGAGAAAGCGGGCTCGAGACGGAGGCCGAGGTTCGCTACGGGAAGTCCGAGGTCGATTACGGCGCCGACGTACATTCCGAGGTCTGCGGTCTTGTGGTCAGTGTCGAAGCTGGAAAGGTCGTTGATGTTCGCACCGACCTTCACGCCGAAACTCTGGGCGAAGCCCATGGTGGTCATCGCCGCGAGGGCGAGAGTTACAAGGATCTTTTTCATTTGTAATAAATATTAATGGTTGTTTTCAATTTCGTGCTGCAAAGATAATCATTTTGCCTGAAATGCAAGATTTCAGAGCCGCCAGTCTATGGGGGCCTTGCCTTCCCGGAGCAGGATTTCGTTGGTTTTGGAGAAATGGCGGCATCCGAAGAAAGCTCCGCGGGCAAGGGGCGAAGGGTGCGCAGCCTCGAGTACATGATGCCGTCCGGCGTCTACAAGAGGTGCCTTGGTCTTCGCGTAATTGCCCCAGAGAAGGAAGACAACGCCGTCGCAGCGGTCGGAGACGGTCTTGATCACCGCGTCGGTGAAAGTCTGCCAGCCTATTCCCGAATGCGAGGCGGGCTGCCCGGCGCGGACGGTCAGGACCGCGTTCAGGAGCAGCACGCCCTGCCGGGCCCATGGCTCCAGGTCGGGGCTCCCGGACATGGTGATGCCGAGGTCGCTGCTTATTTCCTTGAATATGTTCTTCAGGGACGGAGGCGCCGGGACTCCTTCGGGCACTGAGAAGCAGAGGCCCATGGCCTGTCCGTAGCCGTGGTAAGGGTCCTGGCCCAGGATGACCACCTTGACCTTGTCCAGGGGGCACAGCTCGAAAGCCTTGAAGATGCGGCTGCCAGGGGGGTAGATTGTCTGACCGGCGGCTTTTTCCTCGTGCAGGATGCGTACGAGGTCGCTGAAATAAGGCTTCCCGAATTCGGGCGCCAGGGCTTCTTTCCAGCTTTGTTCTATCTTTACATCCATGGCGGGCTCATTTGATATCGAAACGGTCGCTGAAGCGTCTCATGAGGTTCCAGAGGCCCGAGCGCTCCCTGTGCGTAGCCGCCCCGATGCGGCGCATGGCCTTGCAGATCCGGGAATCCTTCTCGAGTTGCGCGTACATGAAGCGGTAGAAGAACACCGTCGCCAGCAGGCTGAGGCCTACGACGATGTAGAACTGCAGGTCTATCGACGCCCCGAGCTTCCAGGAAAGGTACCATGCGGAGAAGATGGAAAGATTCATCGCAAGTATGATCATCGTGGTCCCTATGTGCGAGAATCCGAATTCGAGGAAGAGGTGGTGCAGGTGCGTCTTGTCCGCGACGAAGGGGGACTTCCCGCGCCGTATGCGCGCGATCATGACCCTGAGGGTGTCGAACACCGGGATGCTCATGATGGCAAGGACCATGGGCACGAGCCCTATGCCCTGCTCCACGAAGCGTATGCAGGGGGATCGGGAATAAAGGACGCTGAAGACGAATTCAGCCATCGCGGTGCCCAGCATAAGGGTGCCACCGTCTCCTATGTACATCTTGCTGTCGTAGCCGAAAACGTTGTGCAGGAAGAAGGGGATCAGTCCGCCGGCTATCGAGAAGGAGATGCAGGCCATGGGTATCATCCCGGCCTTGCGGAAAATGACCGAAAACAACAGGGCGGCCATGATGCCGAATCCGGAGGAGTATCCGTCCACTCCGTCGATGAGGTTCACGGCGTTGATGATCCCGACGCCCGCTATTATGGACAGGGGGATGGCGACGAACGCCGACAGGGATCCCGTATGCCAGAGGCCGTGGAAGCTGTCGATGTGGTAATGGAGAAGGGCTATCAGCAGCCAGATGACCAGGATCTCGATGAGGAAACGTACCGTCGGGGTCAGTCCCTTGATGTCGTCTATGGTCCCGACTATGAGCATCAGGGTCATCGCCAGCGTCGTGACGCTGAATGTGTGCAGGTGCATCAGGAGCAGCGTGGCTATCGAGCCTGCCACAATGCCGGTCCATACGGCGATTCCGCCGAGAAGGGGCACCGGGCTGCGGTGGACCTTGCGCTCGTTGGGGTTGTCGAGTATGTGCCGGCGCTTTGCGTAACGCAGGACGAACGGATAGACTATTCCCGTCGCAAGGAATGACGAGAACATGACGATAAGGGCTATGATCTTGAATGTCATCTGTTCTTCTCAGCTGAGGGGACGGCCTCCAGGATATCCAGCATCCCGGCCGCAAGCTTCTTCCTGTCGAAATCGGCCGCGAGGGCGGCGCATCCTTTCCGGCAGCAAAGATAGCAATCCCTATCCAAAAGTTCATCCAGTTTCATGCGAAAATCCGCTTCGTTCTCCGGCTCGAAGGCCAGACCGGCGCCGTAGGATTCCACAATCTGCCTTGCTTCCCCGTCCACGCCGAGGAGGATAGGGATGCCCATTCCGGCGTTCTCGAATATCTTCGAGGGTATCACGGTCTTGAACAGGGGAGATCGGCGCAGGTTGATCAGGCTGACGTCCAGGATGGAAATGTAGCGCGCCACTTCGCTTTTCGGCACTGGATCCAGCATAGTGACGTTCGTGCACTCGAGTTCCTCGCGCAGGGCCAGCAGGTTTTCCTTCTCCGCCCCTCCGCCGATGAGGAGGAAGTGGTACGGCCTGTCCTCGAGGTTCCTGGCGCAGCGCAGTATGAAATCCAGCTTGTGCGCCATCCCGTGCGTACCTATATATCCTATGACTTTCTTGCCCTCGAGGCCGAGTTCCCGGACAAGTTCCATGTCCTTTGGCCGCGGCGTGAAAAGGTCCGCATCCACCCCGTTCTTCACCACGGAGATCTTTCCTTCGGGAACGCCGCGTTCCACAAGGCGTTCCTTGAAGGAGTCGGTGACCACGACTATGCGGGCCGCGGACTTGTAGCACTGCATCTCCTTGCGCTCGAAATAGCGTATGAAGAGATTGTCCTTCATTGCCCCGACGGTCTTGATGCTCTCGGGCCAGAGGTCCCGCACCTCCATCACCCATGGCCGGTGCTTGAAGATGTGCAGCATCCTTCCGGCAAGTGCCGTGAAGAACTGGGGCGAGGTGGCCACGATGACGTCCGGTTTTTCCCCCAGTCCGGCGAGGAAACCCGTTACGGAGAAACTGATGTAGTCGAGGGTGCGCTTGAGGAAGCCCTTGTTCGGGACCATGTAGCTCCATACGCGGATCACGCGTATGCCGTCGATGACTTCGGTTGCGCGCCAGCGGTTGCGGTATCCGGGAAAGACCTTGCCTTCCGGAAAATTCGGGAAGCAGGTTATGACGGTCACGTCGGCTCCGCGCCTGACCCATTCGCGGCAGTGCTCCCATGTGCGGGTTGCGGGTGCGTTCACTTCAGGAGGGAAGTTGTCGGACAGGAAAAGTATCTTCATCGCCTGGGCTCGATAATATAGGATACATCCTTCCGGAATGAGATCTCGACGGTCTCGTTTTCCAGAAGGCGGTTGAATTCGCGTGCGCAGAAGCCCGGGACCAGCCTTATCCCGGATGCCCCTTGTACCTTGACCGTGAAGCGCCGGCAGACTATGCGGTCCCCGTCTATCGTGGCCGCTCCTGCCTCAGGGGCGAGGTGGATGCGGCTGACGGCATCGGCTTCGACCGAGAGGCTGTCCTTTACGGTGAAGCCGGATCCTTCGATGCGGAAGGACCGGAAATGCAGGCAGCTGCCGAAGCCGTCGTGGACAGCGAAAACACTGTCCGGACGGTCTTCGAGCAGTTTTACACAGGCCCTTCGGCCGACCCGGAATCCGCTCCAGACTTCGCTTGAGTCCCTGCCGCCGACGCTGACGGTGTTGTGGGCCCCGGTAGAGCGTTCACACAGGCGGCGGGAGTTCTTTTCGTAGGTCGAAATGCCGCTGTCGCAGACGGCCGGGCAGCCCGCGATGCGGAGTTCGTAGTTGAAGCAGTCGGCATGCGAATGGCCCGGCTGCCAGGATGCGGTGATGCCGCCCGCGTCGACGACGGCTTCCATCGTCCCGGCGGCAAGGCGCCTGTAGCCGCATTCGCGGAGCGGCAGGGGCGCGGCCTCAAGGCCGAGCCTGCGGGCGTAGGCCCGCAGCAGGGCGGGTGCCGGGGCCACTCCCTGCGCGGAATCGTTCAGCAGCGGGATGCCGCCGTCTCCCCAGATTATGCTTTCCAGGTGCCCCAGCATCCGCCCTGCCTGCCGCTCCATCTCCTCCGTGGGACGGAGGTTGCAGCAGTCCAGCAGGCGTTCCAGCAGGATGCAGTGGTACATCGGAGACTGTTCGAAATGCGCTCCGTCCGGCAGGATCTGTTCCCTGAGAAGCCTTTCAAGAAGGCTCCCGAAGCGCTTCTCTTCTTTCTTCTCGCCGAACCAGACGGCTCCGGCGTAAAGGGCAAACGCATCCTCGAGCAGATGATTCCCGTCTATGTGCCGCTCGATGCGCTTCCGCAGCAGGCGGTACTGCCTGTAAAGGCTGTCTTCGCGGGCAGCGGTCCTCTGCTCCGGATGAAGGATGAAGAACTTGATCCAGTTGTGCAAGCGCAGGGCCGTAGGATAGGGGTCCTGCCCTATGCTGTTCTGGGGGAAACTCCCTGCGAAACTGTCGATCCAGGCAGCCCCCTCCTCGGCGGAAAGTCCTTCCTGGACCAGCCAGTCCATGTAATTAAGGTTGTAGGCCCAGAGCATGCCGCGGGACGTGTCGCTCCATCCGGGGAAAGGTGCAGAGATGTTCAGGAAGGTGAAAACGCCGTCCTCAAGGCAGCTTTCTTTCATTATGAAGGAGGTCCTGCAGGCAGGAATTCCGCGCTCAGGCGCGTGCTCCTTCCCCGGCCGAGGGCGGCCAAGCCGCCAGGCAATCTGGTGGAAGACCTGCTCCGCCCGCAGGTGCCGCACTGTCCGTATGAGCCTCGGAATGTCCATTTTAAAGCTCTATCCAGCGTTTTTCCTTGAGGGAACGCAGCGCCGCAAAGGACGCCCGTGTCGTGTTGACTATGCTTTCGGCCGGAATCAGGGGAGCGCCTCCGTTCCGGAGCCTTTCCGTCAGGAGGGCGAACTGCCGCCTCTGGCCCTTGTCCATGCGGCCGCGCATCCCGCGGAAGCCCTTGATCCCGAAAGCGGAAAGCTTGCGCCAGTTGTCCAGCGCGAGCACCCTGCCCTGGCAGAAAACTTCCACCTTTTCCTTCGGGTAGCTCTTGGACCCGTTCGCGAAATAGTTGATCACGGCGTTGGTACCGTTGGCGTAACGCAGGAGGATCGAGGCGTTGTCGGTGTTGTCTTCGGGATTCTGCCCGAGGGCGTTCATGCATACCGCCGCGACGGGGCTGCCGGCCAGGTAAGAGCACAGGTCGATGAAATGGCAGGCTTCGCCGATGATGCGTCCGCCTCCGGTCTCGAGGTCGTGGACCCAGACTTCGGGCGGGATGAAGCCCGCATTCATCGTGGCCACTATGTTCATCGGCGCGTCGCCGAGGATGGATTTCATCTTCACGGCGAAGGGGGAGAAGCGGCGGTTGAAGCCAACCGTGAGGGTGACTTCGTCCGGAACTTTGCCCAGGGCCTCCAGGATGCTGTCCAGCTGCTCTTCGTTCAGGCACAGGGGCTTTTCGACGAAGACGCTCTTGCCCGCTTCGAGGGCTTCCCGGACCATGGGAGCATGGAGATTGTGCCGCGTCGTGATGATTACGGTGCCGACTTCCGGGTCGGCGAGGAGCTCGCGGTAGTCGGAGGAAGCGAGTTCGGCTCCGGCCTTGCGGGCGACTATCTTCGCGTTGAGGCCTCCGGCGCTGGCAACGCTGCGTATGGGCGCCCCGGCCTTCTTGAGGCAGGGCACCACCATGGACGTGGTGTAGTTGCCGGCCCCGATGATGCCGAACTTGCCGCCGGGGGCCGCTGCCGCGGGGGCAGAGACCTCGACAGTGCGGCTTTCGGGAGCATCTTCCGGGAAGCGTATGATGGAGGCGATGGAGCCCTTCTTGCGCATGTCCCCGTAGATCAGGGAGTAATCTTCAAGATCCACTTCTTCCGTGATCAGCTGCCGCACGTCGAGTCCGCCGTCCGAGAGGGTCTGCAGCACGGCTTCGAAGTTGCGCTTTTCCGTCCAGCGTGCGTAGGCGACGGGGTAGTCGTGCCCCTTGTTCTCGTATTCTTCATCGTAGCGGCCCGCACCGTAGGAGCAGGACACGGTAAAGGATAGCTCCTTCTTGTAGAAGTCGTCGCGGCGCATGTCCATCCCGACGACCCCGACAAGCACGAGCCTTCCGCGCTTGCGGCACATCTGGCAGGCCTGGTGTATGATGTCGTCGGACTTCGACGAAGCCGTGATGAGTACGCCGTCCGCGCCGACGCCGCCCGTGAGAGTTTCGACGAAGCGCACCGGGTCGGCCCCTTCGGCGGGGTTGACCGTCAGGATGCCGTTCTTTTCGGCGATGGCCGTCTTCGCGGGGTCGAACTCTATGCCGACTACGCGGCAGCCGTTGGCTTTCAGCAGCATGGCCGCGATCAGGCCTATGAGTCCGAGGCCGGTCACGACTATGGTTTCGCCCAATTCTGGCTTGAGGTTGCGTATGCCCTGCAGGGCTATCGAGGCGATGACGGTGAATGCCGCTTCTTCATCGGAGACATCGTCCGGGACCTTCGCCACAAGGTTCTGCGGAACGCAGACGAACTCGGCGTGGTTGCCGTTTGAGACGACCCTGTCTCCGACCGCGAAGCCGCTGACGCCCTTGCCGACTTCGACGACCCTGCCCACGTTGCAGTAGCCCAGGGGAAGGGGCTGGCCGAGCTTGTTGAAGACGGCTTCGAGTGTGGGCATGATTCCGTCCGTCTTGAGCTTGTCGAGGGTCTGGCGGACCTTGTCGGGCTGCTGGCGCGCCTTGTCGATGAGGTTGGCCTTGCCGAACTCGACCAGCATCCTCTCCGTGCCGAGGGATACGAGGGTCCTGCTCGTGCGAATAAGGAGACAACCGCCGCGTACGGCAGGCGCCGGGACTTCTTCAAGGATGGTCTGACCGGTCTTGAGGTCTTGGATGATCTGTTTCATTGGCGTATCCTTTTTTCCAGTCCCAGGCGGGTGAACAATTTGATTCCGAAGCGGTAAAGGCTCTTCGTGCTCCTGAACTTCTCGGTGCAGGGAGGCATGTCGTGCCACTGCATCAGCTGCTCCTCGCTGACTTCCAGTTTCGCGGCCACCTGGCTGAAAAGTTCTTTCGCTTCTTCTTCCGACAGGGCCGGCTCCGCAAGGATCCCAAGGGCTTTGTCGCGGGAGATCTGGCCCGTCATCACGAGGCTCGACAGCTGCGCGCGGCGGGTCTCGAAACCGAAGCGGGTCGGGTTCCACCAGCCTTCGAGGAACTTCGTGAGAAGGTCTTCGAAATGCTTCTGCCCGTAGGTGACGTAGCCGTATTCGCGGCTCAGGGTATCGATCATTTCCTGTTTCGTGAAGGGAACGAGGTTGAGGGGTTTCACGGTCTTGACCCCCAGCACGTACGGGATCCAGAACTTGTGCCTGAATCCGGAAGTGTAGGTGTATTTCCTGATGGGGATGTCGCAGTACTTGCGCACGACGTCCCTGATGAAGGTCCCGTCGCCTGCGAACCCGCCGTCCTTGAACCAGGACTGGGGGTTGCTCACGATCTCGGTGCAGATGTTGTAGCCGTTGAAGATGTACTTGACACCGAGTTTGAGGGAGAACTTGTCGATCAGGGCTATGAACGCGTGGTCCTGCGGGTTGTCCTGGCAGGACATGCCGGTGCGGAAGAAGGCCTTCTGCATCTCGCGCATCTCGTCCCAATCCATCTTCTCGACGTGCAGTTCCAGCCCGAGTTTGTCGCACATGCGCCGGATGTTCTGCTCCGCGACGGGCAGGTTCCAGCCGCAGTCTATATGGAACACGAACGGGCGCAGGCCCCATTCCCTGACGGTAAGGTGCAGCAGGTAGCTGCTGTCGAGGCCCCCGCTCAGCCCGAGGATGCAGTCGTACTTCTTCCCGCGTCCTTTGCGGCGTATGTCCTCCAGCAGGGCGTTCAGCTCGGCTTCGTGTCCCCGGCCGTGGTTCCATTCCGGGAGGATGGAGCTTTCGTACTCCCGGCAACGGTCGCACACCCCGTTTCCGTCGAGGTGGAGGTTCTCATCGCTGCTGTCCATCACGCAGCGGGAGCAGATCCTGTATTCTTCGTTTTTCATCTTTCGTTATGCATTTATGGCGTTTCTGGCTATACGTGAATATGAGAAATAGTCGGGGCCGAGTTTCATTGCGGCTTCCTTCATGGACTTGAACACTTCCGGATTGTCCATGATCTCGCAGAGGGCCTTCCGTATCTCTTCGGCGTCCGCATCCCCGTCAAGCAGGCGCGCGTTGCCTCCGAGGTCGATATGACCCATCCCTTCCCATTTCCGGTAAAGACCCGGAAGCCCGTATCCGGCGGATTCTTCCCAGAGGGTCGAGTGCGTGCCCGGGAAGCATGCGAGGTCGCCGGCGAGAAGGCAGCGGCAGGTTTCGGATGCCTTGACCCAGCCCGCGCAGATGATCCCCGGAGTCCCTTCCGCGAGCCGCCGGAAATCGCCCGCGGTCTGGGCGTCGGGCTCTCCGAAGATAAGCAGTTTGGCGTCCGGGTGGCCCGCTGAAAGCGCCGTGAAAGCTTCTATCAGGGCCAAGGTGTTCTTCCGCTTTTCTATCTTGCCCCCGGTGACGATTACGAAATCGCTGTCCTTGAGGCCGAAGCTGCCGCGGCTTTCACGGCGGATTTCTTCGAAACGGCTGCGGGGCACGCTGATGTCGTCGACACCCAGCGGCAGATACGTCGTCCTGGCTGCCGGAGTGCCGTAGAAATCCCTGTAGAACTCCACTCTCGCGGGCAGGGTCCCGTAGTATCTGCGGGTGAAGGGTATGGTGCACTGCACGTAGCTCCGGTAAAGGACCCCGTGCAGGATGTTCCTGGAGAACCAGCCCCTTGCGCTGTTGACGAAGTCGGTGTGGGAATCTATGTAGAGCCGGGTCTGCGGGTGCTCCCGGCAGTAGCGGCAGACCGGATGCACGGCTGCCGTCTGGGCATCGTGCATGAAAATGACATCCGGACGGAATTCTTCCAGGGTGCGGCCCACGCCCCGGTATGCCCTTACCTTCCTCGCTATCGGAGCCGGCATCCAGCGGACATACGGGATGCGGCGTACGGGAATCCCGTCCTCGTTGAGGTAGTCGGAGGGCTGGAGGTATACGTGCCCCTTTCCCGCTTCAAGGCTTTCCGTCGAGGCAAGGATCATCACATCGTGCCCGCCGGCCTTGTGGGCGCGGGGCAGGATGTTCTCCTGATAGCCGTAGCGGTCGACGTAAGTCGCGGCGAGACAGAGGTGCAGTATTCTCATTTCCCCAGGTATTCAAGGAATTTTTCAGGTTCGCGTATATGGCGGGCGGCTTCTTTCAGCCGGGCTTCGTCCAGCTTCCACCACTCGGAGGCGAGAAGGCGGGCGATGATATCAGGACTGAAACGCTTCCGTATCTCACGGGCCGGACATCCGGCAACCACGGAATAAGGCTCCACGTCTTTCGTGACCACTGCGCCCATGCCGACCACGGCTCCGTCGCCTATCCTTACTCCCTGGCGTATGAGCGCCGAACGGCCGATCCATACATCGTTGCCGACCAGGGTCCTTTTCACGGGCTCCCTTTCGAATTCGGAGAACTTGGCCTTGACCGAGTCCTTTCCGGCATAGAAGACAGGGGACATCCCTACCCATCCGGTAGGGTGCTCGCCGCTGCCTATGACCACGTTATTGGCTATCGAGCAGAAAGCTCCGATGTCGGCCGCGAAGATGTCGCAGTCGTAGCCGCAGAAAGAGTGCCTGCCCATGGTGCTGTCCACGACGAGGCTTCCGGACTCCACCTTCGAGGTCCGGTCTATGCGGCTTCCCTTGACGGCGCTGCCGCGCAATTTCTTCAGGGCCTTGGCCCACAGGTATGCAATGCTCATATCACTTCTTTTCTACAAGTTCGTATCTTCCGGTCTTCCGTCCGCCGTCTATGGTCACGTTGCCCTTCGTCACGCTGATGAGGCGATAGATGTCCATGTCAAAGTTGCATCCGCGGAACTCAGCCCGGCTGTTCTTGCCCTGGAGGGTGATGTACGCCGTACCCCGGCTCTTGTCGGTCGAAGTCTTGCCGAAATTCCAGTCGCAGTCCTCGAAAACCATGGGCCTGGGATTGGATATGGTGTTTCCGATCGAAATGTCCGTCCCGTCCTTGGAGAAGGTGCAGCGGCGGCAGACCACCGGGTTTTTCGTCTCGGAAGCGAAGCGTCCGGTGTAGAGGTTGCGTACCGTGCCGTAGCATGCCGTGACCCGGCAGTCCTCCAGGAGGACCGCGTCGGAGAACGGATTCCGCACGTCCGTGCAGCGTATGAGCCGGCGGACGGTGTTGGTTGAATTGATGCTCCAGCATGGGTTGTCGCATTCCGTGAAGTTGTACTCCACAAGCCGGCCTATGCCTTCTGCAAGGGCCGTGTTGACGGTATAGCCGTTCACGTCCTTCCAGCGGCAGCGTATGAATTCGGCCTTCGGAAGATCGGCGTACATGGTCGCCACCTGGCAGCTGCCGTCAGTGGCGAAAGTGCAGTCCTCGAGCCTGAAGCTGAGGCCGGCCATGCCCTTGACTCCGGAATCCCTCGATCCGGCCACGTTGATGCAGGCCGACTGGCCCCTGTCCTTGTACAGGGCCTGCGAGGAACCGCAGTTGAAGAATTCGCAGTCCTTGAAACGGAGTTCCCCGTCGCAGGCATGGGTGTAGATGCCGTGCTCCCCGACATTGCGTATCCTGAGCCCGTCGAAGAGCATGTCGCTGATGCGGTAAGTGCAGATGCCGCATGCCACCGCGTTCTGCAGGGTGACGTCCCTGACGGTTCCGCCCTTGTTGCTTCCGAGGGAAAGCAGGCACTGGGAACCCCTTACCGGAATTTCTTCACGGCTGTCGGCGCCCCCGTCGACCGTAAGCCGGGAAAGCGTGCAGCCGTCTCCCGTCATCTCCACAAGGCCGTAGATGCTCCTGAGCTCCGTCGGACTTGCTCCCTGCGGCAGTGGAATGGATGCATCTTCCACCTTTCCGAAATCGATGGAAAGAAGGGTCGCGCCGTTGAAGTCGATGCTGTGGGTGCCGCAGCGGACCTTTCCGTAAACCTCATAGGTTGCTTTCGGAACCGAGACCTGCGCCCCTTCCCGGTGCAGGGTGATGAAATTGTTGAGGGCGGTGGAGGCGCAGAGTCCTTTTGCCGGCTTCTTCAGTCCCGTCCATGCAGCGGGGCAGTTCTCGCCCGCCCAGCTGCCGGTGAGGATGACCCCTCCGGTGTTGCGGGAGACATAGTTGTAAGATCCGGAGCGCAGGTAACCGCGGTATCGCATGATTCCCGGCCGGAAGATTTCTTTCGACTGCGAAATGACCCTGGTCCCGTTGCCTTTCAGGGTCCCGTTGCTGAACGCTCCGCCTTTGAAATACAGGATGCAGCCCGCCGGAATGGCTTTCGCCCCACCGCCGAGGTCTATCTCGCTCCGGATTTCGTAGAGGCAGTCCTTCAGGGTGAAATCGTCCGGAGAAGACGCCATCTTGTATGCCAGTCCCGCCTGGCGCGCCGTTCTCTTCGGGGAAGCGGCGTGAAGGGGCAGGATCAGGAGGCCCATGGCGATTGCAAGAAGCATCCTTTTCATCATCCGAGCCGTTTCATGAATTTGTAAACCGCGCAGTACTTTCCGGGGAAAAGCCCGAAGAGGACGGCCTCGATGCGGTATTTGAGGCTGCTGCGGCGAAGAGGGCCGAAGAGGCGTTTCCTCTCCGAGAGAGCCTTGTCAAAGCGGTCCTGCTCCTCCTTCCCGTTCTCGATTATCTCGTAAAGCGCGTCGTTGACAAGCACGCTGATCCTTCGGTCGAAGACCTTCCGGACATCGGCTTCCACGGCCCTTGCGTTCTGGAAATCGAGAAGGCTTTCCGCCACCGTGAGGCAGTCGAAAGCCTTTTTCGGCCTGCGGCTGCGGGTAATGGATCCGGGGCTCCGGAATACGAAATACAGGGCCTCCGGAATCACTTTCGCGCTGCGGGCGCAGTAGAGCATGCGCGGGGTGAATTCGTTGTCTTCGTGGTATATCCCGGGACGGAATCGCAGGCCTTCGTCCATAAGGAACTGCCTCCTGTACACATAGAACGGGGCTCCGGAAAGGAACTTGTCGTCCAGGAGCACGTCACGGCCGGATGCCGCCGATTCCGGGATGATGTTCCTGTCCGCATCTTCCCCGTCGTTGCGCGTCCTTATCGGGATGACGTCCGGCCGGCCCGCCGAGGCCCCGGCGATGAGGGAAACGGCGTCGGGTGCGATATGGTCATCACTGTCCACGAACCATACATAGTCTCCCGATGCGGCCTCGAGCCCGGCGTTGCGGGCGGCGCTGAGCCCCTGATTCGGCTGGCTGATGATGCGGTGCTCCGGCCAGCCTTCGAGCATTTCCCCGGCAATCTTCAGGGAAGAGTCGGTGGAACCGTCGTTCACTATTATGATCTCGGAGCCGGCCCCTGCCGCCATGCAGGACTGCAGGCAGCGCGGGAGGTATTCCTCCATGTTGTAAACGGGTATGACTATCGACAGGAACATCGTTTATTGCCAGATAAAGGTGAACAGGGCCGTGTTGTCGGCGGCGTTCGACATAAAGCCGGCGAATGTCAGCAGGTCGAGCGCCACCAATACGGTGAAAGCTATCGAGCGCTTGCTCCTCCAGAGGTACATCAGCGTGAAGGCGGTGAAGATGTACTCGAATCCGATAAAATAGTAGTTGATCCTGGAGAAGATATGGCTCTCGATGAATACGTATTTCCACAGAAGCCCGAAGAACATGAGGTCGTATATTATGCGGACTTCCGGGCGGTCCAGTCCGTTCTTGACGTCGTTGCTCAGCCAGATGAGGTATGCGGCGGTCGCGATACTGACCCAGTATCCCACGCCCCTGTGAGTCAGGACGCTGTAAATCTTCTCCGAATTCTGCTCCAGATAGTGCGAATAGCCCAGCATCTCCAATATCGGTCCTCCTTCATCTCCGAGATTGGCGGTGATGGCCGAACGGGAGACAACCAGCGCCGCGGCAAACAGCGCATATTCCAGCCAGATGCTGTTGAAGTACCCTCCTTTCTTTATCCTGAACAGCGGATAGAAGATTACCAACAGCAGGGCTGAATAGTGCATGCTGGCCGCGAGGGCTACGAGCAGATAGTATTTGAGCCATGACTGGTCCCTGATTGCGGGAATGGCGCATGCGAAGAGCGTGAAGGCCAGCTGCTGCCTCAGTCCGTTAGCATAGGTCAGCCATACACATTCGAGCATGAAGGTGACAGCAAGGAAGGGATATACGTCCTTGTCATCCTTCAGGGACCAGTAAACGAGGAAAAGCTGCGTGAAGGCGAAGAAGCCGAAGAACAGTGTCACCGGCATATGCGCCCTCGCCATGGACATCAGCAAAAGCAGCCATCCGGGCTCGTCCTTCTCCGGCAGTTCGCCACGGAGGGCGTCGTTGTAAATCTGCAGGTAACCGCTGTAATCCATCCCTACGTTATTGCGGAATGCGAACACGACCGTATAGAAGAGTATTCCGATACATGCGTACCAGAACGTCTTCTTGTCCGCGGCTTCCTTGCTGAAGAAGAAAAGCGCGCAGAACAGGACGAGATATACGGTCAAACTTTCAAGCATCAGTCGTCAAAGCTTTTGTGCGGGCTCACCGCAGGCGTATCGGAGTCCCCCCGGAAATGACTTTCTTCAGGCACAGGGCAAGTATCCCGTTCAGCACCAGGGCTGCCGCAATCCTTATCCAGAGGCCGGTTCCGGCGGAGACAATGATGAAAAATATGCAGATGAACAGCGCAAGGGCCGGGATATAACCTTGAGGCAGTGACAGGTGCAGCGTCCGCTCCGAAATAATGTACATCGTGTAGTAGGTGACGATCCTCGAAAGGCCGAGGCTGACGGGGATGACGATGATGCCGAACCTGCGTATCGTCAGAAGCATGGCGAGTATGTTGAAAAGGCTTCCGGCGACGTATGCGATGCTGATGTACTTGGTGTCCCTGCTGACGGAAATGCCGGATGCGGCGACAGGGAACAAGATATACATGCACATGGGGAAGCAAAGCAGGATAATGTACCTGGAAGCGTCGATGTAGGAAGGGTTGCTGAGAAGAAGGACTATTTCCCGGGCGAACAGGGACAGGAGGCTGGTCAGGCTGATTATGGCTATCATGGCCGTCGAATAAAGCCGCCCCGTCATCTTCTTGAAATCAGGTTTGCCGTAGTTCTCGAACAGGAAAGGATTCCATACGTTGCTGAACGCCACGTTTATAAGCGCGAAGACCGACGTTATGCTGAGCGCAATCGAGTAAACGCCGAGGTCTTCGACCGAGATGAATTTCTTTATCAGTATCTGGCCCAGGGAATTGTCGAACCAGTTGGCGAGAATGGCCGGGAGGGTCGGAAGAGCAAACAGCAGAAGCCTCTTAAGATAGGGGAAAGAGTAGGACAGCCCGATGTCTTCACGGTTCACGAATACGAAAATGGCGATGGCGACCAGTTCTCCCGCCAGGACTCCGAAGAATACGCTCTGGATGCCGAGACGCAGGTACACGACCCCGTAAACGGAGATGCCTATCTGGATGAGGAGCTGGAGCAGACTTCCTACTGCGAAGGTCACCGGTTTCTTGTGGAATCTGGTGAGGATGGCGAAGTAGGACATCAGGCTTCCGGCGGGGATGCTCATCAGCATGAAGATGAAAGCCAGTTCGAAGCGGCCGTCTATGCCCAGCACCCGCCCCATCCAGAAGTGGCGGCTGAGAATCATCACGGCCATTACTGTCAGGGACAGGCTGAGAATGGAATACAGCCCGGTAGAAACCATCTTTTTCCTGTCGATGTCCTTCTCGTAATAATCCCTGGATACGGCGGTGTGTATCTCCAGGTTTGAAAATATGCCGATAATGCCCTTGCAGGCGATTATCAGCGCCATCATCCCGTATTCTTCCTTCGTCAGGATGCTCGTATAGACCGGCATGAGCAGCACGGCTGCGATCTTGCCGAGTACGGAAGCAATCCCGTAGATGAAGAAATCTTTAAAGAACCGCCACACCTTGCCTTACAGTTTTTCCAGTATGTCCACTATCCTTTGGGCGGCCTTGCCGTCCCAGAGCTCCGGGATGCCGCCCTTTTTCCACTTGCCGGCGAAAAGGCGCTCCAGCGCGGGCGCTATGCCAGCAGGGTCGGTGCCTATGAGTTCGTTGCTGCCGACCGTGCAGGTCTCGGGCCGCTCGGTGTTGTCCCTGAGCGTCAGGCAGGGAACGTGCATCACGGTGGTTTCTTCCGTGATGCCGCCGGAATCGGTGATTACGGCCATACAATCGCGGACCAGGTAATTGAATTCGAGGTATCCGAGCGGGTCGATGACCTTGAGGTTTTCGGTGCCGATGCCGAGTTCGCTGAAGATTTTCGCCGTGCGCGGATGGATGGGGAAGACTACCGGAAGTCCGTGCACGTTCGATACTATTTCCGAGATCAGGCTGCGCAGTTTGCCGCCCTCGTCGACGTTGGCCGGACGGTGCAGGGTCATGACGAGGTAGCGGCCCTTCACAAGGCCGAGCGCATCGTATCCGGAAGGCTTGCGGAGCTTGTCCCAGTTGGCTTTCAGCGTGTCAATCATGACGTTGCCGACGAAGAATATGCGGCTCTCCGGGACTCCGGCCGCGAGAAGGTTGCGGCCTGCCTCCCCGGAGGTCGTGAAGAAGAAGTCGGTGATGCTGTCCGTGACCATGCGGTTGATTTCTTCCGGCATCGTCAGGTCGCGGCTTCTGATGCCGGCCTCCACGTGGGCGACCGGGATGCAGAGTTTCTTCGCCACTATCGCGCAGGCCATGGTGCTGGTGACATCCCCGACCACGAGGACGAGGTCGGTCGGATGGGCCAGGAGATCCTTCTCGAAGGCCACCATGATGGCGGCGGCCTGTTCGGCCTGGGTCCCGCCTCCGCAGCCCAGATTGACGTCCGGGTCCGGAATGCCGAGCTCCTCGAAGAAGGTGCCGCTCATCTTCCTGTCGTAGTGCTGTCCCGTATGGACCAGCCGCCAGGCTATGTCGCGGCCTTGCGTGCGGGCTTCCTGCATCGCGTGGATCAGCGGCGCGATCTTCATGAAATTGGGGCGTGCGCCCGCTATGAGAGTTATTTGCCTCATATTTTCTTCAGATAGCTGGGGTGGATGTTGGACAGGGCCACGACGGCGATACCCTTTATGCTGACGAGGACCCTGCGCGAGTGCCGTATGCGCTTGACATAGCCTTCCAGGCCTTTGTACATGCCGTCCGTTACCAGCACCTTGTCCCCGACGCAGTAGCGCTCCGTATCGCTTCCGAGGAAGACAGTGTCCTTGTCCGAGACGGAAGTCGCGGCCTTGAACATCTCCATCTCCCTGTCGTTTATCTTCCCGGGAAGCCGGCTTCCCGGCTCGCTGTAGAACATCATCTCGGAATCATGGCTGTTCTTGAACCCTATCAGGTATTTTTCCGGGCAGCGGACGAAAAGGAGCGAGGGCATCACCGGCCTTTCGACGTACTTGACTCCGCTGTTCTCGAATTTTTCCTCGACAAGGAAGGGATAGTAGGTCTCGTAACGGTCTCCTCGGAAATCGTCACGTATCTGCTCCACCCTGTTGTGGAAAACCTTGATCGCGTACCAGTATGTCGACCGGGGCCGTCCCATCTACTTCAGCAGGCCAATAAGGTAGTTGCACTTCACGGGATTGCCGAGGGTCTTGCCGAGGTTGCAGGAAAGCTTGACGCAGTCGTTCCAGCGACGGTTTTCCGTGATGCGGCCGCGCGTCAGTTTCACGACTATGTTCATCGGGTCGCAGCCAGTCACGTCGCAGGTCAGGAATGTCCCCACGCCGTATGAATCCTGGACGCGGCCGGCGACATAACGGTGTATCTCCACGGCCCTGTCGATGTCCAGTCCGTTGGAGAAGCAGACCTGCTTCGACGCCGGGTCGATGCCGAGGGACTCGTATTTGGCGATGATCTTCTCTGTCTGTTCCTCCTCGTTGCCGGAGTCCACGCGGAGGCCCTTGTACATCATGGCCATGCGCTTGCTGAGGTTCGAGAAGAAGACGTCGTCCCCGAAGCAGTCGTAGAGGTATATCCCGTTGTCTCCGTCATAGACGTCGCTGAATTTCTTCATGACGTTGAAGTTGCATTCGAAGACCCCGCTGACTATCTCCTCGAAGCTGATGAGCTGGTGGGACATCGTCCCGAGGGGGGAGCAGCCGTATTTCATCGCCAGCCAGACGTTGCTGGTGCCGGTGAACCTGCCTGGCCATTTCCCGTCCGGCGCCCCGTATTTCGCGGGGTTGGAATAGACGTCCTGCATCACGCGGACCACCATGTCGTGGTGCGCGAAGCTCAGCCTGCGGCGGGTTCCCATGTCACCCAGGGTCAGCCCGGAGCCGAAGATCCGGACCGATTTCTCAATCGCCCGCCTTTCTTCGAGGGCCGCGTCATAGCGGTCCAGGTCTCCGCGGTGGGCGTGCATCAGTTCGCTGATGCAGCTCAGGATGGGCATCTCCCACATGATAGTGGAGAACCATTTCCCGCGGACGGTGATGGACAGGTACCCTTCGGTGTCCTGGCTGATGCTGACTTCCTTCGGATTGAAGCGGTAGCCCCGCAGGTAGGTGAAATACCACAGGGGCAGGAAGACGCAGCGGCGCTTCATGAATTCGACTTCTTCATCCGTGATGACGACATCCTTCATGTGGTCCATCTGCTCCCGGAGAAGGGCCGCGAATCCTTCAGGATATTTCTGATGGTTGCGGTCGAAGAAAGTGTATTCGACTTCCGCCCTCGGGTAGGTCTCCAGTATGTAGTACTGGCAGGTGAAGGTGTAGAGGTCGTTGTCGGTGAAATGGGTGATTATCGGTTCCATTATTCTGCTGGCGCTTCTTCCGCCGCAGGCGCCGCGGCTTCCGCCTCGGGCGCCTCGTCGGCTACGGTCTGTTCGACTGCGGGCACTTCCTTATGGAAAGGCGAGCGCAGTCCAATGAACTTGAAGCAGTTGGTAAGATACATTACGCCGAGGGCGACGATCACGACGAGGCAGATCCAGAATGCCCTTCTGCGGCGGGCTTTCTTGATTTCCTTGCCGGCTTCCGGATCGACCAGTTCCAGTTTCGGGTACTTCGCGACGCTGGTCAGGGTGGCTCCGAACGGGATGTTGACGAGCACCGAGGAGTTGATGGCCCATCCGTTGGCGTTCAGCACGGGGGCGAGGTTGCGCTTGCGCAGCTTGGTCCAGGCGATGAAGCAGGAAGGTCCTGAGATGCAGAGCATTATCACGATGATCACGAGGAAGGCCTGCAGCGGGTGGTTGACGGCGCCGGTGATCATGCTGGTAAGGAACGAGCCGATGAAGCCGACCGCCATGCCGATCGCGGCGAAGATGCCGGCGAACTTGGCGATGTCGAAACCGGGCTTCTTCTCGGCGGCCGCGGGTACGCCTCCGTCGGCAGCGGACTTCATGTTCGCGGTGACGGCGTTTTCCTTGTCTGCGGCGGACTTGTTGATGCGCTCCACGCAGAAGTTCCAGAACTTGCGGTAGGGCGACCAGAAGGCCTGCTTGACGCTGATCGGGTTGTCCACGACCTTGGTGACGGTGGCGTCCCAGTCCTCTCCTCCGCGGTCATAGAAGATGGCGTTCTTGCCGGGACGAAGGTTCCTCGTTCCTCCGTCGGTCATCACGGCGACTATGTTCATCGTGGCGTTGCGCACCTTCGAGGTGCAGCTGCAGTAGATGAGGAACATGCCGCTGAGGCCTGCCATGTCGGCGTGCTTGCCCATGTCGTCGACTTCGACGCAGAGTTCGCAGCAGCGCTGGTCTATATAGAGTTTGCCAACCTCGAACATCGCCTTCCTGCCCTTGTCGTAGAAGTCGGTGAAGATGATGTAGTTGCGGAGGAAGTCGTAGAAATAGCGGTAGTAGCGGACGAGCTTGTCCACGTTGTCAATCGAAGTGGCTTCGGCCTCGAGGGCCTTGTCCTGCGCGACCAGGTCGAGAAGGTCGGCCTTGCGGTCTTCCTTGAGGATGGCGGCGATTCTTTCGAGTCCGAGGGGCTCGGCCTCGGAGCCCTTCTTCGCCGCGGCCCATGCGGAGTATGCGGCGAACTTGCCGAGGACGGCGTTCCAGTCGTCTTCGCTTATGGCGTCCTTGCCTGCGAAATCGACGTCAAGCACGAGGGCCTTCAGTTTTGCGAAAGCGGCCTGCCAGGCGGGGTTGATGCCGTCGAAGTGCAGGAGCTGGTCCTTGCCGGGATGGGCGAGGGGATAGGAAGCTATCTCGTCCGCGCATGCGGATAGGTTCTTGTCGGAGATTGCCCCGATCCTTTCGGCCGAGACATCGACCGCATCGGTGCAGTTCTCGTTGAATGCGATGAGCTTGCAGCGCATGAAGAAATCGGCGATCTTGTCCTTCAGGGCCTCGCAGGCTCCCAGGGCGTCCGCCGTATTGTCTCCGTAAGGGAGGATGGCTGCCTTGTCGGCTTCGAACGCCGCCTGCCATGCGGAGTAATCTGCGCAGGCTGCATAGAAGGCTTCAATCTTGTCGGTGTCAACCCCTTCGACGCCGCTGCGGTCGGTCGCCGAGCCGATGTTCGCGACTATCTCGCCGATGAGCTGCCCCAGGGCTTCGTCGTCCGTGCTGGCGGGGGTGATGATGCCGTCCCCGTTGAACTTGGTATCCTTGAAGATGGCGACGCTGTCGGAGGTGTCCGCAAGGCAGATGCTGTCCTTTTCGAGGCCGAGGTTGCCGAGGATCTGGCGGGCGGACCTGGCGAGCGCCTCACCTTCAGGGTTCGAGGTGTCGATGCTGTCCAGGGCCAGCGTGTCCTCGCCTTTGAGGAGCAGGTCCTTGTCCTTCAGCAGGGACGTGATCCACTTCGCCGCTTCGATGACTTCTTCCGCGCGGATCTTGCCGTCGTTGTCGGTGTCCATCAGGGACAGGGTCCTGGCGTCGAATTCGAGTTTCTTGATGGGGCAGCTGAGGACTGTCCACATCTTCTGGTCGAGCTCGCCGAGATGGGCTATGTCCTCTCCGCTGCGGATATCCACTCTGACGACTCCGCCTACGTTGCGGTAGTTCCAGTTGTACCCGTCATTTTCCGGGGTGTTTTTTTTCTTGCTCATTGCGATGGATTTATTTGGTTTTTCTTCACTTCATAAATAATGCAGCAAGATACTGAATAAATCCCGGATTCACAAATCGGTGTATGATTCGGACATCTTTTCGGACTATTGTATTATCGCCATCCGCTTTTCTTTTCCGATATTTGCAATAACTGCATTACATCATGATGAAAACAAAGATTTCAACAATCCTCCTCGGAGCCTCGCTGGTTCTCGCGGCCGGCTGCGGACAGTCCGGGCTCGAGCCCGACACCCCGTCCATGCAGGTCCTCCATATCGGTGACGATGTCGCCGGCGGAGTGGTGGTTTATGTCGACCCCGTCGATTCCACTGCCGGCAAAGTGCTCGAAAAGAATTATGTTACGGAACAGACATGGTCGGAATTCAGCAGCCGCGTCGGCTGCAATTCCCACTGGGACGGCGTCGCCAACACGGCCGTCCTCCGCGCCTCGAGCCATTATCCCGAGAATTACCCGGCCCTGATGCACTGCGACGAGCTCGGCAGTGACTGGTACATTCCTGCCGCGGACGAGTGGGCTGCCGTTTATGCGAAATGGAACGGAAGCAGTTCGAAGGCTGAGGATGCGGAAGCCCGCAAGGCCTTCGACGACTTGCTGAAGGCCGCCGGTGCCCAGCCAATGAATCCGAATCCGGAGACTACGGAGAACGGCCAGAGCTACTGGTCCAGCACCGAATCCGAATCCACGAACGCCAATGCCTATTACGTGCGCTTCGGGGTCTATGCCAAGAGCGAGGGTACGAAGAAATCCCAGAACCGCCTCACGCGCTGCATGAAGGTGGTCGGCACTCTGACACCCCGGCCGGAGCTGTCCCTTGCCTCCCGCTCCCTGACCATCGGTTCGGAAGCCGGCAGCCGCGGTTCGGTGAAGGTGACCTGCAACTATGACGTCGATGTGCAGGTGCCCGAGGATGCGGACTGGCTTGAAGTGAAGGTCTCGACATTCCTTTCGGTGCAGACAGTCATGGTCGCGGCGCTTTCCGCCAACGACAGCAAGCTGGAGCGCAAGGCCACGGTCATGGTCTCCGCGGGACCCGAGAAGATGAGGACGTCAGTCGGCCTTGTCGTGGCGCAGGAGCCCGGGATCAAGCAGGTGTCGCACCTGCGGGAGATATACGGCGGCGGCATCGTGGTATGGCAGAATCCCGAAGAGGAGACCGACATCAAGATCATGTCCCTGAAGAGGTTGACGGCCAGCCAGGGATGGTGCGACATTTCCGAGCAGGATACTCTCACCGGAGCCCTTGACGAGGAAGACGGCGAAGGCAACACCGTGAAGATCCTTGCCCTTCCCAACGCCGGCCTGTATCATGCGGCGATGTACTGCAAGAAAATGGGCGAAGGCTGGTACCTGCCGGCGAAGAACGAGCTCCTGGCTCTCTTCGCCACCTACAACGGGGTCTCTTCCTGGGAGATGTGCGAAAAGGGCAAACCCGAAGAAGTGGCTGAAAAGGCTCCGGTCCAGTACAAGGCGCGCGCCGATTTCGAGGCCCTGTTCGCCGCTAACGACGGAGACGTGTTCAACTCCATGGAAGACTCGAAGAACGGGGACAGCTACTGGTCCAGCACGGAGTCTCCCGACAATGTTCAGCAAGCATACTACTTGCGTGTCGGCGCTTTCGACAACGCCACGATGGCAAAGAGGGGCACCGCCCGTTACGCGCGCTGCTTCAAGAAGGTAACTTACGTTAAATAATCCCTGCAAGCGATGAAAAGACAATATATATTATTCCTTGCGGCGGCCGTCCTGGCAGCCGGATGCGTGAAGGAAGGCAAACCCGGGACTGAACCCGGCGGAGAAGGGGATGAACCCGTCGCCGCCGTCATCGACAGCACGATGCTCCACGAGCTCGGGAAGGACGACGAGCGCCTTGCCACTTACACCCGCCTGCCTGCCGAGTTCTACTCGCCTTCCAAGCACAAGACCGCCTATTTCCCCATCCTCGTGGACAGGGCGAGGGGAACGGTCACCGATGCGGCCAGCATGGCCTGGAAGCCGGAGAAGACCCGTATCCTGTACAATATCTGCAACTTCCTTCCGGACACCTCGCGGGCCAGCTATGACCCGACCCTCGACTCCTACGGCGGCAACAAGACCATGCCCCGGCAGGAAGCGACCGGACGCTACCGCGTGCAGAAGATAGGGGAGCGCTGGTGGATCATCGACCCCCTCGGATATCCCCGTTACGAGCGCAGCGTGACTTCGTTCCGCCGGGGCGGCTCGGCCCGCTGCGACGCCGCCTGGAATGCGCGTTTCGGATCCAATGAGGAGTGGCTCCGGATTACGGCCAACGAATTGTGGTCCAAGGGTATCCATGGGACCGGGGCCTTCTGCTCCAATACCTATGGCATCATCCAGGCGCATAACGCTGCGCATCCGGAAAGGCCTCTTTCCCTGGCTCCTTCGGTGGGCTTCATCGGCACCTTCAAGAGCTATAAGAATTACGCATATCCGAAGGGTTCGAGCGGGGACGACAGCGACAAGCTCATAGGGCTCGTGTTCTATGACGGCTGGGAGGAGTTCTGCAACTACTACGCCCCGATCTGCTACGCGCAGTTCAAGGACGACCCTAATGTTCTCGGTGTCTTCTCCGACAACGAGATCGACTTCACTACCCTGAACGGAGACCATCCCCGCATCCTCGAGAGGTTCCTCGACATCGTGGACGACAACGACCCCGCGAAGAAGGCCGCGCTGAAGTTCATGGCCGACAAGGGCTACGACGCGAAATACGAGATCGACGACTGGGACAACGCCGAGTTCGCCGGCATCGTCGCGGAGCAGTATTATAAATATGTCGAGGCAGCCATCCGCAAGTTCGATCCCAAGATGATGTATCTCGGCTCCCGCCTTAACGGCCAGCCCATGTACCTGCAGGGTGTGGTCGAGGCGGCAGGACGCCATTGCGACATCATAGGCGTCAACTACTACGGACGCTGGAGCCCCGAGATCACCACGAAGATTTCCCAGTGGCAGAAGTGGACCGAGACCCCGTTCATGGTCACCGAATTCTACACCAAGGGCATGGATTCGGACCTGCCGAACACATCCGGCGCCGGATTCGCCGTCAGGACCCAGTACGACAGGGCCTACGCCTACCAGAACTTCACCCTGGGGCTGCTCGAATGCCCTAACTGCGTCGGCTGGCACTGGTTCAAGTATCAGGATGACGATTTCCCGGATAACTCGAACCGTCCCTGCAACAAGGGCCTCTACGGCAACGACTACCGCATGTTCCCGTACCTGGCCGAGTACATGAAGAACATCAACTACAACGTCTACAAGCTGATAGAATTCTTCGACTCGCAGCCCTAGCGCCCGGGTCTTTGCCGTGTGAAGAACCCGCCTTCCTTCTCACAGGGGGCGGGTTTTTTGATGCGTGGTGAGTGAATCTACACACTTTGCTCACGGGACGGCAGTTTCATGGGCGAATGAAAAACAACTGGCACGGCTCTGCGGCCTGAAACGGCTTCTGAACGGTCTCAGAAGCGGTTTTTCCAGCAGCGGCCGTGCCAGAAAGGGGTCCGGAGGGTAGGTGCGGCACGGCGCCCGAAGCTAATCCGCTGACACACTGCGCCTTGCTCCGCGGCCCCGTGCCAGATAATTGCAAGTACACCGCCGGGATTGTCTCCGCAGGCGGCAGGCACGGGGTGCATATGAGGATATTCCTTATTGCAACGTGGCGAGGATCTGTTTCACCATCTCGTCGTAGCTCTTGAACTTCATGCTCTTGAGCGGTTCGAGCTTGCCGGAGGCATAGTGGATCATGTAGCAGTCCAGTTCGTATTCGCTGCCGTACTTGTTGTAGTAGACGTTGTATTGCGCGAAGTGGTTCCCGTGTTTCGTATAGATGACACCGTCTTCCTTGTAACGGAATTTGGAATTGAATACCAGGCTGGTGCTTACCAGTTCCCCCTTCGGAGCGTATGAACGCGATTCGTCGATCTCGCGCTCCATCTGGCTGTGCAGGTCATTGATGTTCTTGACCGCGGCGCTGCGGGCGGCGTTGTACTCCCTGTACTGCGCGGCGATATAAGACTCGAAATTGCCCTTCTTCTTGTTCAGTGCCCTGGTGGCGTCGGAGAAGAAAGTCTTGAATCCGCAGGTGCTGGTTTTTGCGCCGTTCTTCGCCAGGGCGAGAGCATTGTCCAACTTCTCCCTGTCGGCTTTCTCGGTCTCGTCATACCACTCCGGGACCATGCTCAATATGGACCAGAGCGAGAAACCGTAGTAGTCTTTCCTTGGAGTCCAGCCGAGCATTGCCAGGACCTCGTTGACATTGTCCATCTCCCCGGCCTTCGGTATGAGATTCCGGGGATCGTACCCGCATGTGCGGTACAGGGTCAGGAAATCGGAAATGACAGGGTCAGGTTTGAATTGGTCCGTAGTAGAAGTGGCCGAGACCGGTCTCAGGTCGGCATAGGCCTTCTCAAGACGGTCCGCGTAACCGGGGTAAGCGTCGATCATGTTGAGCCTTACGGCGTTCTTTACCACTCCGTTGGCCGCATCCGTATATTGGTCGGCAAGAACCCGCACGCCCTGGGGACCGAAAGAGGACACGGTTTCTTTTTCAAGGTAAATGGCGTAGTCTCCGTCCTCTCCGGCCCGGTATGTCCTGACCGTGATGTCGGAAACTGCGAGGCCATGGTTGAACGTGCCCGTGAAGATGTAGTACAAGTCGCCGGAATTATAGTAGCCCTGGCCCTTTCCATGCAGGTATCCGTCTTTTATTTCTCCGGTCCACATTACGTTGTTCCAGTCTTCGAAGTAAGTTTCCTTGCTCCTGAAGGACAGGACTTTGCTGCCGTTGACGGGATGAAGGACGTCCCGGACCGCGGGCCTCAGGAACGAGCCGGCGGGAAGTCCGCTTTCGTAGTGTGTCCCCAGTTTCTTGAATACGTACTCCGGATAATCCCCGGGTTTGATGAACGTCAGCTCGTTGAGGACCATGGTCCTGTCGCCGAGGCGGTTGGCGGTTATGCTGTTGGAAGTGATGACGCGGTACCCCTTGTCTTTGACGAGGGAGGCCATGTGGGCTTCCTTGATGAACTTCTTTTTCGGGTTCGAGATGGTGTAGGTATGGTAATGGCCGTCATAGACTTTCAGGCCGTCATTGAACAGTTGTTCCATCGTCCGGGTGTCCGAGCTGGCTTTCGGGTTGGCTTTCTTGCTGCTGGCCACTACGTCAAAGCCATGTTTCTGCTCGAACGGGCTGAAGATGATCCCGACCTCCGCGTATTGTTTTATCCGCTGGCGGGTCTGTTTGCCCGCGCTGAAGCCCATCGAAGGATTGAAGCCGGCGAATAGACCGATCTGGTCCGTAAGGTAGAATTTTGCCCTTAGCTTGAAACCGAGGTCCAGGGACAGGTTCTTGAACCAGCCGCCCCTGAAGTAATCGAGGCTGCCGCCCAGGTATAACGGCACCTGGAAGCGTTTGCCTTTGTTGATGGTGTAGCCATAATAGAACCCGAGCCCTATATTGAAAAGGTTCCCAGTCTCGAATTTATAGCTTTCATATTCAGGCTCTTTCACCAGTTCCTTGAAAACGCTTCTTCCGAGCGTGAGCTCCGTGAGATAAGTGCTGCCGTCGAGCATGTTCTCCCTGGATACCTGCAGGCCCTGGAGCGGCTTGTAATAGTACGTTCCCAGTTTGTTGTCGGCGGATACCGCAATGCTTTCCTTTCCGGAAAGCGTGACGCCGAGGTTGTAGCTCCGGGCACCGAAATCGGTGCTGTGCTGGGCAGACGCATTCATGCAGCAAAGGGCCAGAGCGGCCGTGAAGGATAATGGCTTCAGATTCATACCGTCATGTCTGTTTCGTGATACCAAAGATAGACAATATTTCTTTTTATTTATTATATTTGTCTCCATGAGAAAATTATTGTTGGGAGACGAAGCTGTCGCTTTGGGAGCGATGCACGCCGGCTTGTCCGGCGTGTATGCTTATCCGGGGACGCCTTCGACGGAAATCACCGAATACATCCAGAAGAACGCCCCGCAGGTCCGCAGCCGCTGGTGCACGAACGAAAAGACCGCGATGGAAGCGGCCCTGGGCATGTCCTATGCCGGCAAGAGGGCCCTCGTGTGCATGAAGCATGTCGGGATGAACGTCTGCGCGGACGCGTTCGTCAACTCCGCCATAACCGGCGTGAACGGCGGCATAGTGGTCCTCGCTGCGGACGATCCTTCGATGCACTCCTCGCAGAACGAGCAGGATTCCCGCTTCTACGGGAAATTCGCCATGGTCCCGGTCTTCGAGCCCTGCAACCAGCAGGAGGCTTACAACCTCGTGCGCGAAGCCTTTGAGGAGTCCGAGAGGACCGGCCTTCCAGCGCTTCTGCGTGTCGTGACGCGCCTGGCCCATTCCAGGGCTGCCGTTCAGGTGCGGGAGCCGCTGCCGCAGAAACCACTGGCCCCGTCGGAGAGCCGCGGATGGATACTTCTTCCGGCCATCGCGCGCAGGCAGTACGCCTCCCTCGTCGCCAAGCAGCCCGACCTTGCCGCCGCTGCCGTGAAGGCCGCTTCGCTGGAGCCCGCCTCCGCCGCCGGGAAGGCCCCTGGAGTGGTCGCCTGCGGCATCGCGTACAACTATGTCCGCGAGGCTCTCGGCCCCGACGCCGCGAAGTTCAATATCCTGCGCATCAACCGCTATCCTCTCCCGGTGGAGAAGATCTGCAGCCTTGCCGCTGAAAGCTCCTCCATCCTCGTCGTCGAAGACGGCCAGCCCTTCGCGGAAGAAGGCGTGGCGGCCGTGCTGGACGCCGGATATCCCGTCCGCGGCCGCCTCACGGGGGATCTTCCCCGCACGGGCGAGCTGACTCCGGACTGCGTGGCCAGGGCCCTGGGATTTGCTCCCGCCGAAGGCTTCGAGCCTGCGAAGGCCATTGCCGCCCGTCCGCCGCAGCTCTGTCCCGGATGCGGCCATCGCGACGTCTATACCGCCCTGAACAAGGTCGCCGCCGAATTCCCGGGTTCCCGGATTTTCGGAGACATCGGCTGCTACACCCTCGGGGCCCTTCCCCCGTACAGCGCGCTCGCCAGTTGCGTGGACATGGGCGCTTCCATAACCATGGCCAAGGGTGCCGCTGACGCCGGGCTCGGACCCGCAATCGCCGTGATAGGGGATTCGACCTTCACGCATTCCGGGATGACGGGCCTTCTGGACGCGGTCAACGACCGCTCGGCGATCACCGTTATCATCTCGGACAACCTCACTACCGCGATGACAGGCGGCCAGGACAGCGCCGGCACTAGCAAGTACGAAGCCATCTGCCTCGGCCTCGGAGTCGAGCCGGAGCACCTGCACGTCGTCGTCCCGACCCCTGCGAACATCCCTGCGATAGCGGACCTGATCCGCAAGGAAATAGCCTATGACGGCGTTTCCGTCATCATCCCGCGGCGCGAGTGCATGCAAACCCTGAAGAGGCACAAGAAATGAAAAAGGACATCATACTTTGCGGTGTGGGCGGACAGGGAATCCTCTCCATCGCCACGGTCATAGGGGCCGCCGCCACGGCTTCGGGACTCTTCCTGAAGCAGGCCGAGGTCCACGGGATGAGCCAGAGGGGAGGGGACGTGCAGAGCGACCTGCGCCTGTCCGACGAGCCTATCTGGAGCGACCTGATTCCCGACGGGAAGGCGGACCTTATAATCTCCATGGAGCCGATGGAGGCCCTCCGCTATCTGCCTAGGCTATCCCGGGACGGAGTCGTCGTGACTTCGTCGAAGCCCTTTGTCAATATCCCTGATTACCCTGCATTCGAAGAAGTCGAGGCGAGCCTTGGCCGCCTTCCGAAGGTGGTGAGGATAGATATCGAGGAAGCGGCGAAGCAGGCCGGCAATCCCCGCGGCGCCAACATGGTACTGCTCGGCGCGGCTGCCTCGCATGTCGGCATCCTTGCCCCGGAGGATCTTCGCAGGGCAGTCGCGGAGGTATTTGCACCGAAGGGGCAGGCCGTCGTGGAAGCGAATATACAAGCATTCAATAAAGGACTCGGAATATGATCTGGAACCCCAACAAGGAGACCATGTCCCGCGAGCAGATGCGGGACCTCCAGGGCAAGCGTCTGCACAAGGTCGTGGACTACGTGTACCACAACGTGCCGTTCTATCGCAACAAGCTGCAGGAGATGGACATCTCCCCGGATGACATCCGGACCATCGACGACATCGTCAAGCTGCCTTACACCACGAAGCAGGACCTTCGCGACAATTACCCGTTCGGCCTCCAGGCCGCTCCGAAGAGCGAAATCATCCGTGTCCATGCTTCCTCCGGCACCACCGGGAACCCCACGATCGTGGGCTACACCCGCAAGGACATCGAAGTCTGGAGCGAGTGCATGGCCCGCTGCCTCACGGCCTACGGCGTCACGCGCGAGGACACCTTCTCCGTCGCATACGGCTACGGACTATTCACCGGAGGCCTCGGAGCCCATTACGGGGTGGAGAAACTCGGCGCGGCCGTCGTCCCGGCCTCGACCGGAAACACCGAAAAGCACATTAGGCTCCTGCGGGACCTCGGAGTCACCGGCATCGCATGCACGCCCTCCTATGCCCTGCACCTTGCGGAGACCATGGAGAAGCTGGGCATCTCCAAGAAGGACCTGAAGCTGCGCGTCGGAGCGTTCGGGGCCGAGCCCTGGACCGAGAACATGCGCAAGGAGATCGAGGAGCGTCTCGGCCTGAAGGGATACAACCTCTATGGTCTCAGCGAGATTATGGGCCCTTGCGTGAGCTACGAGTGCTCCGAGCAGGACGGCTCCCATGTCTGCGAGGACCATTTCTTCCCGGAGATCATCGATCCCGATACCCTGAAGCCGCTTCCTTACGGGCAGACCGGCGAACTCGTCTTCACGACCCTTACGAAGGAGGGGATGCCGCTGCTGCGCTACCGTACCCGCGACCTCTGCACCCTCGCGGAAGGGGAGTGCGCCTGCGGACGCACGTCCGTCAAGATGGGCCGCATCATGGGCCGCAGCGACGACATGCTCATCATCCGCGGCATCAACGTGTTCCCTTCGCAGGTCGAGAGCGTAGTCCTCAGCATGCCGGAGTGTGCGCCGCGCTATCTTCTCGTCGTGGACAGGGTGGACAACCTCGACACCCTTACGGTCCAGGTCGAGATGCGCCAGGAGTACTTCGCACAGGGTTTCGACACCTTCGAGCCCATCTTCAAGCTTGAAAAGGAACTTGCCGCCAAGCTTCGCAGCGTGCTCAGCATCAGTGCGAAGGTCGAGGTCAAGCAGCCCGGCACCCTCGAGCGCAGCCAGGGCAAGAGCAAGTTCGTCATAGATAAACGAGTACTGAAATGAGTGAATTCTTCCATCCTCAGTATGAAGCCCTGAGCCGCTCCGAACTGGATGCGCTGCAGCAGGAGAGACTGCGCTCCGTCGTGGCGAGGTGCTATTCCGATTCCCCGTTCTACCGGAGCCGCTTCGATTCCGTCGGGCTGAAACCATCGGACATACGGACCCTCGGCGACCTTTCGAAGATCCCCTTCACGACGAAGCAGGATCTGCGGGAGGGCTATCCCTTCGGGCTTGCCGCCGTGCCCCTGAAGGACTGCGTCCGTCTGCACTCCTCGAGCGGGACGACCGGCAATCCCACGGTCATCCTCCATACGCAGAAGGACCTTGAGCAGTGGGCCGAGGCCGTTGCCAGATGCCTCTGGATGGTGGGCTGCCGTCCCGACGACGTCTTCCAGAACACTTCCGGCTACGGGATGTTCACGGGAGGACTGGGCTTCCAGTACGGAGCGGAACGCGTCGGGATGCTGACCGTCCCTGCTGCCGCGGGAAACACCCTGCGCCAGCTTAAGTTCTTCACGGACTTCGGGACCACGGTGGTCCACGCCATCCCCTCCTACGCTGCAAGGCTTTACGAGGTCATGGTCGAAAGGGGCATAGACCCGCGCCGGGACACCAAGCTCCGCACCCTCGTGATCGGCGCCGAGCCCCATTCCGAAGATACGCGCAGGCGTATTGAGGAAATGCTCGGCGTAAAGGCGTACAACTCCTTCGGCATGAGTGAGATGTGCGGCCCTGGAGTGGCATTCGAATGTAAGTGCCAGAACGGCCTCCATATCTGGGAGGACTACTACATCGTAGAGATAGTCGATCCGGATACGCTCGAACCCGTGCCGGACGGCGAGGTCGGCGAGCTCGTGCTCACGACGCTGAACAGGGAGGCCATGCCCCTTCTTCGCTACCGCACGCGCGACCTCACGCGCATCCTTCCGGGCGACTGCCCGTGCGGAAGGGCGCACAGGAGGCTCGACAGGATGAAGGGCCGCAGCGACGACATGATCATCCTCAAGGGCGTCAACATCTTCCCCATCCAGATCGAGACCATCCTGATGCAGTTCCCGGAACTCGCGTCCGATTATCTCATCACTCTCGAAACGCTCGGGGACAACGATGCCATGACAGTGGACGTCGAGCTCAGCGACAGGGCCCCGGTCGATGATTACGCCGCCCTGCAGCGCCTCGAGAAGGAGATATGCCGCCAGCTGCGCGACGAAATCCTCATCACTCCCCGCGTACGCCTTGTCCCGAAGGGCTCCCTTCCGAAGTCGGAAGGCAAGGCGGTCCGGGTAAAAGACACACGCAAACAATACTAACCGCACATAAAGATATGACAGTCAATCAACTTTCAGTTTTCATCGAGAACAAGTCCGGCACTCTCGTGAAGGTGCTGCAGGTTCTCAAGGACAATGGCATACAGCTTATCGCCACGACGATAGCCGACACTGCCGAGTACGGCATCTGCCGTATAATCTGCTCCAACCCGAAGAAGGCGTTCCAGGTGCTCAAGGATGCGGGAGTGGCCGTGTCCCTGTGCGACGTGATGGCGGTCGAGCTCGATGACGTGCCCGGCAAGGCGGCCGATGCGATCGCCCTTTTCGCCAGCGAAGGGATCAGCATCGCCTATCTCTACAGCTTCCTGCTGGGCGGCAAGGGAGTCCTTATCTTCCGTACCGACAATGCCGGAAAGGCGGAGGAGGTAATCCGTCGCAGCGGTCTTCACTGCATCTCCGAAGACAGCCTCGAAAAGTTGGTGTAGCGCCGACGGAGCACTCCGGTGAGTGGAAAGGCCGTTTCTACTCACGGATCGTGTAAAAAAAGAGGGTAACCTTAAGCCGATCTGACTTTCAGGTTACCCTCGTCCTTTATTGGTTCCAGACTAGTAGAGCTCGTCGACGGGCTCCTTGTAGTCGTCCGCTTGGGGGGCGGGAACTTCTTCCTTGCGGCCGAAGTTGCGGCCGGGCCTGCGGCTCGGACCGCGGTCGCCGTTCCTGCGTTCGCCGTCACGGCGCTCGCCGCCCTTGCGGTCGCCGTCCCTGCGGGGACCCCTGTCGGAGTCCTTCCTCGGGCCGCGGTCCCCGCCGCGGGGCCTGCGCTCGGGCTCGACATAGCCTTCGGGCTTCTCGGTGAGAGCCCTCATCGAAAGGCGCATCTTGCCGGTCTTGGCGTCGATCTCGAGGAGCTTGACATCGACCTCGTCTCCGACCTTCAGCACGTCCTCGACCTTCTCGGTCTTGGTCCATGCGATCTCGCTGACATGCAGCAGGCCTTCCTTGCCGGGAAGGATCTCGATGAAGGCGCCGAACTCGAGGATGCTGACGACCTTTCCGTGATAGACCTGTCCGGCCTCGGGAACGGCGCAGATGCCCTTGATCCAGTCGAGAGCCTTCTGCATGGAATCCCTGTCCGTGGAGAAGATGTCCACGACGCCCTCGGTCTTGCCGGTGGTGTCGCCTGCGATGGGCTTCTCGTCGATGGTGATGGTGGTGCCGGTCTCCTTCTGTATCTTCTGGATGACCTCGCCGCCCTTGCCGATGACCGCGCCGATGAACTCGGCGTCGATGCGGAGTTCGACAACCCTGGGCACAAAGGGCTTGTAGTCCTCGCGGGGCTCGCTGATGGTCTTCATCATTTCGCCCATGATGTGGAGGCGTCCCTGACGGGCCTGCTCCAGGGCCTTTTCGAGTACGTCGTAGCTTAGGCCATCGACCTTGATATCCATCTGGGTGGCGGTGATGCCGTCGCGGGTTCCGGTGACCTTGAAGTCCATGTCTCCGAGGTGGTCCTCGTCGCCGAGGATGTCGGTCAGGATGGCGTAGCGGTCATTCGGGCGCTCCGCGTCGGTGATAAGTCCCATCGCAACGCCTGCGACGGGCTTGGTGATCTTCACGCCCGCGTCCATCAGTGCAAGGCATCCTCCGCAGACGGACGCCATGGAAGACGATCCGTTGGATTCGAGGATGTCGCTGACGATGCGCACTGCGTAAGGGTTCTCGGGAGCCATGGGGATGACGGGCTTGAGGGCCCTCATCGCCAGGTTGCCGTGTCCGACCTCGCGGCGGCCGACACCCCTCTGGGGCTTGGCCTCGCCGGTCGCGAAAGGAGGGAAGTTGTAGTGCAGGACGAACTGGTCCTCGCCCTGGATCAGGACTTCGTCCCTCTCCTTCATGTCCATCTTGGTTCCGAGGGTGACAGTCGCGAGGGACTGGGTCTCGCCGCGGGTGAAGATGGCGCTGCCGTGGGCGCAGGGCAGGTAATCGACTTCGCACCAGATCGGGCGGACCTGGTCGGTGGCCCTTCCGTCGAGGCGGATTCCTTCGTCGAGGATGAGGTTGCGCATGGCTTCCTTCTCGACGTCGTGGTAGTAGCGCTTCGCGAGGGCGACCTTCTTGTCGTAGCTTTCCCTTTCCTCAATGTTCTGGGGCTCGGGGAGGGTGGCGATGTATTCGTCGCAGATGGCGGTGAAGCCGTCCTCACGCTCGTGCTTGGGCTTTGCGGCCTTCGCGAGGGCGTAGCACTTGTCGTAGCAGAAGTCGCGGACTGCCTTGCGGATGTCCTCGTCCTGCTCGTCGTGGGGATAATCCCTCTTGTTGACATCGGTGCCGAGCTCCTTCATGAGCTCCTTCTGCACGCGGCAGTGCTTCTTTATCTCTTCATGGGCGAACTTGATGGCCTCGAGCATGTCGTGCTCGCTGACTTCCTTCATCTCGCCTTCGACCATCATGATGTTCTCCTCAGTGGCGGCGACCATCAGTTCGAGGTCGCACTCGGCCATCTCCGAGAAATTGGGGTTGATGACGAACTGTCCGTTCTTGCGGGCGACGCGCACTTCGGAAATCGGGCCTCCGAAAGGAAGGTCGGAAGTGGCGAGGGCGCAGGAAGCGGCCAGGCCTGCGAGGGCGTCGGGCTGGATGTCGGCCTCGGCGGAGATCAGGTTCACGTTGACGAAGGTCTCGAGGTGGTAGTCATCCGGCCAGAGGGGCCTGATGGGACGGTCGATGAGGCGGGAAATCAGGACTTCGTAGTCGCTGGACTTGCCTTCCCTCTTCATGAATCCTCCGGGGAAGCGGCCCGCGGAGTAATACTTTTCCTTGTAGTCTACGGTCAGGGGCATGAAATCCGTGCCTTCCTTGACCTCTTTCGCCGCACATACGGTGGCGAGCAGCATGGTCCCGCCCATCTTCACGACGGCGGATCCGTCCGCCTGCTTCGCGAGTTTGCCGGTCTCGATCTCGATGACGCGTCCGTCGGAGAGTTCGATCTTCTTGTTGATGATGTTCATTACTGTTTTCTTTACGTCTTTATCGTCTGTGGACCATCCCGTGACGGTCCGCGTATTTTCAAAAAAAAGAAGGGACGGGTCCTGGCGGAGCCATCCCTTCTCTGGGGTTTTCCTATGTCTTATCGACGGAGACCGAGCTCCTTGACGATGTTCCTGTACCTCTCGATGTCGATCTTCTGGAGGTAGTCCAGAAGCTGACGTCTCTTACCGACGAGGCGGAGCAGGGCGCGACGCGTCACCACGTCCTTCTTGTTCTGCTTCACATGCTCGGTAAGGTGAGCGATACGGTAGGAAAACAGGGCAACTTGACTCTCAGGAGAGCCGGTGTCCTTGTTGGACTTCCCGTACTTCGCGAAAATCTCTTGCTTCTTTTCAGGCATCAGATATTCAGCCATCGTGCAAAAAATTTAATTGTTAATAAAATACCGCGCTTTCCCCGGTTTCGGAAAAAAGCGCGGCAAAGATAGTGATTTTCTTTTAAATGAGAAAATATTTCTACAGAACCACCTTCTTGTACTTAGGCACGAGGCCCTTCATGATCGACCAGGCGATGAGATAGGCCACACCGCAGAAGCAGAACATGATGAAGTAGCCGGCGGGCTTGCCGCTGAAGCCGAGGAAGGTGAATGCGTCACCCATGTTCTCGGAATAGGTGAAGAGCTTGCCGGCGATCTTCTGGATGAACATCGATCCGACACCTCCGGCCATTGCGCCGATACCGGTGACGGTAGCGATTGCGCTCTTCGGGAACATGTCGCCGATCGTGGAGAAGAGGTTGGCGCTCCAGGCCTGGTGGCCGGCGGCTGCGAGGCCGATGAAGATGGCCGGGATCCAGGCGGAGTTGAAGTGCATTCCGAGAGGCTGCGCAAGCAGGGAGCACAGGGGGAAGAAAGCGAAGATCAGCATGGCCCTCATGCGTCCGACGTAGGGGTGCATGCCTTTCTTCTCGACGAAAATCTTCGGCAGGTATCCGCCTCCGATCGAGACCACGGTCACGATGAAGTAGAGGGTAAAGATGAGCCACTGCCCGAGGGGCGTGGTGACGGGGGCGTTGAACTGGTTGCTGAAGTAGGAAGGAGCCCAGAACAGGAAGAACCACCACACTCCGTCGGTGAAGAACTTACCGGTCACGAACTGCCAGGTCTGCTTGAAGGTGAAGCACTTCCACAGGGAAACCTGCTTCTCTTCCTCCTCGGCCTTGGGAGCTGCGGCAGCAGCAGCCTCTTCGGCGTCGTCCTGGTGGATGTAGGCAAGCTCGGCCTCGTTGACGTGCTTGCTCTTTTCAGGCTTGTCATACATGAAGGCCCAGAAGAACATCCAGATGAATCCGAGGGCACCGATGATGATGAAGGCGAGTTCCCATCCGAACTTCATCGCGAGGGGCGGGATGCAGAGGGGAGCGGCGAGGGCTCCGACCGAAGCGCCGGCGTTGAAGATGGAGGTCGCGAAGGCGCGGTCCTTCTTCGGGAAATATTCGGCGGTCACCTTGATGGCGGCGGGGAAGTTGCCTGCCTCACCGAGGGCGAGGATTCCGCGGCACAGCAGGAACAGATATACGGAAGTGGTCGAGATCGCGAGGGCTATGTTGCTGCCCGCTTCGACGGCCTTGAGCGCAGCTGCGCTGGAGACTCCGTCCACGAGGCCTGCCGTGGCCCAGCCGCACGCTGCGTGCATGCATGCGCCCGCGGACCATACACCGATGGCGATGAGGTAGCCCTTCTTCGTGCCCATCCAGTCCACGAACTTGCCGGCGAACAGGCAGGCGATGGCGTAGAAGATGGAGAAGAACGCGGTGATCGTTCCGTAGTTGTCATCAGTCCAGTGGAACTCGGGCTTGATGAAGTTCTCGTAGGTGAGGGAGAGGACCTGACGGTCGAGGTAGTTGACGGTCGTCGCCACGAAGAGCAGCGAGCACAGCCACCAGCGCCAGTTGGTCATCAGTTTCTTTTGTGTTGACAT
>JAEEIQ010000020.1 GCA_016281435.1 Bacteroidales bacterium
ATCACGCGCAGCTCCCCTTCGATACCGCGGTTGGCGAGAAGGGTGCTGCGGGAAAACACATCCTTGCGCGGACCGTACTTCCAATAATGGGAGTTCTTCTCCGACTCGGTACCGAAGCAATACGCGTAGAAGGCATCGGTCGTCCTCTTGTCGTAATAGCCCATATGGAGCAGGACCCTGTCCGAAGCCAGCCCGAGGCCGACCCCGGCGCTGATCTCTGCACTGCGGGCCCGGTTCAGGCCCTCGTAGAACATCTGGAAAGCCGGATCGATGCGCGGATATGAGCCTGTCAGGAACTCCCCGTAGAGGCCGTAAGGCACGTATTGCTCCCTTCCGGCCTCTCCGTAACCAGCCTCAAGGCTGAATGAAGAAAAGGCCTTGCGGAGGGCAGGGACGGCTTTCAGCACATTGGTCCGAAGCTGTCCGGCCTTGAAAAGTATGGCCTTGTCGTCATACCTGGGCGTGCGGTCGAGACGGACGGTCCCGCCGGCCTCGACTATGCCCTTCCATGAATAAGAAAGCTGCCCCTTCGCGCCGACTGTACCGTACTCGTGGTCGTACTTGTGCAGCGTAGCCTTGCTCGCGGCGTTGTTCAGTCCCCTGGCACGCAAACCGTGAAGGAAGAAATCCGTGCCGTTGAGGGTGTTGAACTTCGTCCACTCGCCGCTGGCTTCCACAGCCGCCGATACCATGAGGTGGTGGTGCGTGAAGAGATACTTGTTCCAGTCCAGGGAGGAGGATGCGTTGTATTTGAATATCGACGTTCCCAGAATTGAGGCTGCTCCGTTGTTTTCCAGACCGAAAGTGGTTCCGTTCCCGTACCAGATGAAGCGGTTGTTGTTCTCGAAGTCCACCCCGAAAGTATTGTTCAATGTAAGCGACCGGGTGAAGTTCAGTCTCAGGTACATGGATGTGACGAACCTTTTGTCCGTGGCTTCGTCGTCATAGTCCGAGGCCCATCCGGCGAAAGTGTCGGCAGGGAAGAAGCCGCCCTTGCGCATCGTCATGGTCAGGGATGGCTGGCCGAAATAGGAGGTGCCGGCAACCGAGTGCATCTGCCCTATGGTCACGGAAGAATTCATTCCGAACCACACCAGCTGGTTAGCCTTTGTCTCGAAGTTGGCCCTGAGGCCGCCGTAAAGACCTCCGTTGCCGGGAGCTATCCCCTCCATGTCGCGCAGGCTAGCGGACACGAAATAACGGGTTTGCCCGCTCGCACCGGACATGGTCAGATGATGGTTGTGGCTGATGGCGTTCCTTGTGCCATCCACATCTTCAGCAGCAAAAGAAAGACCGACATTGGATCTCCAGCGAAGGCGGAACCTCTCATCCGAAGGGAGTTTGGTGCGGATCTCTATCACGCCGTTGCCTCCCTTGAGACCGTACGCCACGGTCTGGGACAGGTCCTTCAGGACCCTGATTTCCTCGATGTCGTAACAATCAAGGAAGGAAAGGGCGTTGAGCGGAGCCGTGTAGCTCTTTTCCCCATACTGGAAAAACGCGTTCTTGTTTTTATTCAAGTCGGCATTGATGACTGTCCCGTCGACAACCCATATGGGCTGGCTGTCGCTCCGCAAGGAATTCACCCCCCTGATCAGGGTGTTCACGGCTCCGTTGACATTGCCGTCCACGGGAGTGACCCGCAGGCCCGCCACCCGGCCCTGCAGCGTGGCGGCGGGCGTAGTCGCCATGGCCCTGGCGAATTCCAGGCTGTCCTTCACGATATCCTGCGACGCGGCCCCGGCCGGGAGTAGCAGGGTCAGGACAACCAGCGGCAGCAGTTTTATTCTGTTATTCATAATACAATACCAAATCTCCGAGATTAAAAAGCTGTGTATTGGTCATCACTATCCTGTATGCCTCGCCAGGATTGGTTTCAAACGGCCCCACGACGACCTGGGTGCCGGATCCTCCTACAGAGAAGTTGGTGTTCTCAATCTCTGTCCCGTCGAGGCTCCGGAGCACACCGGTCAGGGGAGAAGAATCCCTGAAAGTATAGGCGAACTTCACCAGCCTGCAGCCGGGGATCGCGGGCAGTTCGAAATAATCTCCTACTTCTCCACCGCCCATGAATCCCGTCTTGCTATGTCTCCAGATGCCCCTCGTCGAATACACATACATCTTGTGCCCCGTCTTGAGGGTCAGTTCCACCCTCTCTTCCTTATGGATGGCCGTATTTCTGGAGCTTGTAAGGTTTTCGTAAGTGGGGGACAGGAAGGGCCAGTTGGCGGAAGTCAGTCCGAGCGCGGTGTCCGCAGACCACATCACCGCCTGGGTCAACTCTCCGAATGGGACCCTTAGCACCGGCACCTGGGTGATGGTTACCACAGGCTGTTCTTCCACGTCTTTCGCCGTAAAGCGTATGACTATTTTCCCGGGCGTCTTGAAATCCCTGCTGTAGGGGTGGGTGATAAGGACCTGGCTGACGGTTTTTCCTCCACCTGCCGGTACGACGACTGATGAGGGATCATATCCTTCTATCGACAGGACCTCGGTCTGCCACTCCATATTGGTCTTTATCCCTATCCGCGTGTTGGGAATACCCTCGTCGGAAACTATCTCGCTGTCCTGCAGCAACCTGAAATACGGGATTCCTTCCAGCTGGGACACGGGGATTTCTATGTTCCTGCAGCCCGTGGCGGAAATGACCACGACGGCGTTCTTCGGCACCATTTCCTCATTCTCCAGGACGGTCACGCCGACCTCGGCGTCATATTTCCCTGACGACGACTCGAACACCACTCCGGCCGTGGCACCGTCCCTCAGGGACAAGGTCCAGTCCGTGTTTGTCCTGATGGACAGGGGAACGGTAAGTCCGTCGGACACCACTCCGGAAAACTGTTCCGTGCCGGAAAGCAGTTCGAGGCGGTATTCTATAGCCTTCTGACGGATTTCAACCGTCCTTTCTCCCGCGGGGCTGCTGACCGTCAGCGTCACGCTCCTGTCGGCTTCCGTATCGTTGTCGAGAAAATGGAGGACGACGGGTGTCTCGACGGTGGTCTTGGACATGTTGCGGAAACCCGCCGTATCGATCTTGACCCATTCCACTTCCGGGGTGAAGGATGCTGTCCAGCTGCGGTTCGACCTGATGACAAGGGTGTCGAAGACCATGTTGCGCCCTTCTTTCGAATCCGAAGGCGCTACGATCCTACGCGAACTCATATAAAGGACAGGTGTTTCCTCCTTGAATTCGAACTCCAGGCATCCGGCAAGGCAGCAGGCTGAAAGCAGGACCGGGGTCAGTATTTTCATCATTCTTCTCATATGCTAGTCGACCGGAGTGTAAGTTATTGCAAATGAAAACATCCTGATCTCCCCGGAATTGGTTTCAGGGAAGAAAAGGTAATACGGTGTGTTCTCGGCCGGCGAGTCGAGCACTAAGTCATTGACCTTACCTATTTCCGAACGGAAGAGGGGATCGGTAAGGGCCGCCGCCCGGGCTTCATCATTGCTGGATCCGTAAGTGGAGGTGACGAAGACATAGCCGGCAGTGACGAAGTAGATGCTTATCTTCGTCATCTTGTAACCCTCATAGCCGGGGAACTTGACGAAGGCGAAATTCTCGGCGCGGAGAGCCTTGCTCGTGCTCTGTCCGCTGGCCGGTTCCACCTGTATGCGTATGCCGGAGGACGTAAGGGAAGCCAGGGTCCTTCCCCGGCTGTAGTATTGCATGACATAATCGGGATCCGCAGTGAGCCTCTCCGTGACTATGCCGAGGTTATTGGCCTTGCTGGTGGAACTCTTGAGTTCCGGAGTCAGGACGTCGCGGAACACGTTCGTGCCGTCGGCGAAGACTATGGTCTTCTCGAAAGGACCTCCCGCCTGGTTGACCGTCAGTTTCAGGGTCTTGTCTCCCGCCCTCACTTCGATTTCCCCGGTGCGGGGCAGGTTGTTCAGGACAGCGCAGGAAACAGTCACCTGCGAAGAACCGTCACCCCCGCTGGAAGGCACCGCAGTCGCCCACCCGGGCAGGCTGGTGATTTCCCATGCATTGTTGGTAGTGATCGTGAATGTCTCGGAGGATGCAGTCCAGGGGAGGTTGAGCGAGGTCTTGTCGGCGGAGAGCGTCGTCGGAACGCCGTTCTGCCGCACAGTCAGCACGAAACTGTTCTGCCCTGAGACGAAGGTCACCTTCGCTTCCCTTGCAGGGACCGCGTCTCCGCCCCTGATCGTAATCGCTGCCGGCCCGGGAGGCACCAGCCCGTCCTCACCGGCCTGCGGCAAGAGCAGTTCCAGCCATGTGGAACCAGCCGCATCTACCGAAGCAGACCACTTGTAGTTGGAGTTTATCTCTATGCTCTCCGAGAAAGCCGGGGATTCGAAGACATACTCGTCAAGAGGGAACTCCACCGTGGGCACCACCGGTTTCTGTGTCAGGGTAACCCTGCCCACAAGGACTCCGGATCGGTAGAAATCGATATCACCCATCCTTTCCGAAAGATCATGGTTGGCTTCCACCGTCGCGTTGAAGCTGACGGCCGAAGGAGCGGCTGCAATCTCGGGCAGGACTATCCATTCGACGGAAGAAACCGCCTCCCAGGAAGAGAGATCGGTGTCCACATCCACCCCGACCGTCTGGCCGCCGTATCC
>JAEEIQ010000021.1 GCA_016281435.1 Bacteroidales bacterium
ACCTGGAAGAAATACAAATGAGGTTGAATAGCCGCCCTCGAAAAAGGCTGGGCTATTCAACCCCAAATGAAATTTTTAAAACTTTAACCCAGATTGACGATTCAGTTGCATTTCACGCTTGAATCCACGCGATGGAAGCGTCAGTGCTCTTTTCGTTGATTATTAATTATTTATCTGCCATGCCCGGCTATCCCCATCGTCATCCGTCCCTCCACGCCTGGCCTACCTGCCCTTGTCGCCACGCTATGCCCGCCGGCCGGTGAGTAAAACCGGACCTTCCACTCACGGCGGCTTCTTTTTCGGTGCCTCGGTGAGTAAAACTGGCCTTTCCACTCACGGAGGCTGCTTCTTACCGCGGAAGTTTGTTGATGGCCCCGGGGCGGGTGCAGACGTAGGCGGAGATGCGGACGGCGAGGGCGTGGGCTTCCGCGACGGGACTGCCGCCGAGAAGTGCCGTGACGAAGGCAGCCGTGAAGGAATCCCCAGCGCCGACGGTATCTGCGACCTTTACTTTCGGGGTGTCCAGCCGGGATGCAAGCCCTTCCGCGGTATAGACAGAGCTGCCGACGGCCCCGCAGGTGTGGATGATCATTTCAAGGGAGAACCGCCGTATCAGAGCGCCTATGGCCTCGGCGTCCTCGGCTGGCAGGCCGAAAAGTCCCTTAAGCACCGGCAGTTCGTCTTCGTTCAGTTTGAGTATGTCCGCGCGGCGCAGCGACTCCTCCAGCAGGTCTGCGGAGTAATAATCCTGCCGCAGGTTGATGTCGAACACCTTCTTGCAGGAAGACGGGGCCGCGTCCACGAGGGCCAGTATCGACCTTCGGGAGACCGGGCTTCTCTGCGCGAGGGACCCCCAGCAGACGGCATCCGCTCCGCGAACGACCTCCAGGGCCTCCTGCGGGCAGGCGATATTGTCCCAGGCGGTGTCCCGCGTAATGTCGTAGGAAGGGATTCCTGCCGCGTCCAGCGAGACCTTCACCGTGCCGGTAGGGAAGTCATTGAACTGGATGAGGGAAGTGTCGAGCCCGGCCTCCCGGAGTATGCCGAGGGCATCCTCCCCGCGGGCGTCGCGCCCGATTGCTGTGATCGGATAAGCCTCCGCCCCGAGTTCCTTCGCGAAGAACGCGAAATTCACCGGAGCTCCGCCCAACTGTGGCCCCGACGGGAGCAGGTCCCAGACCAGTTCACCTATGCCGACAATCTTCATAACTGCAAAAATACTAAAGAATCCCCTTACATTACTTGATGGTTGCAAGAAATGCACGGGTCTGATCCTTTCGTTCGGCCATGCGCAGGCGCCAGATAAGCTCCTGGACAGAAACAACCTGGAAGCGGTCTTCGAGCTGGTTGATCAACAAGGAAGCCGCGTCGGATGACCGTTTGCCGTCGAAGGTGCTCCATGCGTGCACTGCGACAGTCGCGAATGTTTGGGTGCCTTCAACCTCGTTGCTGCGCATGGATTGGGCGCAGAACGACGGGGAGGACATTCCCTGCCAGAGCATATACTTGGTAGTGATAAGCGGTATGTCGTACCCTGCCTTGTTCTTGAACCAATAAACCTTCCCGCCTCCCCCGGTGTAGGGGTTGTACTCCACGCCTGTGATTCCCTCCAGTTGGTCGTTGGCATCCACGAAAGCCTGCAGCATCTCCTGTCCGGCCGGACTGTCGAAATCCCGGGACATCACGTGGAGTATCTTTATGCCGTGCTGGCGCATGTGGGCTGCAGTCCTCTCGGCTGCAGTCCTGATATTGGCGGCACGGTTTGAGGCGGCTTGCCCCTGCGTGGAGAAAGTGTCGATATAGTAGTATCCGCCCCCGAAGGTTTCCATAATGGTGCAATCCGCAGAAGGCTGCTGCTCCAGCAGGTATCTGAAGCGAGTCGGGGCGAGTTGTATCAGGGACTGGCTGCCCAGTTCGAATGCTGTTTTGGTCGATGCAGCCGACGGGAGCTTATAGTAATTGTTCACGAAGGCGTCGGTGATTATGAACTGGTAGTTGTCGCCGTCAGTCAGGAAGAATGACAGGTAGTTGGCCTGTTTGTCATAGTCTATGTCCCGCGGATTGATGGTCTTGGCCCGCGTGGACGGCTGTCTTTCAGCGTAATTCCGGGAGGTCAGGGTATGGTTGTAGCTCCAGTCGGCCGCCAGCATCATGTGCCCGTGTCCGGATACCGGATTCACGAACCTGTCTTCCCCGAGGATTTCGTTGTTCTCCCAGCCTATAACCTGGGAACAGGGCTTAAGCCAGTCGAGTATTTCCCCGAAAAGGGCGGAATTGTCCTCAAGGCCGCCTGCGACGTTGACGACGAAAAGCCTGTTTGCAATGGCATAGTCCCTCAGTTCACCGGCAGGGATGTCGTTCCTGCCTTTTACTCCTGCCGGCATGAGCACGAGCGCAGAGTTGTCGCATTTGTCCTTGAAGCTTTCAAAAGCCTGCCGGAGAGTCATGGTGCGGCAGTCGCACAGCATGGAATACCCGTTGTCCTTGAAGTACTTTTCGTTCTTGACATCGACTATCAGGGCGTCATGGACGTGCGAAGCGACAGCGGCTATGTTGCCGCTCTCGGGATTGTTCTCCAAATCCGTCAGTACATAGCCCTTGAAAAGGTCTTTGGCCTGCACGTCGATGCCTTCCCATTTTCCATAGCTCTTTGTCGCAAGCTCCAGGGCCGTCTGGCTGCCGATCCGGGCGCCAAGCGTGGCCCTTTCCGTGTCATATGCCAGTTCTCCCTTTTCCATCCATGCGCAAAAGCCTATCTTGCCTTCCGCTGCCGCCTTATTGATAAGTCCGACCACAGAATGCATCAGCAAATACCCCTGGAGCCCGGATCCTTCGGAACTGCCCGCGGCTGGATCCTCCCTGTTCCCGTAGTCGGTATGGACGACATTCCAGTAGGGCAGGGCCCCGATCCCGTTGCGTGGAATGTAGAACTGGCCGGCATCGCGTACCTGATCGGTCAGGGAGCTATAGAAAACAGCGTCAGCGTTGGGTGCGGGTACGGCCGGCTCCTCACCGGGATTATTTTCTTGCCCGCTTCCTTCTCCTGGCCTGTATTCTATCTGCGGTTGTACGACGCAAGCGCACATCAGGCCCAGGATCAATATTGGTAGTAATCTTTTCATTATTGCCAGAATAGTTCATTTTGCGGGGGGGGTACCGCGGGTCTGGTAGGGTAATCATTCAATCCTTCCCGGAAAAGATCCGGATGGCGTGGGAAACATCTTCCTTCATCGCTTTCATTGCGGCGAATTCGACGTCATGGAGATAGGATGAAGTTCCGGAAGCAATCAATTCGGCTGCGGCATTGTACCCTGCCTTGGACATATAGGAATAGTAGTTGATCTTGCGGATGCCGGCCCGGATGGCGCGTGTGTAATCCGCCGGGGATACGCCGGACCCTCCATGCATCACGAGGGGGATTCCGGTATTCCTGCGACATGACGCGATAACGTCAAAATCCAGGACTGGGGCGGATTTGTAGAAGCCGTGTGCTGTCCCGAAGGCAATGGCGAGGGCGTCAATGCCGGTCTGCCGGACGAAATCGGCAGCCTCTTCAGGATCGGTATAGAAGTCCTCCGGGCTGGCCGAGCCGTCCTCCCTGGTGGCAAGGCGGCCAAGTTCGGCCTCCACACCGATACCCTTCGGATGACACATTTCAACCACACGGCGCGTCAAAGCGACATTCTCCTTAAAAGGCTTCGCTGAAGCGTCGATCATGATGGAAGTAAAGCCGAGTTCCACGGCTTTTTCAATCATGGGAAGCGATTCCCCGTGATCGAGATGCACGCAGACCGGTACGCGGGCGTTCCTTGCCACGGCCAGCATCGCGGGCCCTACCATAGAGATGTCGTTGAACACGTTATGCACCTCTGCGTGGGCAAGGATGACAGGCTCGCCTAGTTCCTCCGCCGCTGTCACTACGGCCTGCAGTGAATCGAAGCCGGTGGCGTTGAACATGCCGATTGCCTTTTCTTCACGTTCGGCAATCGCAAGAATCTCCTGAAGGTTTACTAACATTTTCTGGAGTTTAAGAAAGACATTATGGTTTCCAGTCCGGGGGCGCCCCCCGTAGATGTGGCACTGAACAGGTTGAAACGGGCGCAGGCCGATGCAAAGCGAAGCGTCTCCGGCAAACTCCAACCTTCATGGATGGCATAAAGTGCGCCTGCGCAGAAGGCATCACCGGCTCCCACCGGGGACACGATTTCGCTACGGTCGACCGTGAAAGAGGGGGCGTAGCAGATCTCGCCGTCACGGGCGGCGGCCACGGCTCCTTCGGGGAAATGGATGATGACGAGTTTACGGACGCCCAGTTCCAGCAGGCCGGCAGCGGCCGCTTCAATAGCTGCCAGGTCCGGCTGGCCTTCACGGCGTAACGGTGTTCCGAGGCTGTTCTCGGCTTCCACTTCGTTGATGATCAGATGGTCGATATATTTCAAACATGGAAGCACTACCCTGCGGTAACGGTCGCTTTCTTCCGATACCACATCGACCGATGTCTCATATCCCTGCTTCAGCAAACCGTCCAGCGCCCTTGCTGCGGCTACTCCGTACTCCGGGTCATCCTGATCCAGTGCATCAAGCAGCAGGAGGTATCCCAGATGAAATATCCTCGCAGGAGACTTGCAGGACAGAACCTGTTCCACGTCAAGTTTTGCATTGGCACCACGGCAATGGAAAAAGGTGCGAGATCCGTCTCCGCCCGTTTCCGACATCACATCCGTATAAGACGTCGCAGTCCCTTCCAGGACCTTAAGATGGGTACGGTCTATCCCGAAGCGGTCGCAGGCGTCAAGACACATCCGGCCGAATCTGTCCGCCCCGATGCATCCTCCTGCATAAAGAGGGATGCCGCTGCGCAAAGCGGCAAGGTCGGCCAGGACATTATGCGCGCACCCTCCCAGCCCCTCCTCCTGCCGGAGAATCGTGGCAAGGTTCCCCTTTCTGGGGTATGTCCCGATGAATTTTATATTGTCAACAATCCAGTTGCCGACCGCAATAATCCCTTTCCGCTCCATTTTTCCCTTAAATCACAGGTCTATCATGACCTTCATCGAGGTCTCTCTGTGGGCGTCGATAAACTTGTAGGCGTCGTCGAACTTCTCGAGGGGGAAGCGGTCCGTGATGAGCGGTTTCAGATTGATTGTGCCCTTGTGAACCTCTTCAACAGCCTTCAGGTAGTCCTCATGCTTGTACATGAGGGTACCGATGAGATTAAGTTCGTGCTCGCCGAGATGCTCCATATTGATTACGGGGTTATGGGCGAACACCGCGACAATTACGATGTCACCGCCTTTCTCGATTGTGGCCATCAGCGACTGTATGGATGACTCGACGCCGGCCACTTCGAAGGCGGCCTGGAAGCCTTCTTCCCCGAAAAACTCCTTCACGCCCTCTGCAAGAGGGGTCTTGCTCACGTTGAGGGTGTACTTGATTCCGCACTCGCGGGCCTTGGCCAGTCGGAAATCGCTGACATCCGTAATCAGCACCTTGGCGGCACCGCGCGCCTGGGCGAACTGGGCGATCAGGTTGCCGATGGTCCCGGCACCGGACACCACCACGTTGCGGCCGGCAAGCGGAGCCCGGCTGGTAGCGTGTGCCCCGACGGCGGTGGGCTCGATCATCGCGCCGAAATCCAGCGGCATATCCTCCGGAAGCAGTACAGTCCTGTCTTCGGTCACTACGAAATAATCCTGTGCGGCGCCATCGGCGTGGAAGGCCTGTACCTTCAGGTTCTCGCAGATGTTGTATCTGCCGTGACGGCAGGGATTGCACTTCCCGCAGACCAGCTGCGGACGGGCGGTCACGTGGTCCCCTGGCTTGAACGCCTGAACATCCGGCCCAACAGCGACGACCACGCCCGAATACTCATGTCCCTGCACCACAGGATAGATACATGAAGGGTGCAGTCCGTGATAGGAATGGATCTCGGAACCACAAATACCTATCCGCTTGATGTTTAAAAGGATCTCGTTCCCTTTGAGGTCCCCGGCCTTCGGAGCCGGAGCATCGTTATGCACCTCTATCGTCTTTGGTGCAGTCATGATTACTTTTCTCATATCGTTTATATGCTATTGCCAGAAGAAGTCATTCTGCCGGGATTCGCCCGTGTTGAGGCGAAGTTCGCTCTCGGGGTAGGCGGAGAGGAGTCCCTTGCGGATGTCGCCGATCTCCGTGGGGAAGATATACCCTCGTTCCCGCGCGCCGGGGAAGTGGTAATCCACATAGGTCTCCATGTCGTTGTTGAGCAGGTAGAAGCGGTTGGCCGGAATGGCGATGTTGTCCCTGAGCCAGGTCGCTCCGCGCCGGTGGGTGTCGAACCACTCGTGCCCTTCTCCCATCATTTCTATGAGCCTTTCCCACATAATGCCGTTTATCAGGTCTTCCCTGGTTTCGAAAGTGGTGGCGGTCCAGTCGGCCGGGGAAGAAGACACTCCGGAATCTACCGAGTGCCGCGCCCTGAAACGAAGGTCGTTGACCCTGGAAATCGCACGTCCCCAGTACTCGTCTCCCGGGGCCGAACTCAGCGATGCGGAAGCCTCGGCTGAAATAAGGTACATCTCCGCAAGACGGATAAGATAGAAGTCTCCTTTTCCGCTCGTGACGTCATAAGTAGGGTCGAGATATTTCTTCAGGTACGCGTCCGAACTTGTAGGGATGTTCGAATCGTTTGGATAAGCGGTCACCTTCTTCCCGGTGTTCTGGTTGATGTAGGAGTCGAAGAAAGTGGCGGCATAGCGCGGATCTTCCGTCTTGCAGAATACCTTCGTGTTATAGACCCCGCTCGTACCCATCCTTCCGCCTGACCAGCGGATGAAGTTCTCCAGCCCGAAACGCGACGGCCGGACGCGTCCGGCATTGGAGTTCGCGGTCGCGCGGTTTGCAGTTCCTTCAGGGAATGGCGGGAGCATATGGATCGAACAGTAATTCTGGCCGGAGTGGTTGGAAGACGTGATCTTCAGGATGCATTCCGGGAGGAACCAGTCGCCAGGCTCTGTCCATCGGAAAAGGGTGCGGTAGTCAGGAACCAGGCTGTACGGACCCTCCGTGATCACCTTTTCGGCCGCCTGGTACGCAAGGGTGAATGCGTCTGAAGGGGAGGAGATGCCGCACGGGGTGAAGTCCGGCGACCGCCGCGAAGTGTCCCAGAAATTATCCAGGGGCGAGGCTAGAAGGGATCCGATGGTCAGGTACACGGATGCCTTGAGCGCTGTTGCGGCCCAATTGTTCGGCCTGTTCTTGCCAGGAGCGGCCTCTTCCGTGCGGACCGGGCTACGCATGTTCATTTCGGCGAATTCGAGGTCATCGAGCACGAACTTGTATATTTTCCAGAAGTCGGTGCGGGGATTGTGCAGTTCAGCGGGCTTCACGGGAGCCGTCCCGATGAGGGGCACGTCTCCGTAGATGCGCACTGCCGTGAAGTAGAAATGCGCGCGCAGGAACCTGGCTTCGGCTTCGATTTCCTTTTTGAAGGCGTTGTCCACCGGGCTGCCCGGCAGGTTGTCCAGCAGGCGGTTGCAGCGCGATATGCCCAGCCACAGGGCCGTCCAGAGGTTTTTGTTGCCCGTAAGCGAAGTTGAATACTTCGTGAAATTCATCCCGTCCAACCACTCGTCCGTAGTTCTGTTGCCTCCCCAGATGAAGAGTCCGGAACCCGTCTGGAAGTACTCGTACATGGTTCCTTTCCAGAGAGAAACGTTGTTGAGGGTCAGGTAGAGGCCGTTGACGTTCGTTTCCAGCGCCTGCTCGGAGTCATATACATCCTTGTCTGTCAGGGATGTGGTCTGGTATTCTTCCAGAAATCCCGAACAGGATGCCGTCAGCGCCAGGACCATAAATATGTAAACTATCTTTTTCATCGGCTTCTAGAAACTGAATCTCACATCAAATGAATATGTCCGGCATCCGGGATAGGAGCCACCGTCAATTCCCATTTTCTTGACATTGGTGCCGTATGAGTTGACGTCCGGGTCCCAGCCGGAATACTTGGTCCAGATGAAGGCGTTGCCGACAGAAGCGCCGAGGATAAGGCTCTTCAATGCGGTTTTGCCGAGCACCGGAACTCTCCATGAAAGTGATGCCGTCGACAAGCGCAGATAGCTGCCGTCTTCCAGATACATGCTCGTAAACTTCTTGAAGTCGCTGTTCTCTATCGCCTTCATAGCGGGATATTTCGCATCAGGATTGTCGGGAGTCCATGCGTCGTAGTATGCTGCACGGCTGATATTATGCTTGTAAACGTTGCTGGCCGTCTCCATGGAGGAGTTGAAGTTGAAGAGGTCGTTTCCCCAGGAGCCGTTGAACACGAGCGAGAGGGTCAGGTCGCGCCAGCGCAGCGAAGTGTTGAAGCCGAAGATGAAATCCGGGTTCGGGTCGCCTATGATGGTGCGGTCCCCTTCGTCTATGTAACCATTGCCGTTGAGGTCCCAGAAATCAAGACTTCCCTGGCCGCGGGGGGCACCGCCGTTGGCAATCGGAGTCCCGGTTTCCCCTTCAGGGACTATGCGTTTGACCTTGTAACCGTAGAACAGGCCCATGGGATAGCCTTCCATGAAGATGTTCGCAGTCTGGGAACAGTATGCCGAGTTTCCTACCTGCGCCCCCTCGAAATAGACCACGTCCTCGCATCTGTCGGTGGTGATCCATATTCCTTTCCTGGCCGCCGTGTCGCTGATCTTGATGATTTTGTTGCGGTTGAAGGAAATGTTCCCTCCCAGGGACCATTCGAGGTTCGAGGTCTTCAGCGGAACTGCGTCGAGGGTCAGTTCTATGCCGCTGTTGCGGATGGTGCCTTCGTTGACATAATAGGTGGTGAAACCGGAGGAAGCCGGAATTTCCTTGGATTGCAGCAGGTCGTAGGTAGTCTTTATGTAGGCGTCTGCGACCAGGCTCAGCCTGCCCTGCCAGAGCGCAATGTCAAGTCCTCCGTTCAACTGCTCGGAAGTTTCCCAGCGCAGGAGTGGATTCGAGAAGTTGCTCGGAGTCACGGTCAGGGATGTCTCGGATGCGTTTCCGGGGTCATGGGCCGAAATGGTCGAGGTCACGAAAGTGTTTCCGGTCTGGTACTCCGCCACGGACTGGTCGCCGACACGGCCCCATCCGGCGCGGAATTTCGCCGATGAAACAAGAGTACTGCTGAACCACGGTTCCTGGCTTATCCTCCATGCGAAAGCGAAGGAAGGGAAGGATGCCCACTTGTTCGCTCCGAGGAATTTGCTGGAACCGTCGATGCGGTAAGTGGCCGTCAGCACGTAGCGGTTCTTGTAGTTGTAGACTCCGCGGGCGAAGAAGGAAAGGGTGCGGTTCATCGACTCGGAATAGCTCAGGCGCTTGTTCGGAGCGTAATTGACGGATTCTATGCCGCCCATGAACTGGTCTATATTCCATCCCTCGACCGTCTGGATGCCGATGAAACGGCTGAACATCGTGGACCCGAGGGTCCCTGAAAGGCTGCGTCCACGCCATTTCTTTTCAAACAGGAACATGTTGTCGAAGTTCCAGTTGAAATACTCGTACGTGCCTATGGCCCCGTTCGTGCCGACACTCGTCGTGTTGATGCCGGAAGACTTGAACTTGCGCCTCTCGGAATTGCGATAGTCCGCACCTGCACTGGTCTTGAAGGTCAGCCAGGGGGTCAGGACTATGTCGGCATAAAGGTTCGGAATGATGCGGTAGTCCTTGCGGTCGTTGCGGAAATGGGCCTGGTTCAGCCACCTGTCCGGGCTGGAGCGGAGTTCCTCGTCGTCATCTTCCATGTTATAAGTTTCCTCGTTCTCCTCGAGCAACATGTACGGACGGTAGGAAATCATGGAACGTATGAGGGACGTGGCCGCGGTCATCCTTCCGCCGCCGGTGCTCTGGGTCATGTCCGAGCGCACATGGGATACGTTGAACTTTGTGCCGAACTTGAACTTGGAATTCACGTTCTTGTCCATGTTGAGGCGGATGATGAACTGTTGAACCCCCGTGTTCTTCACAACCCCCTGCTTGTCGTTGTAACTTAGGGAGAATGCGTACGCGAGGCTTTTCGGCTTGCCGTAAACGGCGAAGTTCCATCTCTGGCTTACTGCAGTGCGCAGGCACAGCTGCTGCCAGTCCATCGGCTTGACCTTGAGCCCTTCATGGTTGACCGGGTCGGAATAAATCTGCCGAAGGTAGGAATTTCCTCCCATCACCTCGAGATACTCCACATATTCGTCGAAGTCAAGCACGTCAATACGCTTGTTCACCCGGCTGATATCCACGCCGGTGGTGAAACGCACCGTCGGGCGGGACTTGGTACCGGTCTTCGTGGTGATAAGCACTACACCGTTGGCCCCCTGGGCCCCGTAAATGGCCGTTGCGGAGGCGTCCTTCAGTATCTCGATGGAAGCAATGTCCGAAGGGTTGATGCCGAGAAGGCCGTTCGAGGTTTCGTCGCTGTTGCTGTTGTCGGCCCCTCTGGAGAGCAGGGCTTCGCCGCCCTGAGAGGCGTTCAGAAGGACTCCGTCCACGACGTACAGTGGCTCTGATGAGCCGTTGAACGAAGCCAGACCGCGGATCCTCATTGAGATGCCCCCGTCGGGAGCGCCTCCGCTGCGTATTGCCTGCACTCCGGCAGCACGGCCCTGGATCAGCTGGTCAAGGGATGTGGAGCGGGAAGCCTCCTCTTCGTCTATCTTCACGGATGCGACGGATCCCGTCAGGTCGCTCTTGCGCATGTAGCCGTAGCCGACCACGACCACCTCGTCCAGTTCGGAGGCTTCGTCCAGCATGGTAAAATCTATCCTGGAACGTCCGGAGACGGGCTCTGTACTTTCTTTATAGCCGAGGCAGCTCGCAACCAGCACTGGGTCTTTCGTCCCGGCGGGAAGGTTCAGGGTGTATTTTCCGTCACTGCCGGTCACAGCGGCGGTCTGGGTGCCCTGCAGCATCACGACCGCACCGGCAACGGGCTCGCCTTCGGGCGTCTTGAGTACCCCGCTGACAGTCCTCTGGGCGAAGGCGCCCAGTCCAAGGGTCAGGAGAACTATTGTCAAAAGTATTTTTTTCATTGCACTTTCCCCTCCCTTTTAAAACCCTATGGATAAGCCTAACATAACCGATGCGAATGGCGGGCAGGTCCCGTAGTCCGTTCCGAGGATGGCCGGATTCCATCCGCTGTAGGAAGTGACGGTCAGAATGTCGCGGGCGGTAAGACTGACTTCGAGATCCCTGATCGTTTTCCTGTCTTTGAGCGGGATAAGATAAGCGGCTCGCAAAGAACTGAGTCTCAGGTAATCACCCTTCTCGACATATCTGTCCGTAACCTGATACGGGGGATTGTTCTCGAAGAACATCCTGTTCAGGTTGAGGATGTCGTAGCCGGAGGCCCATGTGATGAGGATTTCGGCCGAAAATGAGCCTGCTTTCAGGCTGGCTCCCGCTCCTCCGTAAAAGCCGGGAATGGGGTTGCCGAGTATGACTTTGTCATATGTGTTGACTTTGCCGTCGCCGGTAATATCTATGCCTTGTCCTGAATCATCGGTCTTGAAACCGTAGAATGCTGCCGGTTGCTGATAGAAGGCATTGACCGTAGGAATGAAATCCCCGCCGAGGGAATAACCTCTCATATCGATGTCGTCGATTTCAACTACGCGGCGGAGATTGCGGGCGAGGTCGGCTGAAAGCGTCAATGAGAACTTCTCCTTGTTTACGACAGCTACGCTGGCATCGATTTCAAAACCGCTCGCATATGTGGTGCCTGAGCGGTGAAAATCATCGGACCGGGGAGCAGGAACCCAATAGTATCCATCCTTTACCCCGAAGGTGTATGCGAGGAAATCGTCTGCGGAAGATTTCTCGAACCAGGCTGCAGAAAGCGTGATGCGATCCTTCAGGAACCCGGTTTCCACTCCTGCGGAAATCTCCTTGCTGTCAAGCCGCCAAAGCCCTTCATGGAACATTTGGGATTCGTCTTTTATGGAACCGTAATCCCCTGTCAGATAATTCCCGAACAAGCCGTAGGGAACCATGTTTTCCTTTCCGGCCTCTCCATATCCCGCCCTCAGGCGAAGGGTGGAAACGGCTCCGGCCTCCTTCAGGAAGGCTTTTTTCAGGTCAAGCCAAGCGTCTGCGCTCTTGAAAAGCCGAGGCTGGTCGTCGTAGCGCGGCGTCCAGTCGGCGCGAAGGGTCCCTGAGACTCCGGCCATGTCGTTGAATGCATAACCAGCCCTGAAGAACCCGCCGTGCGAATAGTATTCGTAATCGAACTTGCGGATATCGGGATCTCCGTTGGAAAGATTCAATCCGCGTGCGCGCAACTTATGTGAGAAGAAGTCTTCTCCGTCCATTGTGTTGCGTTTGGTGTTTATGCCACGTGTGTCGATAGCCAGGTCTGCGTTCACATGGTGTTTTCCCGCGAGGTAGCGGTTCCAGCTCAGGCGGGCCTGGCCATTGTAACTGAAGTCCGTATTTCCGATGACGCGGCAGAAACCGTTCTTTGCCGCTCCGATCGAAGTCCCTTTGCCGTACCAGATGAAACGGTTGCTGTTGTCCATGTCCATGCCCATGTCTATCCTCAGCTTGAGGAAAGGACTGAAATTGAAAAGCAGGTACAGGGAGTTCGTCAGGCGCTTGTCCACCGTCTCGTCGTCAAAGTCGCTCGCCCATCCTTCCACGGTCTCGGTAGTGTAGAAAGACGGGTTGCGCTGCAGCAGGGTCAGGGAAGGGCTTCCAAAATCGGGGCAGCAGGATATCCTGTTGAGGCTTCCCATCATAAAGGCGCTGTTCATCCCGAACCACAGGAACTCATTTGCCCTTGTCTCGAAAGCCGCACGCAGTCCTCCGGAATTGCCTGTATTCCGTTTCTCCACGCCTCCGATACGCCTGAACCAGCCCGAAACGAAGTACGAAGAATTGTTCCCGCTTCCCCTCAGGGAAAGATACTCGTTGTGATTGAAGCCGGCGGACATGCCCGGGACGGAGATCAACGGCACATTCGCTCCGGCTTCCGATTTCCATCCGATCCGGAAGGCGTCGTCTCCGCTATTGTCCCCGGTTGTGACCAGGATAACCCCGTTCGCGCCACGGGAACCATACTCCGAGGTGGCCGTCAGGTCCTTCAGGATCTTCACGTCGGTGATGTCGCGGATGTTGAGATACGAATAATAAGGGTTGACCTCTATTCCGTCCACGATCCACAGGGGTGCTGCCTGCGTGCGGAAGCCGTTGCCTCCGCGTATGAGAACGAACGGATCTTCCCCTGCGTTGCCCGTGACAGGGCCGGTCAGGATGCCGGATGCCCGACCTTGGAAGAGGGCCGCCGCGCTTTCCCTTTCCTGCCCGGAGGCAGAGAGGGAAAGGACTAAAGCCAGGAGGATAGCGATCCTATTTCGTGCCATGGTCGTCATAACTGAAGTTGTCAAAACCGTGTCCTTCGACTCCCGGAACCACAGGGGCAGCCTTCTGTGTCAAGGGTATGCGTATATCCTCACAACCTGTCGCGGAGACGACTATCACGGCTTCCTTGCCGGATTCGGTATCTTTGTGCGAAGTGAGGCCTATCGGGATACTGGCCGAGTATTTTCCTGAAGTGGATAATATGGCAACACCGGCGGTAGCTCCGCTTTCAAGAGCAGCAGTCCATGACGTATTGCAGTCTATATCCAAGGTCAGTTTTGCCCCGTAACTGCTCAAGCCGAGGAAAGACTCGGCTGGCGTTTTCAGTGCAAGCCGGTAGGTGATGGCTGCCTGGCTGACATTAACGACGGAATTGAGTCCCCCGCAACTGATGCAGATGTCTGCCTGCCTGGCGGTGGTTTTTTCGTTGTCAAGAATCTTCAGGATAAGGGGAGTATCCTTCAACGCTCCTCCCGGATTCTCGTATCCATCGGTTTCCAGCCGGATCCAGTCGCAATCTTCCTGCCGCACCCAAGCGCTCCAACTGCGGTTGGAGGTAACTGTAATCGTGTCTGACACTGCGTTGCGTTCCCCGGGCTTGTCGCAGGGAGCGTTGACGGAAACCTTGTCGGTCTCCATGACGGGGCTTCTGTCCGGAATAGTCGTTTCAAGACATCCGGACAGGAGCACCGTCGCTGCAACAATGAAAATGCGAGATTCTTTCACTGGGAGTTATTCCTTGACGAGTCTGACTTCAAACATGGCAGTCAAAGCCTGGGCGGAACTGCCGGGGGCTTTAGTGCTCTGGCAAAGAAGCATGTCCCACTTGGTCCCGTTGGCGGCATTGGACCATGTGTTGTAATAATTAAGGTCAGTGGGGGCATTGGCATTGGGCTTCTTGAAGCAGGTCCTATCATAGAGCATGGCTCCGTTCGCACCCAGGTTGTCATAGGTGGCAGTCCCTCCGAGGAATCCGGCCAGAGTGGTCTTCCACTGAGACGGAGAAGGCAGATCCCAACCGGCAGGGGCCAGGCCGGCGGAGACAGCATAAGAGTTATAGAGATACTTGTCCCCGTCGATTGCGACCGTAGCGCTTGAGGACGTAGCTCCCGTTGCGCCTATGACATTCATGGAATCTCCGTTGCCGAGTTTGGTCGTCTTGTACCCTTCCGCTGTCCAGATCATGGTTCCGACTTTGACGAGCTTATGGCTGATATCGCTCGGCGATGTCAGGACATAAGCGGACACTCCGCCGGTCGAGACGCTTCCGGAAGGCGTCGAAGTGGCAATGGTCGAGCCGTCGGCCTTGATCCATACGGTCGTCAGAGCCGCCGAAGAACCTTCCACATAGGAGATATCGCCAGGTGTCATTGAATTGGAGTTTACCGTTCCTCCGTGGATATTTCCGGCGGGATCTGATCCGGCAGCCTTTGTTACCTGAGCCACAAGTCCTGCAGTATAGTCGGGGGTGGCTGAAGGAGCGGGATAGACAACCACGGCCTGCTTGTTCACGGTGGCGCCGAGGAATTCCTTGGTAACCCACCCTATCAGTTCGTCAGAAGCGTTACGGACATTGTAGATGTAGGATTCCGAGAAATCGATTGCGCCGAGATCCACGCTGTACCAGTCTGCTGCCAGGACGACATATTCCGCCTGGGATACTTCTATGGAGAACACGGAACCTTCCGCAGTCTTCAGGACTATGGCGCCGTTCCTTGCCGCACCGCCGTTGGCGGCAGCCGTTGCCGTCACCGATTCACCGCCGGTTCCGCCTGCGGAACTGAGCGTGATCCAATCGGGCTTGCTCTTTATGCTCCATGAGGAATTGGTGGTGATGGTGAAAGCGTCCGATTCTCCGCCTGCCGCAGGGAATTCTGCTACGGATGACGTGGAAGCCTTTACATAGGGTATGTTTATGCCCTGCCTGATATGCTTGGACACGCCGCCAGCGGTCTTCGAGCTGACAGTCTCGCTTCCCCAGATGCTCTTGGAGAACGAATTGCCGTCCTTGTCAGTGAAGGTCAGCGTCAGGCCCTTGGTTATCGAGAAATGCCCGACGGTGAGATTCATCTTGACAGGAGTATCGCCAAGCAGGTCGACATAGGGCTTGAGGTCGGATTCCTTGAGGGTGACGACCAGCTTGTAATAGGCGCTTGAGCTATAGTTGGTAGTAGTCATTGTCCCTGTCGAAACGTCAAACACGCCTTTTGCCGTCAGCCAGTTGCCTTCCGCATAGGCATCCGTAGCCTTGTCGGTGAACGCTACTTCAATCTGCCTTACCGTCCCATAGCCGTAAAGATCGAACTCTAGTATGGGGAGTATGGGTTTGAACGTAAACGAGACGGGATCGGCAGGATCTGCCGGAGCGTCCGCGCTGGCATAAAAGAAGGGATTCGAGTTGGTGCTTACCGCGTTGCCGGTTGCCGGGTCCACGACAAAGGTGGCTCCGGAGTTGACGTTTATGGGGATGAAGCGGTAGTCGGTCAACTGGCTGCCTGCGGTCGCGCCTGCGAAATCTATCCCTGCGGCGGCATTAAGCTTGGACGCATAAGTCGGCTGATAGGGGAAGAACGCATAGTACTTGTCCGATGCGGCAATCCCATCGGCCGCAGGGGTGAAAGTGGCCGAAGAACCTCCCGTGGCGGTTTCATATTGGACGTTCGTTCCGACGGACACACCTGCCGCTGCACCGGTCTCAACACTGAAAATGGAGATGGCGTCCCCGGCATCCCATGTGCTGACGCCGGCCGCGGTAGACACACGGGTCGGGTCTGACGATTTTTCAAACCCTGCCACGAAACTGACCGTCCCGTCGGAAGGAACCTGCACGGCAGCATTGTCGGTTAGTTGTTTGGCGCATCCGAAAAGCAAGGTCATTGCGCCGAGAACTGCAATTATCTTTTTCATAATCATCTTCTTTTTAAGGTTAGACAATTCCGTGATCATCGTAGTTGTAGTTTTCAATGTCCCCTTCCTTGGTGTCGGACAAAGCAAGAATCATCGACTCTACCGTCAATTCGCTTTCCTCGATCGACGGCGGGAAATAGCAATGTTTGTTTTCCATATCTTTAATTGGTTTATTGTTGTTCATTTCACATTTCGGGGAGGATTTCAACGGTCATGTGCTGGGACATTCCCTTCTTTATGTTGTACCTTATCCTGATGAACCAGCATCCGTCAGCGGGTTTTTCCAGTTTGGGATAGTTGAATTCATCGTTCACTTTCAATCTTTTGACGGAGAATCCTCCGGGGCTGGCGGCCCGCCCGGAAAGGCTCACGCGCATTTTCAGTACTTTCCTCGCGCCTTCCTCATTGATTCCTGCAAGGGTTATGATTCCGGAAGCGGGGTCGAAGTCAAACTCCTCAGCACGGGTGGTCATGTTCCAGACGACGGACGCGCCTCGGCTTCCTGTCGCTTTCAACTCGTCCTCGATCAGCACCTTCCGCCCGTCCTTAAGGGACACCTTGCGGATTGCCGATTCAAGTTGGCCCGCATAAGTATTCGTAAGGTCGGCTATTGCGTACATGCCGTCAGGAGAGTTGCCGCTATCAGTGAATTCAGCCTTTGTCTCAAGGTTCTGGAATCGGCCGTTCACGGTCAGGGTATTGTGGCTGAAGTTGTTGTAGCGCAGCAGTTCGTTCCAGCGAAGGGCGTCGGGGGCCATGTTGAACAGCGACCCCTTGCCAAGGCTTACAAAACTTGAGTAGCCGTCGCTGCCGAGGTCTTCCGCCCAGCGTACGCCGCCCCACTCGAGCATGAACTCGCCGACGTCCATGTGGCCGTGCGCGCAGCTGGGATTGCCGGCCTTGAAACCGAGCCAGATGTCGTCCTGCGTCCAGCCGCTGCGCATCGTGCAGATGGGGTTCATGCCCCTGGCGATGTAGAAGAGTTCTTCCGGCTGCTCTGCCTTGTTGAAGTCAGCCGTCGGGGTTTCTCCGGTTCCTGCACCCCAGATTACCATCAGGGGATCGTGGCGCGCATATGAACCGCTCACGAATTCCGGAGTGCCGACCCAGCGGTCAATCATAGGCTTCTGCGGATACAGGAGGGTTGCGTCCTTCGTCTTGGAGTAGAACCAGAATATGCAGTGCTCGGGGAGATTGTCCCCCGTCGAGTTGTCGCAGAAGGAGAACGAACGCTGCGTGTTCGTCAGAAGCTGGCAGAAATATTTCCCAGTCTTCATGAACCCAGGGATAGCTTCCAGTTCCGCGACGCTTTCCTCTCCGCGGCATTTTTCCATTGCGTCGAGGAACATCACGTTCAACGCCGTGCCGTAGCCCCAGTAGCCTATGCCCTGCGAGTATGCGCCGTCCGGAATGTATTCCGCTTCCATTGGAATATGGAGTTTGTAGACAGTCCTTTCTATTATCCTTTCGCAGAGTTCCGGGTCATTTTCATAAATTGCCAGGGCTGCGATGGCCAGGCTCCCGTGGCATATCTGGCTCCAGTTGGCGGTCATGTCCATCCAGCGGAGATTGTAAGCCGGGTTGCCCTCTCCTCCCGTTTCGGAGGTGATGAGTGCCTTTTCCCGGATACTCGCGGCGAGAAGGCTCCTTGTTTCAGGATCCAGTACCTTATACAGCCAGTCGTACGCAATGGCGGAGGCGAAAGTAATTTCCGCTACGTCAAGGAAGTGGTAGGGGTTCCAACTGGGAAGGGCGCATATGTCCAGGGCCAGGCGCTCTGCCGCCCTGAGGAATGCCTCCTTTCCGGTGGTCCTGTAGGAATACGCGAGGAACATCATCCTCCGGACACACTCGCAACCCTTCTGGTGCATCTCCTTGCGGGCGTTGAGTTTGAAATCCATGGAAGGGGCTTCCGCTATGCGTTCCGCTTCCTGAACAATGGCATCGTGGACCCTGCTCCACCTCCCGTCCGATCCGACGTTGCGCATCAGCGCCTTCTCTTCCCCCTCGAGGAGAAACAGCCTCGGATGGGAAGGCAGCGGCAGAACCTGCAGCGCGGCAGCCAGTATGATGGTCAGCAGCGTCATTTCTCCATGGGTTTCAAAGTCACGGTGAACTTATAGTCGGTCCACGAGGGGACGGTATATCTCAGACGGAGGAAACTTATCCCTTCGTTCTGGCCTTCGAATTTGTTGGCCGGCTTTGCGGACACCAGTTCGGCGACGAACGGCAGGCGGGAGGCGACCTTCATCTCCAGGGTGCGGCCGTCCGCGGCGGACAAGATAAGCGTGTTGCCCTTCCTCTTGAAGGAACAGGCTTCCGTCGTCATGTTCCATACAAGGCTGACGTCTTTTTCCTCGGTGACAGTGCGGTCCTCGATGGTCGCGGTGGTGCCTTTCAGGCTGACTGTCCGCAAGAGGGATTTCATCCGTTTCGGATAGAGCCCGGCCAGTTCGGAAGAGGCCTTCATTCCGGCTGCATCGCCCTTGATACCGCACAGGGCCCGTATTTCCTGATATGCCCCTTCCGGATATGTGGTGCTATGGGCGAAGTTGTTGTATTTCGTGAGTTTCGTCCAGCGGTCACTGCCTGCCCACATGTCGAAAAGACCTATTCCGTGGACCTGGACGCTGCCGTAGTCGTCGCTGCCCAGGTCGAGGGACCATCTTATACCTTTATATTCATAGTAGAACGATCCCACGTCCATGTGCCCGTGGGGATTGCGCACCTTGCCGCACTTGAAGCCGAGATACGCGTCGTCAGGACCCCAGCCGGTGCGCATTACGCAGATGTCGGCTGTGCCGTGGCCTTCGTAGTACAGATCCTGCGGTTTTTCGGGGGCATCGAGGCGGACGGCCGGGCCGTCTCCGGTCCCGGCGCCCCAGATCAGCATGAAGGGTATCAGGCGGTTCTTGATGGTCTTGACGTAGGAACGTGTTTTGTTGAATTTCTCAAACAGGGGCTTCTGCATCCAGTACATTTTCGGGTCCGGACGGACGCGGTTGAACCACATCACCGCCGGCTCGAGGTATATCCTGGTGCTGTTGTCGGAATAACCGAAAGTCTGCAGGGACGGGGTTATGAGCTGCTGGGAATAATTTCCCGAGTCGATGAAGCCCGGAACGGCCAGGTAGGGGTCGATGGTCTCCCTCCCGAAGAAATGCCACATCGCGTCCAGGAAGAGGATGTTGTACTGCGTGCCGAAGGCCCAGTAGCCGAATCCTTCCGGGAAGCAGCCTTCGGGCGGATACTCGGCTTTCATCGGAATCAATATGTTTTCCCTGCTTCTTGCGATTATGGCCTGGCTGAGCTGCGGGGCTTCCGTCAGCATCGCTATCGCCGCTACCGCCATGCCTCCGTTGCAGACCTGCCCCCAGTTGCTTGTGTGGACGAACCTGTCGGCGTTCCTGTCATCAAGGGCCGGCTCGAGACCTTTATGGATCAAAGCATTGCGGATTGAATCCTTGGACGCTTCCGATAGACGGTCGTATAACCAGTCATAGCCTATACCCAGGGCTGTCGACATCTCTGCGACATCCAGGAAATGAGATGGATTCCAATCTACGAAACCGGCCGCATGCAGCATTTCCTTTTCGGCACGGTCGGCAAATTTCTCATCACCGCCCGTACGATATGCATAACTGAGGAAGAGCACGCGGCGCAGCACTTCGCAGGATACTGCATGCATCCGGGGACCCTTTATGACGCGTTCACAGCAGGGAAGGTCGCAGATTGTATCGCATTCGGCCAGAATGGCTTCGTGCATGGCCGACCATACCTTGTCCGCAGAGATGTTACTCATAAGAGCTTTCTCCTCCCCCTTCCGGAGGAAGAGTCTCGGGTGGTCGTTCCCGAAGGATTCAACCGGCCCTGAAAAGACCCATGCCAGTATGAGCAATACTTTTCCCAGCGACGTCATATATGCAAATCTAAAATTTTGGCTATCAACAATGAAATAATTGACTGATAAAACGTTTTATAGGATTTTACTTATATTTTAGAGGTTTTGGCGGGCTTCCCGCTCAGGCAGATAAGGGTGCTCACGACCGCTCCGATGGGGCACCACCACGGCCATGCGATGAATATGGTCCTGCCGAACAAGGCATTGGACAGAGGAGTGAGGATGTAGGGCTGAAGCAGGAGCACAACCAGAAGTCCGGCTATAAGGGCTGCTATTACGCTTCGGGTGTTCCCTCTCTTCGTGTAAAGGGCCACGATGAAAACTCCCAGCATTCCGGCATAGGAGAAGCACATCACTCCGGTGGCGAAGTCCACGAGGTTCAGCCCGCTCGCCTGCTGCATCACGGCGGTAACAATCGCGAAGCCTGTCAGAACGGCGCCCATCAGGGCGGCCATCTTCTTGGAGGAGCTGAGCTGGCCGGCATCGCCCCTGACGGCCTTCCCGCGGGACTGGCGCACAGGTAGATAGAGGTCGGTGACGAAACTGCTGGCCATGGCGTTGATGGCCGAGTTGAAGCTTGACAGCGCCGCGGCGAGCAGGCCGACTATCATGATGCCCCTGACACCTGCCGGGATGCAGTTTTTAATGAACTGTGGGAAGACGTCGCGCGCGTCGCTGAAAAAGCCGGAGGCTGCCCCGAGGGCCGGGTCCGTGGTGTACTTGACATAGAGGAGCAGGCCTATTCCGAGGAAGACGAACACTATTGGTATGGCCATAATCTGGGAATATACCAGAGACACACCCGCATCCTTGACAGAACGGCAGGTGAGCTGCCTTTGGACGAACTCATGGTCCGTGGAGAATTGGGCGAACTTGAAGATGGCATAGGCTATCAGGGCCCCGGCGAGGTTGTAGGGCTTCGTTATGTCGAAGCGGGGATCCATCAGCTGGAGCTTGTTGCCGGGCCCCCATCCGCTCATAGTTCCGTCGGCCGCCATGCCGTACGAGGGCTGCGCAGGGAGTTTGATCATTCCTCCATGCAGCTTGTCTATAACGTCCGCAAGGCTCATTCCGAGCTGGGAGAAGACTATGCACAGGGCCGCCACGCCGGTGCCGACCACGAGCAAGATCTGCAGTGCGTCGATGTACAGGAGCCCCTTGATGCCGCCCGCCATGGTGTAGATCGTGCTTATGACTCCGAGTATTATTATGGAGTACATTATGAAACGGAAATCGATGGCCCCGAATGCCATGACCGACACCGCGATTGCGGCAATGAACAGACGGCTCCCGGAAGTGAACAGCTGGCCGAGCAGGAACATTATGGAGCTCGCGCGCTTCGAGGTCTCTCCGAAGCGGTCTCCGATGAAGCCGTAGATGGTGATGGTGCGGGCGTTGTAGAGTTTCGGAAGCACAATCCAGGCCACGAAGATGCCGCCGATGACGGCGCCAACGCAGCTCATGATGAATGTGATATTGGTGTTGAAACCGAGCTCCGGGGAGCCCACGAAGGTCCCGGCGCTGATGGAAGTCCCCGTCGCCGCGAGGGCCACAAGCCATCTCGGCATGGATCTTCCGGCCACGAAATAGTCCTCGATATTGCGGTTCTTACGCGAGAAGAAGAATCCTATCGCAGTGAGACCGCAAAGGAAAACGGTAACGATTATCCAGTCAATTATACTCATCTCAGCAATTTTCGCTTCTTTCCGCAGTAGTGTCTATAAGGGTATAGACCTGCAGATATGGTTTGGTCTGATCGCCAACACCCTTTTCCATCAGGGTTTTCAGGCTGTCGAAATGCTTGTTGTAAATGTCGCGGGGAAGACACCCCTTCCTGCGGCAAATGTCCGCGGCCATGCCTACGACCTCGCCTTCCATCGCGCATGTCCTCATGACCCGCACTGTGCCGAGTGCCAGGTGGCTGACGCTGATATCGCGTCCGGCCATGAAAAGGTTGGGAACGTCCCTGTTGTAAAGGCACCTGAACGGAATGGGATAGAAATCCAGGGGTGTCAGGCAGCCACGGCTGAGCCACGGGTCCTTGAAGCGGGCCGCGTTGTCGGGGTCCGGTTCATGGTCGTCGATGTACCATGAGGTCGACACACATCCGTCTGGATACTGCACGAATCCCCTCAAGTCATTCTCCGTAAGTACGTGGTCGCCGAACAGGCGCCGGCTTTCCCTCTTCCCGGCATAGAAGGACAACCAGGCGAACTTCTCGCAGGCGACTTCGTCCTTGAAGCGCGAATGATTTTTCAGATATGACCAGTTCGAGTAAGCGACGTACATGCCGTAGTCACGGATCTTTTCCGCTTCGTAGATCATGTCGTCCTTCATCCCGACCTCCCAGTACCACTGGCCGCGGCGCACGTTCTGCACGGTCTCCTCATCTATGGGAATGCCCCAAGTAATGTCAGGAAAGGACTGCGGTTCTCCGGCCGGCTCACTGTACCACTGGATGGACGCCCCCAGCGTAATGCCATCGGCCTTTTCGGGCGCTGACGGCTCTTTGTAGACATCCCTTGATTCCCGGCCCATCGCCCACTTCGCTCCGGCGAGGACTCCGAGTGTGGCATCACCGGTGCAGTCCGAGTACAGGGGCGCGTGCAATCGTATTTCGGTGTAATCGTCCACCTGCGTGGCAATCACTGCATTGATCCTTCCTTCATCGTCTTTCTCCACCGCCGTGACGCGGTAGCCCGTGAAGGCGGTGATGTTTTTTTCAGAATTCACTGCCTCAGCCTTCTTTTCATCCTCATATACATCAGCGGTGCGTGCGTTTCCTTTTCTGGCTGGCCCGAACTCATTCATCAGGTACCCGAGGGACGGGTAGCGGCCGATGTTCAGCCGTCCGCCGAGCCCGACACGGACTTCCGAAGAATTGTTGCCTCCGAACACTTTGCGGTCCTGGATTATGGCCACCTTGCTGCCGAGACGCGCCGCTGCAATCGCTGCGCACATTCCGGCGACGCCGCCTCCGACTACGATGAAGTCAAAGTTCCCCTTTTCTTCAGGGACCGCAGCTCCGGGGAGCAGAGAGCGGCGCAACTCTTCGATATCGCCCGGCTCATGGTCATCCATGTTTAAGAATATACTGTCGAACCTGGCGTCGAAACCGTCCAGGTCATGGACGGCAAGGGTGTGGAAGCCTTTTTCAAGGGTAATTATATTCCCCTTCTGCCAATGCCATTCCGCGGAGCCTGTACCGAAGACGGTTCCCGTGTCGGTCCCGTCGATTATGATACGGAACTTCCCCGGGACGGAATTTTCCGTCCAGTATGCCGTCCAGTTCTTTGTGCGTACCCAGAGGCGGTATTCACCGTCTTGGGGAACTTCAAAGGTCGTGGAGGCGTCCTCCACTGGCTTGCCGAGACCGTGGGCGAGCATCTCGCTCGATTTCATAACCTCCATGAACTGGGGGTCGCTGATCCATCCGCCTTTCCGGGGGAACATGGACCCGGGCAGGAGTATTTGGGATTTCTTTGTCATCTTAAATGTTTCGTCCTATGGTATAAAGAGGATCGATTATCTTTTCTTCCGGCGCCGAAGAGCCTTTCATGGACGAAAGGAGCATCTTGAATGAGTACTCGGCGACCAGTTTGGTGGGTTGGTTGACGAAGGAGAAGCAGGGATCCATGACTTCCGCACGGTCTTCCTGATCAAATCCGACCACCGAGACTTCGGACGGGATGTCGAGCCCGAGTTTATGGATGGCGGATATTCCTTCCACCGTAATAGTGTTGGACGGAAATATCAGCGCGTCAGCGCCTTCTTCCATGGCGTCCCTCAGCACGGGAACCATATCCTTGTGCATGGTATCCCGGGACACGATCTTGATGCTAAGGTCCAGGCCGCTCCTTTCCGCTTCGTCGATGCAGCCTTTCTCCCTGGCCAAAAGAGTCGGGATATCTGTTTCATAACGTAAGATGCATAGGTGCGAGCGTCCCTTGTCCTTGAGAATCTTTACCGCCCGGCGACCTGCTTTCTCATTATCCAGCATCACCCTTCCTACTCCTTCGACTCCTGGGAGATCCCTGTCGAAGAGTACGACAGGGAGCCTGCGGTTCAGGATTTTCGCGATGGAATCTTCCACCCCGTGGCACGGGGCTACGATGAAGCCGTCGACTCCCGAGTACAGAAACTTATCCACCAGCTGACGGAAATTTGCTTTCCGGTCGTCGGAACTGGCTATGATCGTGAGATATCCGGCCGCCGTCGCGAGTTTTTCGATTTGTCTGCAGATGAGAGCGAAACAACTGTTTGATATGTCCGCCACTATAACTCCGATAGTGTCGCTGTGTCCGGAACGAAGGGCCGACGCGGCCTTGTTGCGGTGATATCCCAGTCTTTCAGCCGCTTCAACTACGCGTTTGGCGGTTTCCTGGGAGGCTGAGCATAGATATTCTCCGTTCGGCCCCCGCCGTGCATTCAGCACGAATGAAACCAGGGATATGGAGACGCCCGCCGCCTCAGCTACGTCGCGTATCGTTACCTCTGGTGAAATGATAGGCTTCTCACTCATGATTGACAAATATAAAAAGATGATTCTCACAAATGTAAGAATCATTAAGTAAAACGTTTTACTTAATTTTACTTTTGATTTTATCCCGCCCATCCCACGCACGGCGGCAGGTATCGGTACCCCGAATCCTCCAACCCGACAAACACCTGCGCGCCGCTTCGTTGCCGGAGCCTCCCTGGGCCATCCCGACAAACACCTGCGCGCTCACCCCCGCACTGGGACCGTTCTGGGGTATCCTCTGCGCGCAGATGTCACGAATTTGGTGACACCGGCGCGCTCACCCCCGTCCAGACAGCACTTTGCCGCATCCTCTGCGCGCGGGTGTTTGACAAGTTGTGCAAGCAGACGGCCGCGCGGTACCTAGATTCCCCAACCCCAAAAACACCTCGCCCCACCGCCAGCCCCAGAACGCATTTTGGCCGTGCTACACGGCCGAGGTGAGGCGATTTTGCCCTGCCTCGCCCTCTCGCCCCTGTCTGAGGGTCCTCAGAGCCATATTCACGGCCGAGGTGTTTTGCGGGTTAGCCACTTCTGGGCGCCACGTCCACCAGCTAGTGGCCCGGTCATCATGCCCCCTGTCCCTTACACCAACACTACACCCCATCCCTCGCGCTCTTCGTCGCGCCGTGGCAGTTAAGTTCTTTTATGCCATGGATTAAGGTATGGGGGCTTACTGCGATTTTGAGGGAAGCGTGAGTACCCTTTTGGCTAACTATCAGTTGTTTATCTGCCACGGTCAAAATGGGGGAGCTCCCGATTGCGGAACAGGCAACAACCGGCCGGCGAGGAAGGCCTTCCCGTTGAGCCTCCCGCAGACGGCCGTGTTGTAGCCGCCGCTCCGGATTATCGAGCGGCGGCGGTGCCGGTCAGTTCATCCGGATAACGCGGTCTTTTTCCGGACAGACGGGGCATTCGGGGTGGTTCATCCGGAAAACGGGGCCTTCCCCCGGACGGGATGGGCTTTCGGGGCGGGGGTGGAGTTTTCCGAGTTGAGGGCCGGTCACCGCCGCCGGAGTAAAGCCCGTCCGGAGGCTGGGCGCTGCGGGGAGATACACGGAGGTCTCTCCTCGCGCCCTGCCCGGTGCAGCCTCATTTCCCGTAAGTCCCCATCCCCGTTCGGCTCCCGTCAGGAAGACTTGCCCGAAAGCGTCCCGGAACCCTCCCAGCATCTTAACATAATATTGCTCAGCCTTGCGTCATTTTACGCAATGCCGATTGGTTAATCCGTTGTTGGCCAGGATGTTGCGATGCAGGCTATTGGATAGGATGTTGCGAAGCCGGGTGCGGAAGTGGGCGTTGTGATGCATGGTGCTGGGTGGCGAGTTGCCCCGCCCAGCCCGGAACCCCAGCGAAGCTCCACCCGGAACCCCAGCGAAGCTCCACCCGGAACCCCAGCGAAGCCCCGCCCGGAACCTCGTCCTCCCCTTACCCTATCCCCAGCTCCTGCTTCATTGCCCGCAGGAGGTCGAAGGCTTGCAGGGGGGTCATGTTGTTGAGGTCGGCGCTTTCGAGCTGCGACTTGATAGAGGACAGGGTAGGGTCGTCGAGTTGGAAGAAGGACAGCTGCACGGAGCCGTCTTCTTCGGACCCTTCGGAGATGGCCTTGAGGTGCTTTTCGCTCTGCTCCAAGCGCTTCAAGGTGCGCTCGGCCGATTCGACGACCTCACGCGGCATCCCGGCCATCCGGGCGACGTGGATGCCGAAGCTGTGGGCCACGCCACCTTCTTCGAGCTTGCGCAAGAATATGACTTCCTTGCCGGACTCCTTGACCGCGATATGGAAATTCTTGACCCTGGGGTACTGCTGCTCGAGGTCGTTGAGCTCGTGGTAGTGGGTCGCGAAGAGGGTCTTCGCCCCTTTGCCCTTTTCGTGTATGAATTCCACAAGGGCGCGGGCTATGGACATGCCGTCGTAGGTCGAGGTGCCGCGACCTATCTCATCAAGCAGCACAAGGGACCTGGCGGACAGGTTGTGCATGATCATCGAGGTCTCCAGCATTTCGACCATGAAGGTGGACTCGCCCCGGGAGATGTTGTCGGTGGCGCCGACGCGGGTGAAGATCTTGTCGAACCAGCCTATGCGGGCGCTCCGGGCCGGCACGAACGAGCCGATCTGGGCCATCAGGACGATCAGCGCCGTCTGCCGCAGCAGGGCCGACTTACCGGCCATGTTGGGTCCCGTCAGGATGATGATCTGCTGCTTCGAGGAGTCGAGGTGCACGTCGTTGGGGACGTACTCTTCGCCCGGCTTCATCATGGTCTCGATCACGGGATGGCGGCCTGCTTCGATGTCCAGGGACAGGCTCTTGTCCATCACGGGGCGGCAGTAGTTCCTCTCGACGGCGAGGAATGCGAAGCCCGACAGCACGTCCAGCCGCGACACGACGAGGCAGTTGGCCTGGATGGAGCGGATGTTCTTCTGGACTTCGGCGACGAGGCCGGCGAAGATCCTGCTTTCTATCTCGTAGATGGTCGCTTCCGCGCCGAGGATCTTTTCTTCGTATTCCTTGAGCTCGGCGGTGATGTAGCGCTCGGCGTTCACGAGGGTCTGCTTGCGTACCCATTCCGGCGGCACCTGGTCGCGGAAGGTGTTCCGAACCTCTATATAATATCCGAAGACGTTGTTGTAGCCAATCCTCAGCGAAGCGATCCCCGTGCGCTCGGCCTCCCGTTCCTGCATCTGCTGGAGGATTTCCTTCCCGCCGCGGGAGATGCTCCGAAGTTCGTCGAGCTGCGCATCGAAGCCGGATGCGACCACGTCGCCCTTGCCTATCTGGGCGGCGGGATTCTCGTCCAGAGTCTTTCCGATGCGGTCCAGCAGGGCGGTGCAGTCCTTCATACCGGACGCGGCCTTTTCCAGCGCCGCCACCCCGGATTCCCGGCACAGGGAGGCTATCGGGGCCATCTGGGCAAGGCTCCTCTGGAGTTGCTTCACCTCGCGGGGCTGGATCTTTCCGGTTGCGGCCCTGGACAGTATCCTTTCGAGGTCCCCGACATTGCCGATGTGCTCCTGCATCAGGCGCAGCGGCTCTTCGTTGTCCGCAAAGAACTGCACGGTGTCATAGCGGGATTCCAGCTCCTTGAGGTCCAGCACCGGCATCGCCAGCCATTGCCGCAGCAGGCGCGCGCCCATCGGCGAGGAGCAGCAGTCTATCACGTCCACGAGGGCCACCCCTTCCTTTCCGGCGTTCGAGGCGAATATTTCAAGGTTGCGGAAGGTGAACTTGTCCATCCAGACGAACTTCCCTTCGTCTATGCGGGACAGGGAGCAGATGTTCTTCAGGCCGCTGTGCTGGGTTTGCTCCAGATAGGCCACGAGGGCGCCGGCGGAGCATATGGCCAGGGGGAAACCTTCCACGGCAAAGCCCTTCAGGGACTTCACTCCCAGCTGCCTGCACAGCCTCTCTTCGGCTGCATCCTGCACGAAGGCCCATTCTTCCATCGGGGTCACGAAGAAATCCCCGTACCTTTCCTTCACACCCCGGACACAGTCCCTCTGGACCACGAGTTCCTTGGGCGAAAGGGATCCGAGCAGGGTACCTATGTAGTCTATGGAGCCTTGCGCCACCTGGAAGGTCCCGGTCGAGACGTCGAGGAAGGCGGCGCCGCAGTCCTGGCCGTCGAAGGTCAGGCCGGCAAGGAAGTTGTGTTCTTTCTGCTCCAGCATCGCCTCTCCAAAGGCGACCCCGGGGGTGAGTATTTCGGTGATACCCCTCTTGACGAGCTTGTTCTTGACGAGGGCGGGGTCTTCCAGCTGGTCACAGATGGCGACCTTGTAGCCGGCGCGGATCAGTTTGTGGAGGTAGGACTCTATTGCGTGGTGCGGGAATCCGGCCATCTCAGTGAAGCCCTTGTCGCCGTTCGAGCGGCGCGTAAGGACCAGCCCCAGCACCTTGCTGACCAGCACGGCATCGTCCGAGTATGTCTCGTAAAAGTCACCCACCCGGTAGAGCAGGACCGCTTCCGGATGCTGCGCCTTGATGCTGAAATACTGCTTCAGCATCGGGGTATCTTCAATCTTCCTTTCAGCCATTCACCGGATATAGCAGGTTGTTGACGGTTGTCCCGAAATCATATTTGGAGTAATTCGTGAATTTCTTGATTCCTTCGACGAATTCCGGATAGCGTTCCGGGCAGAATTTGAGGCAATATACTCTCATGACCCTGTCGATGGAGGCGGGGCTGCGTGTTGAGGAGAGGTCTTTCTTGAACCAGGGCTTGCCTTCGAGGATATGCGGGAAATACCATTCAACCACGTCCTTCAGGCCAACTCCCGCCTTGTTCTTCCAGCTCCAGAGGTCGATTCCGAGGTTTTCTCCCTGCTCGACCAGTTCCATCCACATGCAGAGGTTCCCGGTGGAATAACCCCAGGAATTGGTTCTCTTGAGCTCCAGAGGCTGGGAAGCGTCTGCGGGGAACTGGACATCCATCCTTCCGCGGGTGACGTTTTCAAGCTGGTTCCGGGCCACGTCGATATCGCCGCAGAAGACGGCGTAGGCACATATCTGCATGTCGTAGGCCGAAGCGTGGTTGTTCGGCTGCCGGCCTTCGTCCTTTCCTATCTCGCTCTCGAGCATCCAATGGTAGAAGGTCCGCACCCAATCCTGCATCGCCGCCTTGTCCTTAGCCGTCCATGCCCTGGAGCCGTCCAGAAGTATGATGGCATCCATGGTCTGGCCAAGGATGCGGGTGTCGATGAGGCCGATTCCCCGCCCGGTGCACCTTCCGGGTATGCTCTGTCCGTAGGTCAGGTTCGGGTTCATCTTCGTCTCCGGGTCGAGGAAGAACACCTTCAGCAGCTGCGCCGCCTTTTCGGCATATTTTTCTTCTCCGCTGAAATACCATGCGTAAGACAGGGTCTGGACGTTGTTGCAGGTCCTGACCAGCCAGCCGCGGCTTTCCATCTTGTAGAATTCCGGGTTGTGCTCTCCGTCCCTGCGTATGTAGGGCAGCCCGTTGGGCTTGGTCGGATCCGGCCACCAGTAGGGTCCCATGCTCATGTAGTCGTGCTTGTCCCCGCTGGGAGGAGTGACGGTCTGGTTCGTTATCGTGAGCGGCTCTGCTTTCAGTGCTGCCTCGGCATTTTTGATGAGTTCCTTGTAGGCCGGCATGGCGGAAGCGGATTCTTTCCCGATGTTCTTGCGGGAGTCTTCCATGTATGTGCGCCGCAGGACCGAGAGCTGAGCAGGGGCCGCGCAGGAAGCAAGCAGGGAGCAAAATGCTGCCAGAAGAAGGATTCTGTTTTTCATCGCTTTCTCGGATTTTGTGTAAAAGTACTCAATTTTTTGTAATTTTGGAATTCGTGCGCATCATGAAAAGGGTCCTCGTCATAACGTACTACTGGCCTCCTGAAGGGGGGTCGGGCGTCCAGCGCTGGGTCAAATTCTCCAAATATCTCCATTCTTTCGGTTGGGAGCCGGTGGTTTACACGCCGTCCAATCCCGAGCGCGGGCGGCAGGATCCGGCTCTTGCGGCCGAATTGCCCGATGGGCTCGAAGTGCTGCGAACGCCCATCCGTGAGCCTTATGCCATCTACCGACGCCTGACAGGCGGGGCAAGCACTCAGATAACCGAACTTTCGTCTCCGGGCGGCAGGAAATCATTTCTGAAACGCATATCCCTTTTCATCAGGGGAAATTTCTTCATCCCGGATCCGCGCCGGAGCTGGGTGCGCCCGTCCGTGAAGTTCCTTCTGGACTATCTGCAGGGGCATCCCGTGGATGCCGTCGTGACTACGGGGCCGCCTCATTCCGTCCATCTTATCGGTCTCGGGCTGAAGCGCCGGGCAGGCGTCCCCTGGGTCGCCGATTTCCGTGACCCGTGGACCAGGATGTTCTATTTCAAGGACCTTCATCTGCTGCCTGCAGCTCGCAGGGCCCACCTCAGGATGGAGCAGTCGGTCCTTGACGGCGCGTCCGCCGTGGTGGCCGTGTCGCAGCAGGTGCGGGACGATTTTGCCCTGCGCACGCGGACCCGCGTCGAACTTATCACCAATGGTTTCGATGCTCCCGATTTCGAAGCCCCGGCGCCGGACCGGGACAGGGAGCATTTCCGCATCGTACATACAGGTATGCTGGGCTCCGACGGCGATCCGGGCGTCCTCTGGACAGTCCTTTCGGATCTTTGCCGGGAGGACCCGCAGTTCCGTGAAAAGCTCCGGATACGCCTGTGCGGCAAGGTGGATTCGGCCGTTTCAGCCAGCCTGGACGGTGCCGGACTCGGCGGTGCCGTGGAGAACCTCGGCTACCTGGACCATGCCGCAAGCATACTCGAGCAGAGGAGCGCGGACCTTCTTCTTTTGCCGCTCCGCACGGGCGCGGAAGGCGGCAAGATCGTTCCCGGAAAGATATTCGAGTATCTGGCCTCGCGCCGCCCGGTGCTCGGGATAGGGGATCCTTCCGGTTCGGCTGCCGCCATCCTGAAGGAAACGGGTTGCGGCCGCATGTTAGCCTGGGACGATGCGGCGGGCCTCCGGGATGCCGTCGTAAAGGCGTGGCGCTCATTCCTTTCGTCAGATTCCGCTTCCGTCGGCAGCGGCATTGAAAAATATTCCCGTCAGGCCCTTGCCGGCCGTTATGCTGAATTGTTAGACTCGTTGTCATGAAGAAAAAGATCATCACCTATATCCTGATCGTACTGTCTTTCATTGTCCTCTCATATGCCTTCGTGCCGCAAGTTCTCAGCGGCAAGATAGTCAACCAGAGCGACATATCGGGCCATATCGGCATGTCGAAGGAGACCGCCGACTGGAATGCGGCCCATCCCGGAAGCCCGGCGAAATGGACGGGTTCGATGTTCGGCGGGATGCCGACTATTTCCATCCTGGCCTCCACGAAGGGCGACTGGACGAAACCTCTTTTCGACCTGCTGCAGACGGGCCGTCGTCCGGCGACTTATCTCTTCATTTCGCTGCTCGGCGCCTTCCTCCTGATGCTGGCGTTCGGAATCAATCCCCTTATCGCCGCCGGAGGTGCCGTGGCCGTGACCTTCTGCGCTTTCAATTTCCAGATCATACAGGTAGGGCATAATACGAAGATGCTTGCCATCGCCTTCCTTCCCTGGGTGCTGGCCGCCGTAGTGTTCACGTACAGGCAGACGGGTAAGGCACGATGGCTGTTGCGCACCCTTCTCGGGGCGGCGCTTTTCGCTCTTGCGCTGAGCTTCCAGATCAAGGCCAACCATCCCCAGATATCCTGGTATCTTGCAGTTCTGATCCTGTTCTATGCCGTCTCGGAGCTGGTCTGGACCCTTGTCTCAAAAGAGCGCAGAAAGGGGATAGGACGCTTTTTCGCCGCATCTGGGCTGCTTCTTGTCCTGGGCGGGGCCGGCATCGCCACGAACGCCGACAAGACCCTTCCGCTCTGGGAGTACAGCAAGTATTCCATCCGCGGCGGTTCTTCCGGCGGCTCCGACAAGGGAGTCGGGCTGGACTATGCCACGGCATGGTCCTATGGCTGGGAGGAGCTCCCCAATATGCTTATCCCTAACTTCAACGGGGGCGCTTCCGCCGGCGCGGTGAATCCGAAGACTTCGGAGACATACAAACTGCTGAAGAAGGCCGGCCAGCCCAACCTGAAGGAGGTCAGCAAGAACCTGCCGCTGTACTGGGGGCCGCAGCCGTTCACGGCGGGCCCGATGTACCTCGGGGCCGTATCCATATTCCTGTTCATCCTGGGCCTGATGGTCTGCAAGGGGCGGGACCGCTGGTGGATAGTCGCCGCGTCGCTTCTTGCCGTGCTGCTCGCGCTCGGGCATAACCTGATGGGCTTCACGCGCTTTTTCTATGAGCATGTGCCCATGTATTCGAAGTGGAGGACGGTCTCGATGGCCCTGGTGATGCTGCAGTTCACGGTGCCCCTGCTGGGCTTCATCGCAGTGGACAAGATAGTGCGCGGGAGCGATGATCCCGGAATAAGAAAGAAAGTGGACATCGCCGGCGGCATCGCCGCCGGGCTGTGCCTTCTGCTGGCCCTGGTCCAGAGCGCGGCAGGGTCCTTCACCGGAGCGGCGGATGCCGGCCAGCCGGACGTGCTCGTGGATGCCCTGTCCGCCGACCGTCGGTCCCTCCTATGGCACGATGCGATTCGCTCCATCCTGTTCATAGCGGCCGCTGCGGCCTGTATGCGCCTTTCTCTCAGCGTCCCCGCTTCCGCCCGTGAGACCTTCGCCACCCATCCGGAGATGGGGACAGGCAGAAGGGTGACTTTCGCCCTGCTCGTGTGCCTTCTCGTGCTTGCGGACGGATTCTCGGCAGGCAAGAGATATCTGAATGCCGATGATTTCGTGACCCCGCGCTCGTTCCGCAGCCAGTTCGACCAGAGGCCGGTGGACAAGATGATACTTCAGGACAAGGATCCTTCATACAGGGTGCTGGACCTTTCCGTCAATGTCTTCAACGACGCGCATCCTTCCTACTGGCACAAGAATGTCGGAGGCTATTCCCCGGCAAAGCTCCGCATCTATCAGGACTACATCGAAAAGCATCTGACCGCGGAGATCAATTCCATCTACAAGGCCCTGAAGGGCGCGGCCACCGTTGCCGACGCGCAGGCCGCGCTGCCCGAACTGCCCTGCCTGTCAGCCCTTAACTGCCGTTATATAATAGTAGGTGGGGATGTCGCTCCCCTGCGCAATCCCGGCGCCCGCGGCTGCGCCTGGCTGGAAGATGCCGCGGAAGGGGATCATATCGGGATGGTATCGTATGCTCCCGACGAGATGGTGTATTCGTATTCCGCAGCCGGGCCGGTGAAGGCCGTTTTCAGCGAGGTTTATTATCCGGCAGGATGGTCTGCCGTGCTTGAGGATGGCACAGTCCTGGAAATCGGACTTGCGGACGAGCTGTTCCGCTGCGCGGAGCTTCCGGCTGGGGAGCATGAGATAACGATGAGATTCGAGCCCCGCTCCTATGTCACCGGGGAAAGGGTGTCCCGCGCCAGTTCCATCCTCCTGTTGCTCATCCTTCTGGGCTCAGCCCTTGCTCCTTTATTCTTGAAGAAAGATAACTAAATTTATAAGTTTATGAAAAAGTATCGTGTCCTGACATCTTTTGTTGCGGCAGTCCTTGTCTCGTTAAGCCTGGCTGCGGCCCCCGCCGCCTTTACCGCCAGGTGGGAATTCTCCTCCCAGACAATAAAGAGCGGAACCTGGTTCAATGACCATTCCATTCAGGATGTGACTGGGGTGGGGACCCTCACTTTCGTGGGTTCGCATGCCGTTTACGGATATCTGAAGAACGGCGCGATTACGGTCTCCAATGTGAGGAAATGGGATTATTTCCTTTTCAGCGCCCCGTCCTGTAAGCTGAAGGCGGGAAGCGACATCGAGTTTTCGGTTTATTTCGGCGTCGACCGTGTCGGCGGTCCTTCCGAATGGGTGTGTGAGTATTTCGACGGGAGCAAATGGACCGGAACCGGGGAGAAGGTGTCCGTGACGACGAAGAAGTACAAAAACAACAATGAGAGCTGCTATGTCAAGACTTTCACGCTGAAAAAGACCCTCAGGGGAGGAGAAGTGAAGGTCAGGCTGCGTTGCATGGACGAATCGCCGGATCCGGATGCGACGGTCTATTTCCTGAATCAGCCGCGCTACGGAGCGTATCTGGCCGCATGGCCGGAGGGAGCATCGGTGTCGAAGAGGGTGCTGATGCTCGGCAATTCCTTCACCTTCTACGGTTCTTCTTATCTGGCCCTTGTCGAACTGGCGCACAGCCAGGGAAAGCGTCTGGATGTCGGCATCAACGTCAAGGGAGGCCAGAATTTCGGGCAGCACATGGGTCTCGAACGTTCCCGCGCTGCGATAGCGGAAGGTGGCTATGAAGCCGCCTTGCTGCAGAACCAGAGCCTGGCGAATTCCTTCTATGCTTCCGATCCGGAGAAGTATGCCTACCTTATGGACGATGCCAAGGCACTGGCAGCGGAGATCAGGAAGTTCTCTCCTTCCTGTCGCCTGATCCTTGAGCGGACATGGTCCTCGCCGAAGGAGGATTGGCGCGGCTACGGCAGCGCAGAGGCCTTCGATGCCGACCTCAGGAAGGGCTCGGAGCAGATCGCCCCTGCGATGGGCGCGGACATTTCCCCGATCGGGGATGCCTTCATCCTCGCCCGCGCTGCGGGCCTTCCCCTGTACTGGAAGGACAATTTCCACCAGAATTACCTTGGCGCCTATCTCAAGGCCTGCGTGAACTACCTGGTCCTTTTCGGTGAACCTTTCACGGAGGACGCCTCCGACTACGGCCTTGATCCTGCCCAGGCCCGGACTTGCCGGGAGATAGCTTCAAAAGTGGTGCTGAAATGATAAAATCATTGGTTTCCATTGCCTTCGGCCTGCTTTTCGCCCTGGTCTCGGAGGCGGCGACCCCGTTCGTCGTCTCGAGGTGGGAGCTTCCCGCCGGGGCCGCAGAGTCATGGACAAAGGAGCACAGAATCGGCGACAAGACCGGCACAGGCTTCCTTTCCTTCGAGGGTCAGGCGCCGCGCTACCGCTATTCGAAGAATGGCTCGGTGTCCGTTTCCGGCATAAAGGCGGGAGACTTCTTCCTGCTTTCCGCCCCCGTCCCCGTCCTGGATGCAGGCACCGAGGTCGACGCGTCCTTCTATCTGAGCGTCGACAAGGCCGGAGGTCCGGAGGATTGGGCCTGCGAGTATTTTGACGGGAAGAAATGGCGGGTATTCGGGTCTTTCACCTTGAAAAAGTACGAGAACCCCAACGAAACCTGCTTCGTGCAGACTTTCCCGCTCAGGCGTAAATTGAAAACCGGTCTTCTGCAGGTGCGGGCCCGCGCCCTGGAAGATGCCGGTGATCCGGAAGCCAGGGTGTCCGTCATGCCGTCGCCCCGTTACGGAGCATATCTCGCGGCGTGGCCCAGGTCAAACGGGCGGCTGCGGGTCCTGATCCTGGGCAATTCGGCGACATACCACGGCGCATCCTACCTCGCCTTGACGGAGATAGCCCACAGCCAGGGGAAGAGCCTTTCGATAGGCATAAACCTGAAGGGAGGCCAGACTTTCGGCCAGCATCTCAAGTTGGAACGTTCTCTTGCGGCCATCGCCGAGGGTGGTTATGATGCCGCCATCCTGCAGAACCACGCCACCGCCCCGTGTGCATATATAAAGGATCCGCAGAAGAACGCCTCCGTCATGGAGGATTCCAAGGCCCTTGCTGCGCAGGTGCGTCAGTACTCCCCGTCCTGCCGGCTCATCTTCGAGCTCAGATGGGCCATGCCGAAAAATGACTGGTACGGATATGGAAGCGCCGAGGCCTTCGATGCCGTCCTTTCGGAAGGGACCGGCCGGCTTGCCGCCGGAATGGGTGCGGAAATCGCGCCCCATGGCAGGGCTTTCGCCCTCGGGAGGGAGGCCGGGCTGCCGCTTTACTGGAAGGATGATGCCCATCCCAGCGTCTTCGGAGCATATCTGAAGTCCTGCGTGAACTACCTGGTCCTTTTCGGTGAACCTTTCACGGAGGACGCCTCCGACTATGGCCTTGACCCCGCCCAGGCCCGGACTTGCCGGGAAATAGCTTCAAAGGTAGTGTTTGAATAAAAATCATCAGATAATGAAATTCAAGTCTATGGCCATTGTCGCGGCCCTTTCGCTGACAATCTCCTCCGGCGCTGCCGACCGCCGAATGGTAGTCATCAATCCCGGTCATTCCCACGCGGGCATAGCCCAGTCGGCCATGGTCCCGGGAGTGAGCGACACAGTGCTTGTGTATGCCCCGGAGTGTCCCGAACTCCACGAGTATCTAGCCCGTATCGAAAGGTCCAATTCCCGCCGGAAAAACCCCACCCGCTGGGTGGAGAAGGTCTATGTAGGTGACGATTACCTGGAGAAGATACCTGCGGCCCGGAAGGGCGACTTCGCAGTGCTGGCCAACAAGAATAATTTCAAGTCGGCGCTTATCCTCAATGCGGTGGAGCTCGGGTACAACGTCCTGGCGGACAAGCCCATGGCCATAGTGCCCGGGGACCTTCCCATGCTCGAGAAGGCCTACAGCCTTGCGGCGGAGAAAGGGCTCGTGATCCTTGACATGATGACCGAGCGGTATAACGCCATGAACGTAGTCTGCAGGGAACTGGTCTCCGACGAGGCTTTCTTCGGCAAGGTCACGGACTTCCGCATAGACGACGTGCACCATTTCCTGAAACCCTCGGGCGGGAAGACCCTTGTCCGGCCGGCATGGTACTACGACATAAGGCAGCAGGGGGAAGGCGTCGCGGACGTTTCGACGCACTTTCTCGACCTCGCGTTCTGGGAGTGTTTTCCCGGAAAGAGCGTCGACAAGTCCCGCATCAAGGGCTTGAAGGCCACTCATAACCCGACGGTGCTGACAAAGGAACAGTTCACGAGGTCGACCCTGTGCGAAGAGTTCCCGGACTTCCTTTCCGGCGTCGTGAAAGACGGGAAACTCGAAGTCATGTGCAACGGCACCATCGACTTCGAGATGGATGGAATTGCGATAGGAGTCAAAGTCAGCTGGAACTATGTCGCCCCGGAAGGCGGCGGAGATACCTTCTCCCAGGTGATCAAGGGGAAGAAGGCCACGGTCCGCATCCTGCAGGAAGAGAGCACTTCCTACAAGAGGGTGATGTACGTTGAAACTACTTCGAAGCAGGCTGCCGCGGCCCTGGAAAAGATACACTCAAGGATGCCTTTCGCTTCCTTCGAGCCTGAGGCTCCCGGCAAGTACAGGCTGGTCCTTGACCCCAAGCAGTTCCCGTCCGGCCGCTTCAGTTCCGGCACCATCGTCCCCGACTTCCTCTCCTACATCGACGATCCTTCATCCATGCCATCCTGGGAGGCCCCAAACACCCTTGTGAAGTACTACGTCACTACCGAAGCAGTCAGGCAGGTTTCGTCCCTTCCGGGAAAGTGATAGAAAGAGAATGAAATAATTACAACCATGAATACTAGAAAGATCTTTTTTCTGATGGCAATGACATCCATGCTTGCTTCGGCCTGTGCGCCGAAGATCCCCCAGACCCGTAAGGACGGGACCGTTGACACATATTTCGGAGTCGAGGTTGCGGATCCTTACCGCTGGCTCGAAGACGACACATCGGCCGAAACCGCCGCGTGGGTGAAGGCTCAGAACAAGGTTACGGAGCATTACCTGAAGGGCATCCGCTGCCGGGCTGGGATACTCGCGCGCCTGAAGGAAGTGGCCGACTATGAGAAAGTCGGCGTTCCCTTCCGTGAGAAGAACGGCAAATGGTATTTCTACCGGAACGACGGCCTGCAGAACCAGAGCGTCCTGTACGAGATGGACGAACCAGGCGCGGAGGCAAGGGTGTTTCTGGACCCCAATACCCTCAGCGAGGACGGCACGGTGGCGCTTAAGGGCGTCTATTTCTCCCATGACTGCAAGTATGCGGCGTACAGCATCTCCCGCAGCGGCAGCGACTGGCAGGAGTTCTACGTGATGGATGTTGAAAGCCGCAGCCTGCTCGAAGACCACATCGTCTGGGCGAAGTTCTCCGGAGCTTCCTGGCGCGGGGACGGATTCTACTACAGCGCTTATGACAAGCCCGTGGGCGACGGGCACGAGTACAGCGGCAAGAACGAGGGCCACAAGGTCTTCTACCATCGTATCGGCACGCCCCAGTCGGAGGACAAGCTCTTCTTCAGCAATCCCGATGAGCCCCTGCGCTTCTATTCCGTCGACATAAACGAAGAGGAGACCATGGCCTTCCTTTCCGAAGACGGGGCCGATGTGGGCAACAACCTTTACGTGATGGACCTGAGGCGGGAGGAAGCGGGTTTTGTCCGCATGACGGCGGATATGAAGAACCGTACTTATCCGCTTGAGACAGACGGGGACAAGATATTCCTATTCACGAATTACGGCGCGCCCATGAACAAGATAGCGGTCGCGGACGTGCGCAGGCCGCAGTGCGATTTCTGGAAGGATCTGATTCCGGAAGCCGGGAACGTCCTTGAGGGCGCGGTCTTCGTTTCGGACAGGATAATCGCTTCGTACAGCCAGGATGCCTCCACGCATGCCAGGGTGTTCACTTCGGACGGGAAACTACTCGGTGAAGTAGCCCTGCCGGGAGTCGGCAGCGCATCCTTCATCGGGCGCAAGGGCGAGCCGTGGTGTTATTATTCCTATTCGTCGTTCACCGTGCCCGGCTCCATTTACAGTTTCGACCTCGGGACCGGCGCCAGCTCCGTCTACAAGCAGCCGAAGACTGCATTCGACCTGTCCGCGTTCGAGACTGTCCAGGTGTTCTTCCCCAGCAAGGACGGCACCCGTATCCCGATGTTCCTTACATACAAGAAGGGTCTGGAGCGCAACGGGGACAATCCGGTTTACCTTTACGGCTACGGCGGGTTCGACATCAGTCTTCCGCCGTCCTTCTCCTCGATGCGCATACCCTTCCTCGAGGCCGGCGGCATCTACGCGCAGGTTAACCTCAGGGGAGGCGGCGAGTATGGCGAAGCCTGGCATCTGGCCGGGACGAAAATGCAGAAGCAGAACGTTTTCGATGACTTCATCTCCGCAGCCGAGTGGCTCATATCGGAAAAATATACGTCCAGCAGGAGAATTGCCATCGTGGGCGGGTCCAACGGCGGCCTCCTTGTCGGGGCGTGCCTCGCCCAGAGGCCTGACCTCTATGCCGCCGCCGTGCCCCAGGTCGGGGTCATGGACATGCTGCGCTACCATAAATTCACCATCGGCTGGAACTGGGCGCCCGATTACGGAACCTCGGAAGACAGTCCCGAGATGTTCGAATACCTGCGTTCATATTCCCCTCTGCACAACCTGAAGCCCGGCACATCCTACCCGGCCACGCTCGTGACCACGGCGGACCATGATGACCGCGTCGTACCAGCGCATTCATTCAAGTTCGCGGCGACCCTGCAGGAGTGTAACGCAGGTCCGAACCCGGCCCTGATACGCATCGATACGAAGGCCGGCCACGGCGGCGGCAAGCCCCTCACCAAAGTCCTTGAAGAGCAGGCTGATATCTACGCCTTCATCTTCAAGAACCTGGGGATGTAGCAGGGGCGGCAGACCCGGGCTTATTTCCTGCGGGATCGCGCCTGCTGGCGGTAATTGAATGGGGTTGTTCCGGTGTTTTTCCGGAATACGAGAATGAAATACGAAGTGGACGCAAATCCGACCCTGTCGCCGACTTCCGACACGGGCATGTCGGTGGCGGTCAGCAGTTTTTTTGCCGCCAGGATGCGTTTGTCCCGGATAAAAGCGGAAGGTGTTGTCTTCGCATATCTTCCTATTTTGTCGTACAGATTTTTTTTGCTCATCCCCATCTTCGTGGCAAAGTCTCCGACGGAGAGGTTCTTATCGTGCATGCATTCTTCGATGACCGCGGATGCCTTGTCGAGGAACACTGAATCGGATTCCTTACCCTTTTTCCTGAGGATTAGGAGGATGGCGACAGTGAGGATTGCAGCAAGGATGGAAAGGAGGGCAAACAATGGTCCGTTCCGTCTCCGCACGTCTATGATCAGGCTTTTCTCTTTCCCGCCGGCGCCGTCGGAAACACGTATGGTATGATACGAAAGGATGTGTGTCCCGGCCTTGAGGCCGCGGAAGGCCGTTTCTGCTGAAACTCCGCCGGCAATCTGTCCTTCACCTCCGTCCATGTTGAAGGCAAGGGCATATGCCCCGGATGATGCCATATCGGGTATTATAAAAGATATCTTCAGGCTGTCCTTGCCCTCTTTAATGCTGATTGTCCCATCCTTCAAGGTCAGGGTGTCCGGGCCGCAACGGATGGCTTCCGGCACAGGTTCGGGCAGGAAACTTGCCTCTCCGTCATCATCTGCGGATACGACGGTCACGCCTCCTACGCCCGCAAACAAAAGCCGCCCGTCCGGACAAACGGCGGAGGCTCCGGAAACATACTGGCTGCAGATCGCCTTTTGCTCTCCGGTGTATTTCATGACGAATCCATTGGCCGGGTTCATGGAAAACAGGCCTTCGCTGCCTGATATCCAAAGCTTTCCCGAACCATCTTTTTCGATACAGTACAGGACCGTATTCTGAAATAGCCTCAAGGGGTCCGTAAACTCTTGCAACCTGTTGAACCGACGGTCATAAGACCATAGTCCGTATTCCGTGGTAATCCAGACGATCCCGTTGTCATCCTCGATTATGTCCGTTGCCCTGCGGATCCGCGGAAGCACGTCCCTCGCCTCGGGCTTGAATTCTCCGTCCTCGCAGGAATACATCTGCAATCCTTTTTCGGAGGCAATCCAAAGGCAGCCCGCGGAATCCAGGAAGAGCTGCTTCATGTAGGCGGAAGTCCAGCCCTCCGGATGGATTTCCGTAAGGGTTCCCGTGTTTCTGTCGAATCGGTACAGGTCGGTGTTCGATGTCAGGAGAAATGTCCCTTTCTCCCACGGGAGAATGTTCCGGATGCATTTAAGCCCGCTTACCGGTTCGGCCTTTCCGGTGACCGTGTCGATTATATACAGGCCCCCTGAATAGAATCCGGCGAGGACCTCCCGTCCCAGTGGGATGATGCTCTTGGTTTCGTATGCATTCGCGCATCTGTACGTATGCAGTGAAGATGTCTTGGGATCGTATCTTAATATGTTGCCGTCTCCCGGCCTTCCCATCCAGATGCTCCCGTCTTCCGCTGCCGCGATGCAACTTACCACCGAGGACTCGAAAAGATTGTTTCCGTTCTTGTCCGGAAGATAGGACAGGGGATACTTTTCAGGCGAGGAGAAATAAAGCTTTCCGTCTCGGGTCGCGCACCACCATCCTCCGTTGTCGTCCACGAATCTCAGGAAATCGGAATCGTCATCCCTGGAAAAATAAAGTGGATCCATGCTGCCCGGAACCGGCCCCAACCCTGATTCGTTAATCATGTACAGGGTTTCTTTTCCGTCTTCCGTACGTATCCATACAAGGTTGTCCAATACCGGCCTGGCCAGTATTGCTTCCTTTCCGGCGGAAGCCAGGAGTTCCAGCCGGTCCGAGTCCATGTTCCATCGGTACAGCCCGCCGTTCTCGCCTACGAGGAATGCGTTTCTCCCAAGGGTTGACGCGCTTTTAAAGCGGAGGTCCTGTCGGGGAAACATGTCGTTTACCGGTACTCCGTCCCGGATGTTGCAGACTCTTGTACCCATCGAGGAAGCGACGAGCAGGAGCCCCTGGCCGATATCCGCCAGGCCCCTTACGGAAGCTTTGTGAAAATGGAGAATGTCCGTAAACTGATGATTATCGGTATCATATAGCCATGCTCCTTCGTCCGTCAGCGCCCAAAGTCTTCCGGATGCGTCCCGGACAATCCTGCCGACGGACGGGTACGGAGGGTGCAGCCCTTTGAATCCGGCAGCCGTGAACCGCGATCCGTCATATCTGAAGAGCTTGGTCCCGTTCGTCATCCACATGAAACCGTCAGAGTCCTGGCACATGCTGCATACGGGTCCCCCTGCTGCATAATCCGGGAGAGCGATTTCGCGGAAAACCCTTGCCGACGGATTCTGGCCGGAGCAGGGCGCCCCCAGAAGCAGCAAAAGCGCTAGCACAGGGAGGAAGGCTTTCGGAGTGCGTCCGAAGCGTTTCTTGAAGCAGGAAGAGAAATAGGAACGGCTGTTGAAGCCCGTCTTCTCGGCTGCTTCGTCAATGCTGCAGTTCCCCGACTCCAGGAGATGCCTGGCCATGTCCAGGCGTATGCCCGACATGAGTTTCCCGGCCCCTATTCCAATAATGTCGGAAAGCTGGCCATACATGGATGACCGGCTCATCCCGAGGTCGCTTGCAAGTTTGGAGGAAGAATATGAGCCATCCTCCGCGTTGGATTCAATGGTCCGGACGACTTTTTTTAGAAAAGACGCGGCTTCGGGAGAGAGTGTCCCCGTCCCGGGGCAATCAAAGGTGTACTCCAGCCCCTCGATGGAAGAACTGACTTTGAAAATGCGTTTCTTCCGCTTGTTGGAGGCGCGCGATACTGCGGCTGCAAGGCCGCACGCGGCGAGAACGGCAAGCAGGACGGCTATTTCGAGCCTCGCGCCTACAGTGATATATAATCTTTTTTCTTCATCAGACCAGATTCCATCCGCATTTGCGGAGCATAGCCGGAAACAGTATCTCCCGCGCTTGAGTTTCTGGAATGTGGCGGGAGTCCGGTTGTCCTGCTCATGCCAGTTCTTCTCATACCCTTCCAGCATGTACCGGAAGCTGTTGCCACCCTCAGACGACAGATTAACTACGGAGAAGGATATATCAAGTTCGGATACCTTCCCGGACAGGCGGATCCTGTCCAGATAGCGTACGTCCTTTTCTATTGCACCTTCCGGAGAAGGAAGAAGTTTTTCTCCATTGACGGAAATCCCCGTAATGACGGGAGCCGGGGAGTACAGGCATTCCGGTCCTTCGTCCAGGCGGCAGACGCCGTCGTGGAAAGAAGTGACCCATAATCCCCCCTGCAAATCCTTCTGGAGGCGGTTGACGGGGATATGATATCCTTCGGTGTCCGAGGGAAAAACATTTATCGTCCGCAGGTTCCCGTCTTCGGACACGCCTGTAAGCCCGTTGCCTGTAGCAAATAGCAAAGTCTTCCCGAGCATATCTACATCCCGCGTCTTGTTGAACAGTCCCCCGGTACGATATTCGGATATACTCCCCGAAGATTTATCAAAAACATACAGGCTGTTGTCGTTGCGGCATATCCACAGGGAATCACCCATGGTGATAATATCCTTTGCCGGCCCCCTGACGGAGACCAGGGGGCGGAGACTGTCGCCATCCACGCAATAAAGGGTTTCCGTATCGGAGCAGTATATCCTTCCGCCGGATTTCAGGACAGAAAGACGTTTGTGATCAGAGATCCTGACAGGCCCGTATTCGTCCATGAAAGTCGAAGACGGGATGTCGAAAAAGGTTCCTCTGCTCCCGGTCCTGAGGTAAAGGGTGGCCTCATCCATCTGTACTATGCCCAGCACGTGTCCGGAAGGAAGTTGGTAATTCCGGAACTTGCGGACCGTGGGGTCGTATCTTGAGAATCCTGTATCGGTGCCTATCCATATGCATCCGTCTTCTGCGACTTCCAGGCATTCCAGCACGTTGCATCCCAGGCTCGACGGGTTGTCGGGGTCCGTGCGGTATGTGGTCATGGAGTATCCGTCATAGCGGTTCAGCCCGTCCCTTGTTGCTATCCAGATTTCACCTTCGGCATCACATGCGATATCCCGCACGGTCAGGTTCGACAGTCCGTCCTCCCTGCCGAAACGGCGTATTCCGGTCGGATTGCCGGCCGGCGGAGGTCCCGCGACGGCTGAGGAAATGGCAAGTATGAGAAGAAGCACTTTTATCATGCTGGAATGTATTTTTGGACAAAAATAGATAAAATATTCTCTTTTTTATATCAACCTTATATAATCAATATAAATAAGGACGGAATTTTACAGGTTCCGATTTTGTTCAAGATATATTTGCACAAACCACAAATGTATCATGATCAACAATTATTCAACACCTGACCTTTTGGTCTTGAGGCTTTCGGCAGAAAGAGTTCTTTGCCTGAGCGTCAGAGGGCTTGATGGATTCCGCGGCCCTGACAATCTCGAAGATCCGTACGATCCGTACAACTACCAATGGTAACGCTAAAACAGTAAGGACATGAGAAAACTTGACAAACTTGCAGTCTATGGTCTGACTGCCCTTTTCATCGCTTCCTGCAGCGTTAAAGAATCTACGGACAGCCCCCTGTCCGACACACCCGTAAATGATGCCGTCCTCCAGGTCAGCCTGAAGGGAGCGGAGCAGGCAGGTCCTGCCTCCAGGACGGCCCTCCAGTCCGATTGGAAAGTGTTCTGGGAAGAGAACGACCCGATAGCCGTTCTCGGCGCAAGCGGCTCGCACTCATTCAAGGCGGATGCAGGCGGTTCTGCAACCACTTCCTTCTCCGGGTCCCTGGCCGAGGACACCGCCCTTTATGCCGTGTACCCCGAGGGAGCCTTTTCTTCGAGGGCCGAAAATGTCATCACCCTGGAAATACCCAACCTGCAGCGCCCTGTAATTGATGGCTTCGATAGGAACGCGGCTGTCTGCGTGGGCAAGGTTGACGGCGAAGACGTGACTCTCCAGCATGTGGTCGGCCTTATCCGCTTCACCCTTGCTTCCGACGACATCACTTCCGTGTCCATCTGCAATGCTTCCGGCATCAAGATGGCGGGAACGGTCGCGGTTACGGTTCCCGCATCCGGGGATCCCGCCGTTTCGTCGGCCACGCTCGACCATCTCCTTATACTTCCCGCAGCCGGAGAGACTTTCGCTGCCGGAACCTACTATGCGGCCGTGGCCCCTGCGGCCCTGACAGGAGGCATCCAGTTCATGTTCACCCGCTCCTCGGATGACAGCATCGCCTCGAAGGTCGGAGCGTCTCCCGTCACCTTCTCACAGGGTGCGATAATGAATTTCGGCCCCGTCGACAATGCCCTTTCATGGACCCCCATGACCAAAATCATGATGAACTTCGCCGCAGTTGACGGAAGTGGGGACCTTGTCAAGGACGGAGATGGGAAATTCTCTTTCGTCAATCCCTTCGAATACCCCGACGCTTTCTCGACGGGTTACAAGACAGGTACCTTGAAAGATGTGGATGCAGTGCTTGTCGCGGATGAGACCTCCGGACATTTCAGATTCCCTTCCCATAGCAAGATGGGCTTTGTCCAGAACAGTTCGATGTGCTTCCGCTGGGGAAGGGGCGAGGATAGCTACATTTCCATACCAAAGATTGCCGGCATGACCCTGAAGGCCGTAAGGCTTACTTTCGGCGGCAATGTCACCACTCCGTATGCGCACGGGCACGTAGGTATAGCGACAGGTTCCGGCGACATTAACGGCGGTTCCAGCTACAACACGGCATTCACTTACGGATCGTCCCCTATATGGCATATGGTCAATCCGGACGCTTCATTGCAGTATAGGATGAAGACTTACTCTGCTGGAGATACTCAGCAGGATGAAGTCTGCGTAGCGAGGTGGGAGTTCTTTTACACGGGATCACCGGAAAGCACAATATTGGATATTTATTGTTCCGCCAAGGCGGATTCGGAAACTTCTGCGACTTTCTCTGCAGGCTTCAGTACGCTTTCCGACGCATTGACTTATACTTGCGGCTTTGAGTACAAGAAAGCGTCCGAGGCTGTGTGGACAAATCTTGATGCGACGGCAAAAATGTCATTCACGGCGACTGCCGATGCCCTTGAGGCCGGGACGGAGTACCGGGTCCGTTCTTGGGTCAATGATGGTTCCGGCAAGGTTTACTCTGAAGTAAAAGACTTTTCGACACCTGTCATCACCGAGATTGTTTTTGATTTGTCAGATTCAGGTTCAAATTACGATTATCCTCTTTACGAGGTTCCGAATGCATGTCCGGATCCTCCTACCGCGATTGATCGAGATATTCCGTTTGTTAATAAAAGCGGTGAGCATTACTGCATGACTCTGTTCTTCAGAGGCACCAAATCTGGACGAGACGTTTACTGGAATGGGGAAAAACAAGGGCTACACTTACTTCAATCTAAAGATTCATATGTTTCGACTCCGCAAATTAACGGACTTACTCTTTGTTCCATAAAAAGCACCTTAGTGACCGGTACCACCGGATCTTCATTCGTCCAATTATATAATGAGAAGGGGGAAACGGTATCGGACAAAGTTAGCTGGTCTGACGCGTTGGGATGGGGTGAAAAGCAGCTGACGATATCTTCGGCATTGACTGAAGGAAAACAGTATTTCCTCTATTTCAGTAAGGGACAAACGGGTAAGACAAATCAAATCATTGGGTCTATCAAATTCTACTACACCGGCACCCCGACTGCCACCGTGCAGTACGTATGCCCTCCTTCGTATTCCGCAGGAACGGTATCTTCGCTGGTGTACGTCAACTCCGTGACCCAGTCCTCCAACCTCAGCTCCGGCTTCGAATACAAGGCCGGTGGTGCGGGCGAGTTCACTGCCCTTGCTGCCGGAGGCCTGTCGTCGCTGACCGATGGCAAGACAACAGCTTCGGCTTCGGCCAGCCTCTCCGCGGGTGACGTGGTCCGTGCGTGGGTGTCCGTCGATGGCGGGACCACCAAGGTGTACAGCCCTGAGAAGGTCATAGAATAACCCTGGCTTCCCATGCGTATGCATTCCTGCCTTCTGCTCTCCGTCCTGGCGGCCGCCCTTGCGGCATGCCTGGGAGTGGATGGACCGGTCGGCGAGACCGGGACGGAAAAGGAGATGACCTTTGCCGTCCGCGCCGATGATTCCGTCGGAGAGTGGAAGGAGGGGGATGCGATAGCTATCCTGGACAAGAAGGGAGTCCATCGCTTCACGGCCATGTCCGCAGGAGCGGAGGC